>NZ_JBVJIN010000038.1:0-58516 GCF_055586285.1 Actinokineospora sp. NPDC051303
AAGCCAAAACAGCAGCGGGGAAGGGGGTGGTGGGGGGTGTTTTCGGGGGACCCGGGGGGAGACCGGGGGGAGGCCCCCCCCCCCCCCCACCAAAACCCCCCCCCCCCCCCCCCGTCCCCCCCCCCGCGGTCGCGTGGTCAACGGCACGGTCAGCGGACGTCCGGGGCGACGGTCCCGCGCCGTTGCGGCCCGGGGATCTCGGGCTCGTAGTCGCTGGCCGGACGGGAGCCCACCCCGGGCTCGGCGCCGGGCGCCCGCGACAGGCGGGTCTCGCCGTCGCCGTTGGCCCGCGCCTGGGCCTCGGCGTCGATGGGGCCCACCGGCTCGGTCGCGAGGTCGCCGCGCACGGCGGTCGCCTGAGCGGGGTAGCCCTCGGCGCGGCGGTCGTCGCGCGGGCGGTCGTCACGCGGGCGGTCGTCGTGGTGCAGGTGGTCGTAGCGCTGCTTGGTCAGGTTCTCCGCGTCGAGGCGGTCGCGCATCCGGGTGAGCACCTTGATGGCGATCCCGTGCGCGGCGGCCACCAGCAGCAGCACCACGCCGAGCCGCACGACGACGCCCTCCAGCGGCGCGTTGCCAAAGTTGATCACGGAGATCAGCAGCAGGATTCCCAGGACGGCGAGCACGAACAGCGTGGAGACGAGTCGCGCCATCGAGCGGGCCGACTGCGCCTCGCCGTACGAGTCGGACAGATACCTCAGCCCGCTGCGGTAGATGATCAGGCCGTCTCCCACCACCAGCGCGATGCCGAGGAGCAGGAATATGACATACGTGTTCTCATCCACGATCGGCCCCTTCCGGACACGGCAGGTCACCTGATAGGTACCCGCAGCGATCGAGAGGCAAACGCGGTCAGCGCAGTCCGCGCGGTCCGCCGCTCGCGCGCAACCGCTGCCACCGCCGGGCGAACTCCTGTTCCGCGCGCCGCGCGCGGACGTCCTGGCGGGCTCGCATCAGACCGTAAGTGAAGCCGTTGTCGCCCGCCAGGTGGGCGCGGACGCCGAGATCGCGCAGGGCGGCCCGGGCGACGACCGCGTCCTGGTGGGCGCCCAGAGCGCTCTGGGTCTTCTTCACCTTCCTGCCCCATTTCGCCAGCTTCACGCCGAAGACCGGCCGCACCGCCTCCACGGTGTAGCGCAGCTTCTTCGCGTCCTTGCGGGCCTGGTGCAGCGCGGTGTCCCGGTCGGAGTCGGCTTCGTCGACCGCGGCCACCGACCGGGCGAGCCGGTGCCATGCCTTGACCACCGGCTTGCCCAGTTCCCGGGCGGCCGGACGGGACGCCTTGTCCGTCCACGGTGGCGCGGCGAGCAGCGCGTCGAGGTCGGTCAGCAGGGCCAGGTACCGGTCGCTGTCCACCGCGGCCAAGGCGGCGGCGCGGGCGTCCGCGGCGGCCCGGCTCAGCTCGGCGGTGAGCCGCGCGGACACTCCACCCAGGACGTCCTCGGCGGGAATGCGGTCGAGTTCGGCGCGCAGTTCCGCTTCCAGGACCTCGGTGTCCCGGGCGGGCGCGAGTTCGCCGCCGAGCCACTTGAGCTCCGCGCGCAGGGCCTCGACCCGCGCGCGGTCGAGCAGCGGCCGGAACGAGCGCAGGGCGCTGCGCAGCCTGCGGCAGGCGACCCGGAACTGGTGCACCGCGTCCTCGGCGTCGAGCCGGACCCCCGCGTCATGGGCCCGCAGCGCGTCGATCTGGGCGCGCAGGTACGACAGCGCGACGTCGCCCGCGGTGGGGCGCTTGGGCAGCTCGGGGGCGGCGGCGGTCCGGGCGCGGTCGCCCAGCGCCCGCGCCAGCTTCGAGGTCGACTTCGACGGCCGCGCGCCCAGCGCGGCGCCCACCGCGTCGAGCACGTCCCGGTCGGTCGCCTCGATCTCCAACTCGCGCCACTCCTGGGGCTCCCCGTCCGCGGGATGCGCGCTGACCTTGTCGTCGGCGAGCAGCGCGATCGTGGCGCCCTCGGCGTCCTTGAGCTCCCACTCGTCACGCTCGGTGGCGATCCGCACCACCGGGGCCAGCGGCGCGCCCAGGGTGTGCGCGCGGACCAGGGCGGCGAGGTCGTCGGGCACCTTCGTGCGGGCGCGGCCCAGGGGGAACCGGATCTCGTCGCGGGTGTCCGGGCCGACCGGGAGCTTGGCGTGCCAGCCCGCGTCGTCGCCGCCGGTGCGCCTGCGCAGGGTCACGCCCGCGTGCGCGAGGCGCAGGTCGGCGGTGTCGAAGTAGGTGGCTTCCAGCTCCGTGCGGCGCGGGCCCTCGCAGGCCCGCACCGGGCCCGCCTCGGTCAGATCGGGGAGGGCGAAGTCCGCGCCCGCCTCGTACTTTCGTTCGATCTCACGTACCCGGGTGGTCATCCCCTCACTATGACACTGAGTGAGTCCGCTCGCGGCTGGGTACTCGATGAGGTGACCGGAGCGGAAAGAGGAGAACCAGTTGGCGACGCAGGGTTTGACAGTCGGGGTGGAAGAAGAGTTCCTCCTGGTGGATGACAAGGGCGGACTGGTTTACCAGGGGCCGGAAGCGATCGCCGACCACGAGAAAGGCGCGGACCTCAAGACCGAGATGATGCGCTGCCAGGTGGAGTCCGCGACCGGAATCTGCCGGGACGCCAAGGAAATCCGCGACGAGCTGGCCGGGCTGCGCGAGCAGCTCGCGCGCGGCGCCCGGGAGCAGGGCGCCACGCTCATCGCCTGCGGCACCGCGACCCACGCCCAGCCCGACATCGCGGTCATCGGCCCTGGCACCCGCTACCACCGGATCGCCCGCCACGTCGGCAAGTTCATCTTCGGCGGGGTGACCTGCGGCTGCCACGTGCACGTCGGCGTCGAGGACCGCTCGACGGCGCTGGCGGTGGCCAACCACCTGCGGCCGTGGCTGCCGCCGCTGCTGGCGCTGTGCGCGAACTCCGCGTTCCACGAGGGCGAGGACACCGGCTACTCCTCGGTCCGGCACCTGCTGTGGGGGCGCTGGCCGTCCGCTGGCCCGCCGCCCTATATGGACTCTCCCGACCAGTACGAGGAAATCGTGCAGGGGCTGCTGGCGACCGGGGCCGCGATGGACCGCAAGATGGTCTACTGGGACGTCCGCCCCTCCGAGGCGCAGCCGACCGTGGAAATCCGGGTGTCCGACGTCGCGGGCACGGTGGAGGAGGCGACGCTGCTCGCGGTGCTGGTGCGCTGCCTGGTCGCCGACGCGCTGGCCGCGCCGGAGCCCGCGCCCCGGGTGCCCACCGAGATCATCCGCGCGGCGCAGTGGCGGGCGGCGCGCGAAGGCCTCGCGGGCGAGGTGCCCGACCCCGTGTCGGGGGCGCTGCGGCCGGTGCGCTCGATCGTCGGCGACCTGGTGCGCGACCACGCCGCCGAGTTGCGGGCCACCGGCGAGCTGGAGTTCGTGGAGTCCACGCTGAGCTGGCTCGACCACCACGGCGACGGCGCGCACCGGCAGCGGGACGCCCACGCGCGCGCGGGCGGGCTCGACGGCGTGCTGCGACTGCTGGCCGCGCAGACGAGTTTGTCGCCGACCGCCGCCGGGTAGCACAACCGACATGAGCACCGACGGTTTCAGCACGGACGGAGAGAGCAAGTTCGAGAGCCTCGACGAGGACAACCTCGGCCTCGATCCGCTCGAAGAGGGCATCGAGCCCCCGGAGCGCTGGGCCGAGGCGGACAAGCACGGCATGACGATCGCCGAGCAGCGCGAGGGCGAGGACCTGGCGCACCGGCTCGCGGCCGAGGAACCCGACGTGTCCGACGACCCGGGCCGCCCCGGCCCGGACACCCCGATCGATGAGCTGTCCGACCGGATCGATGAGCCAGCAGACGACGTGGACGACGTGACCGCCGCCGCCCCGGGCGAACCGGGAAACCCGGCGCCCGCCACCGACGACACCAGCGGCTCGGTCGCCTCGGCCCTGCGGGAGGAATGAGCCCCGCGCGGGCGAGTCCGAGGGGGGACCAGCGATCTCGGCTTCGCGAGAGGAATGAGCGATGACCCGCTTCGGCTACACGCTGATGACCGAGCAGTCCGACCCGCGCGACCTGGTCCGCTACGCCGCGCGCGCGGAGGAGGCCGGGTTCGACTTCGAGGTCAGCAGCGACCACTTCAACCCGTGGCTGGACGAGCAGGGGCACGCGCCCAACGCGTGGAGCGTGCTGGGCGCGGTGACCCAGGTGACCAGCACGGTCGAGCTGATGACCTACGTGACCTGCCCGATCATGCGGTACCACCCGGCGGTGGTCGCCCAGCAGGCCGCGACGACGCAACTGCTGTCCGGCGGGCGGTTCACCCTCGGCCTCGGCGCGGGCGAGAACCTCAACGAGCACATCGTCGGGCGGGGCTGGCCGCCGGTCAACGTGCGGCACGAGATGCTGGTCGAGGCGGTAGAGATCATCTCGGCGCTGTTCGACGGCGGCTACGTCAACTACGCGGGCGACCACTTCCGGGTGGACTCCGCGAAGCTGTGGGACCGGCCGGACCTGCGGATGCCGGTGGCGGTCGCGGTGTCCGGCGACCAATCGGTGAGCCGGTTCGCGCCGCTGGCCGACCACATGATCGCCGTCGAGCCGGACAGCGCCCTGTGCTCGGCCTGGGACAAGCTCGCGCGCACCGAAAGCAGGAAGATCGGGCAGATCCCGATCTCCTGGGACCTCGACCGCGACGCCGCCGTCACCCGCGCGCACGAGCAGTTCCGGTGGTTCGGCGGGGGCTGGAAGGTCAACGCCGAGCTGCCCGGCCCCTCGGCGTTCGCGGCGGCCAACCAATTCGTGCGCGAGGACGACGTGGCCGCGAGCATCCCGTGCGGCCCGGACGCGGGCGAGATCGTCAAGGCGGTCTCGGCGTTCTGGGAGGCGGGGTTCACCGACATCGCCCTCGTCCAGATCGGCGGGGACGCCCAGGACGACTTCTTCGCCTTCGCCCGCGACGAACTGCTGCCCGCCCTGCGCGAATCGGCCGCCTGATTCGCGGGCTGATTCACTGACCGTCGCGCTGGGTATCCGAACGGTGTGACCCGACCAGAGAACGAATCCGACAGCGTCGACTCCGACAGCGACGACATGCTGGACCGCAGCACGGCGTCGCTGGACGAGTACGCCGAGAGCCACACCCGCGAACGCGTGCCGCTGCACGGCGAGGACGCCGAGGCCGACACTTCCGTCGACGGCACGGCGGACACTGTGGACCAGTCGCCGCCCGCGGCGGAGCCACCGGATTAATTGTTCGTCCTATCGATACAGTTGCGGGCCACCTTCCTGCCGAAGGTGGCCCGCAATTGTTTGTGTTAACAGGAACTTGTCAGTCGTCGTCAGTCGTCTAGGTGTTGTCCGGTCAGCTTGCGGAAGCCCTTGGCGCCCGCGCGGTCCACGCTCGCCTTGACGACGCCGAAGATGGCGCCCTGGAGCAGCGCGGCGACGAGCACCTCCCGGGTGGAGTGCTCCGACGAGGTGGCCTCGGGAGCCTCCTCGTCGCCGGAGACCGCGCGCCAGACGCGGCGAAACACCGCGGCGGACACCAGGCCGCCGAGCACGCTGATCAGCATGCTGAGGGGACGGTAGAGCAGCTTCACGACCGGCTCACCTCGTCCGCTTGCGGATCAGCAGCACGATCAGCGCGGCCAGGAGCGCGGCGGCGACCCCGACCGGGACGGGCTTGCGGCGGGCCACCTCGACCGCGTGGCTCGCCTGCCCGGAAGCCTGGCCCGCGAGGTCGTCCGCCTTGATCTTGGCCTCGTGGGCGCGCTCGGCGAGCGTCTCCCGGACGTGCCCGGTCTTCTGCGCCAGGTTCGCCTTGGCCTCGCCGGTCTTCTCGGCGACCGCGGCCTTCACCTCGCCGGTCTTCTCCGCCACGGTGGCCTTGACCTCCCCGGCCTTGTCGGCCAGGTTCGCCTTGACCTCCTCGGTCTTCTCGCCGACGCGGCGCTTCACGTCGGTCTTGGCGACCAGCGCGTCCACCGTCTCGGCGAGGTCGCCGCGGACCCGTTCGATGTCCTCGCGCAACTCGTCCTGCTTGGGCTTGGGGTTCATCGGTGCGCACTCTCCTTCACTGCTTCGACGTCGCGGCGGGTGCTGCCGATGGCCTGCTCGGGGATGGGCGGGGTGGCGTTCTGGACCTTGTTCTTGGCCAGCAGCCCCAAACCGCCCGCCGCGGCGAGCAGGGCGACCGCCACGATCAGCGCGGCGGCCCACACGGGCAGCGCCAGGGCCAGCGCCGCGATGACCGTGATCACCAGCGCGCCCACCCCGAACCAGGCCAGCACCGCGGCCGCGCCGCCAAAAGCCGCGCCCGCGCCCGCCTGCTTGCCCTTGTCCTTCAGCTCGTTCTTCGCCAAGGCGAGTTCGTCGCGAATCAGGTGGGACACCTGCTCGCCGAGCCTGCCGACCAGCTCGCCAGTGGACAGTTGGCGCACCTCCTCGGTGCGGTTCGGCTCATTCGTCATGCCGGGGGACTACCCCTGATCAACGGTCATTACTCATCCGGGCGGGTGACGCGGTGTGCGGACAGGCGGCGCCGGGTAGCCGGAAACCGAACCGTGAGAAGGAGGCACCGACCCATGACGGCCACTCCCCCGGACCCCGATCCGGACCGCACGCCCGGCCTCGGGCTCGAACCTGGCGGCGGGGTCCGGCCCGGCGACACCCCGCCCGACTCGGGCAGCGCCACCCAGGGGCTCTCCCGCCGCGAGCGCTACCCCTCCCGCGCGCTGCCGGTGGTCACGCTGGTGTTCGTGATCGTCGTGCTGCTCGCGGTGGTCGCCTTCACGGTCGTCAGCCTGCTCGGCATCGTGAAAATCTTCTGAGCCACCAGATCGCCGACAAAGCCGAAGGCCACCCCGGCGCGACGGGGTGGCCTTCGAGTCGGTTTCGGCTAGTCGTCCACGGACAGGGCGCTGAGCAGGTCGCCGACCCTAGGCTCGGGCAGCGAGCGGGCCACGTCGGCCTGGGCGACGATGCCGACGAGGTCGTGCCCGTCGATCACCGGCAGCCTGCGCACCCCGTGCGTGGCCATGGTCCGCAGGATGACCTCGGCGTCGTCGTCCGCGCCCACGGTCACCGCCTCGCCTTGGGCGAGCTCGCCCGCGTGCACCGCCACCGGGTCCTTGCCCTGGGCGAGCACCTTCACCACGATGTCGCGGTCGGTCAGCATTCCCTTGAGCCGGTCGTCCTCGCCGCAGATCGGCAGCGACCCCACGTCCAGTTCGGCCATCCGGCGCGCCGCTTGCAGCACGGTGTCCGAGGCGCGGATACAACTCACGTCCGGCGTCATGATCTCCCGAGCGGTGGTCATGTCTCTCCTTTCCGAAAGCACGTGTGGGTGTCACGATCGGGCTACCCCGGCGGCGTCCGCCCAATCCCGCGACCTCAGCCCTCCGCTGGCGGCCGTTCCTCGGCCAGGACGTCGTCGGGATTGCCTTCCGGGATCACCTCCGGCGCCTCCCGCGGCTCCGCCAGCGGGCTGCCCACCTCGTCCCGGCCCACCTCGCGTTCCACGTCGTGGTCCAACTCGTCGTAGACCACCTCGTCGCCGATCACCTCGTCGCGGTCCTCGGTGTGGCCGCGGTAGGCGGATTCCCGCAAGTCGTCTTCGTAAGGTCTGGGGTGGCGAGGAGTCATGCTCCGGGCGTTCCCGGGCCACGGGCCCGCGAAACGCACTTTAGGTGTAGCGCGCGCCGAACGGGGTAACCGGAGTCGGTGACAGATCCGCGACACCGGCGGGAGCGCGCCACCGGCGCGATGCATCTTCCGCGGCCGAGGCAACCCCGAGTGGGAGAGGCGATGCCGGACCGCATGTCCGACGAGGGCGAACTCGTCGAACTCCGGGTGGACGCCGCCCTGACGCAGCTGCCCCTGGCCAGAGCGGTGGCCGCGAACATCGCCATGCGGCGCGACTACGACGTCGACGCGATCGCCGACCTGCAACTGGTCGTGGACGAGACGTGCACGATGCTCATCAGCCGCGCCCTGCCCTTCAGCGACTTGGTGCTGCGGTTCCGCACGACGCCGCACGGCATCGACATCCACGGCACGGTGCCCGTGCTCGACGACACCCCGCTGGACAAGGGCTCGCTGGGCTGGAGCCTGCTGACCGCCCTGGTCGAGTCGATGCGGACCGAGGTGTCCGGCGGTGAGTCCTTCGCGCGGCTCGCGATCGAGCTGCGCATGGCGAGGAGGTCGGCCGCCGCGTGACCCAACCACACCTGTCGAGTTCGGCTCGTCGTGCCGGTTCCGACGGCTACACCCACCTCACTCCCCTGTTCCAGCGGTTGACCGATCCGCGGACGGACCCGGCCGAGCGCGCCGCGCTGCGCGAGGAACTGGTGACCGGCCACCTGCCGGTCGCCCAGCACATCGCGCAGCGCTTCGCCAACCGCGGCGAGCCCTACGACGACCTGCTCCAAGTGGCCACCGTCGGCCTGATCAACGCCGTCGACCGGTTCGACCCCGAGCGCGGCAGCGACTTCCTGTCCTTCGCCGTGCCCACGATCATGGGCGAGGTGCGCAGGCACTTCCGGGACACCAGCTGGTCGGTCCGGGTGCCGCGCAGGCTCAAGGAGCTGCACCTCGCGGTCAACACGGCGACCGCCGAGCTGGCCCAGCGGATGGGCCGCGCGCCCACCCCCAGCGAGCTGGCCCGGCACCTGGACATGTCCACAGAGGACGTCTACGCCGGACTGGAGGCCAGTTCGGCGTACCGCTCCCAGTCGCTGGACGAGATGATCGGCCCCGACGAGGACACCGCGTCGGTGGGCGACCGGCTCGGCGTCGAGGACAAGGCCCTCGACGGCGTCGAGTACCACGAGACACTGCAACCGCTGCTGGAGCGGCTGCCGGAACGCGAACGCCGGATCTTGCTGCTGCGCTTCTACGGCAACATGACCCAGACGCAGATCGCCGACCAGGTGGGCCTGTCGCAGATGCACGTCTCCCGGCTGCTGGCCAGGACGCTGTCCCAGCTTCGACAGGCGATGACCGAGGACTGAACTGTTTGGTCATGGCTGTTCGGACATGGCTGTTCGGACACGGGCCACTCGCTCACCGGCCACTCTGGACACCGGAGCCGATCGTCTCGCGCGGCTCTCGAATCACGGCGACCACCGGCGCGCTCGGAAAGTCCCGCGACAGCGAAAAGTCCCGCGACAGCCCGGAAAGTCAGGCGTAGCGGCGAAAGTCAGGCGTAGCGGCGGCGGCCGCGTCTGCGCAGTTCGGCGCGCTCGTTCTCGTCCAGCCCGCCCCACACCCCGTAGGGCTCCGCGGTGCGCAGGGCGTGGTCTCGGCAGCGGATCAGCACCGGGCACCGCGCGCACACCCGCTTGGCCTCGCGGATTCGCTGGTCGCGGGCGCGGCCCCGCTCGTTGTCCGGGCTGAAGAACCGGTCGGCGGGCGCCCCGCGGCAGGCGCCGCGGTCCTGCCAGGGCTCGATGGCGGTGCTCACCTGTTCGCGTTACCCCCGGTGTCCAGGGGCAAAACGCCCGCGGGGGTCCGGTCGCCCGGTCGGGACGGCCGCGTCGTCCTCCGCATGGCCGCACGAGCGGCCACGGAGAGTGATCATTGGGCGAGGTCCGAGGCCGCCGACCGGACTGGGGGTGGGGGGTTGGTCCGGTCGGCGGCATCTCGTCGCCATGCCCCGGTTCGGCGACGTGCGTCCAGCGGTATCGGGGGGAACACCGCCGGGAAACGTCCGCCGGTCCAGCTTTGCGTGGCGACATACGACTCAACGTCCGAACCTCGCGCCGCGTTCCCCCGCCCGGGTGTTTCCCGTCACTCTCCGCTATCGCGGGCTCCGGGGTGTCGCGGTCAGCCCGCGAGCGCGGCCGCGACCGTCGCCCGCATCTCCAGCACCTGGGTGAGCCCGCTGATCTCCAGCACCCGGCTGGCCATCGATTCGCCCACCACGAGCCGGAACACGGCGCCGACGACGAGCGCCCGCTCCGCGGCCTTGGCCAAGCCCGCCACGCCCGCCGAGCCGAAGAACGTCACCTCGCCGAGGTCGACCACCACCAGGGTGGCCCCGCCGTCGAGGGCGTTCGCCATGCTGGCGGCGAACCTGGGCGCGGTGAGCAGGTCGACCTCCCCCCTCGGCCGGATCACCACGGCGCCCTCGGTGGGCCGGTCGAGCACCACGTCGAGCAGCGGGCGCGGGGCCGACCGGTCGGATGCCTCGGACATGGCGCCAGTGTCGCAGCAACACCCCGGTTTCGGCAGCGCGAACGCTGCCGAGGCGGGCCCGAAACGGTAGCGTCGCTCTCATGATCGGTCTACCCGACGGTGTGCGGGCCTGCCTGTTCGATCTCGACGGCGTGCTCACCAGCACCGCGGCCCTGCACGAGATCGCCTGGCAACGCACCTTCGACGAGTTCCTGGCGGGCAGCGCGGCAGGCGACCGCTCGCCGTTCACCACCCTGGACTACACGTCCTATGTCGACGGACGGCCGCGCGCCGACGGGGTGCGCACCTTCCTCGCCTCGCGCGGCGTCCGGCTGCCCGAGGGCGAGCCGGACGACCCGCCGGACCGCGCGACCGTGCACGGCGTGGGCAACCGCAAGAACGTGGCGCTGCTCGCGCTGATCGATGAGCGCGGCATCGAGGCGTACCCGGGCTCGGTGGCCTATCTGCGCGCCGCCCAGGACGCCGGGCTCAAGATCGGCGTGGTGACCTCGTCGGCGAACGGCGAGCACGTCCTCGCCGTGGCCGGGCTCGCCCCGTTCGTCCAGGCCCGGGTCGACGGGCTCACGATCGTGGCGGAGCGGCTGCGTGGCAAGCCTGCCCCAGACTCGTTCCTCGCGGGCGCGCGGGCGCTGGATGTGGCGCCGTCGGAGGCGGCGGTCTTCGAGGACGCGCTGTCGGGCGTGGAGGCCGGGCGTTCCGGCGGGTTCCGCTACGTGGTGGGCGTCAACCGGGCGAACCAGGCCGACGCGCTGCGCGAGCACGGCGCGGACGTCGTGGTGAACGATCTCGCCGAACTCCTGGCGGGCCAGGCGTGATCACCCCCGGCTACGACACCGAGCCGTGGCGGCTGCGCTGGAGCGGGCTGGCCGTCGACCAGCTGCACCGCACCGAGTCCACCTTCGCGCTGTCCAACGGCCACCTGGGAATGCGCGGGTCGCTGGACGAGGGCGAGCCGGTCGGGCTGCCGGGCACCTACCTCAACGGGTTCTACGAGGAGCACGCGCTCCCCTACGCCGAGGCGGGCTACGGCTACCCGGAGGCCGGGCAGACCGTGGTCAACGTGACCGACGGCAAGATCATCCGGCTGCTGGTCGAGGACGAGCCGCTGGACATGCGCTACGGCAAAGCGCACGCCCACCACCGCACCCTGGACTTCCGCACGGGAGTCCTGTCCCGGGAGACCGAGTGGGAGTCGCCCACCGGGCGGCGGGTGCTGGTGCGCTCGCAGCGCCTGGTGTCGTTCACCCAGCGGGCGGTGGCCGCGATCCGCTACGAGGTCGTGCCCGTCCACGAGGGGATGCAGCTGGTCCTGCAATCGGATCTGCTGGCCAACGAGCCGGTCGAGTCCGAGACCCGCGACCCCCGGGTGGCCCAGGCGCTCAAATCGCCGCTGGTGGGCGAGTTCCACTGGTCCCAGGACTACCGGGCGGTGCTGGTGCACCACACCCGCGAGTCGGGGCTGCGGATGGCGGCGGCGATGGACCACGAGATCGCCGCGACCGACGGCCTGCGCACCGACATCGCCTGCGAGGACGACCTGGCGCGGCTCACCGTCGCCGCGGACATCCCGGTCGGCGAGACCCTGCGGGTCACCAAGTACCTCGCTTACGGCTGGTCGGCCAAACGGTCCGCGCCCGCCCTGCGCGCCCAGGTGGAGGCGGCGCTGGCGGGCGCGCTGCAGACCGGCTGGGAAGGGCTGCTGGCCGAGCAGCGCGCGTTCCTGGACGACTTCTGGGAAGCCGCCGACGTCGAGATCGACGGCGACGACGAGTTGCAGCAGGCGGTGCGGCTGAGCCTGTTCCACATCCTGCAAGCCGGGGCGCGCGGGGAAAGCCGGGCCATTCCCGGCAAGGGGCTGACCGGCCCGGGCTACGACGGGCACGCGTTCTGGGACACCGAGACGTTCGTGCTGCCGGTGCTGACCTACACGATGCCCGACGCGGCCCGCGACGCCCTGCGGTGGCGGCACAGCACGCTGCCGCTGGCCCGCGACCGCGCCCGGGTGCTCGGCAAGGCGGGCGCGGCGTTCCCGTGGCGGTCGATCAACGGCCAGGAGTGCTCGGCGTACTGGCCCGCGGGCACGGCGGCGTTCCACGTCTCCGCCGACATCGCCGACGCCACCGCCCGGTACTACGCGGCCACCCTGGACACCGACTTCGACCGCGACGAGGGCACCGAGCTGCTGGTGGAGACCGCCCGTCTATGGGCCTCGCTCGGCCACGACGACCCGCACGACGGCTTCCGCATCGACGGGGTCACCGGCCCCGACGAGTACACCGCCATAGCGGACAACAACATCTACACGAACCTGATGGCCCAGAAGAACCTCGTGGAGGCCGCCGACGCCTGCGAGCGCAACCCCGAGGTCGGCAAGCGCCTTGAGGTCACCGCCGAGGAAGTCGGGCGCTGGCGCGACATGGCCGACCGGATGCACGTCCCCTACGACGAGCTGCTGCGGGTGCACCCCCAGTCGGAGGGATTCACCGAGCACGAGGAATGGGACTTCGAGAACACCCCCGACGACAACTACCCCCTCCTGCTCAACTACCCGTACTTCGACCTCTACCGCAAGCAGGTGGTCAAGCAGGCGGACCTGGTGCTGGCCCTGCACCTGCGCGGCGACGCCTTCACCCTGGAGCAGAAGGTCCGCGACTTCGCCTACTACGAGGCGCGGACCGTGCGCGACTCGTCGCTGTCGGCGGGCACCCAGTCGGTGATCGCCGCCGAGTGCGGCCACTTGGACCTGGCCTACGACTATCTCGCCGAGGCGGCCCTGACCGACCTGCACGACCTGCACAGCAACGTCCGCAACGGACTGCACATGGCCTCCCTCGCGGGGGCGTGGCAGGCGGTCGTGGCCGGTCTCGGCGGGATGCGCGACCACGGCGGCGCGCTGACCTTCGCCCCGCGCCTGCCCGCAGCACTGCGCCGGGTCGCGTTCCGGATGTCGTTTCGGGGCAGCCGAATCCAAGTCGAGATCGAACCCGGCCAGGCCCACTACCGCCTGGTCTCCGGCGATCCGGTCCCGACCGCCCACCACGGCGAGCCCATCGAGATCGGCCCGGAGCCGGTGGCCAGGCCGATCCCGCCCGCGCCCGAGCACCCGGCCCCCAAGCCCCCGGCGGGCCGGGAGCCACGCCGGGCGACCCGGCCCGAGACCGGCCTGGGACCGTCGCACTCGCCGGATTAGCCCGCGTGGCCGCCGATGTGGGCGATCAGGTCGAGGGTGCGGTGGGAGAACCCGACCTCGTTGTCGTACCAGCCGACGACCTTGACCAGGGAGCCGCCGTCCGGCCGGTCGATGACCATGGTCATCGGGGCGTCGAAGGTGCAGGAGACCGTGGTGCCGACGATGTCGGTCGACACGATCGGGTCCTCGGTGTACTCCAGCAGACCGGCCAGCGGGCCCGCCGCCGCCTTGGCGAAGACGGTGTTGACCTCGTCCACGGTGGTCCGGCGGCCGAGTTCGACGGTCAGGTCCACGACCGAGCCGTCGATCACCGGGACCCGCATCGACAGGCCGTCGAGCTTGCCGCTGAGGTTGGGCAGGACCTTGCCGATGGCCTTGGCGGCGCCGGTCGTGGTCGGGATGATGTTGGCCGCGGCCGCCCTGGCGCGGCGGAAGTCCTTGTGCGGCAGGTCTTGCAGCCGCTGGTCGCCGGTGTAGGCGTGCGCGGTGTTCATCAGGCCGCGCAGGACGCCGAACTCGTCGTCGAGGACCTTGGCCAGCAGCGCGGCGCAGTTGGTCGTGCAGGAGGCGTTGGACAGCGTGCGCTGGGTCCCGTCGAACGCGTGCTCGTTGACGCCCATGACCACGGTCAGGTCCTCGTTCGTCGCGGGCGCCGCGATGACGACGCGGCCCGCTCCGGCGGTCAGGTGCGCGGCGGCCTTGCCCGCGTCGGTGAACACGCCGGTGGACTCCACCACCACGTCGACGCCCAACTCGGCCCAGGGCAGCGCGGCCGGGTCGCGCTCGCCGAGCACCCGAATGCGGTCCTCGCCGACCACCAGGTCGTCGCCGTCGAGGGCGACCGGGGTGGTGAGCCTGCCGTGGCTGGAGTCGTAGCGGAACAGGTGGCGCAGCAGGCCGGGGTCGGCCAGGTCGTTCACCGCGACCACGGCGATCCCGGCGCGATCGATGGCGGCCCTGGCGATGGTCCGGCCGATGCGGCCGAATCCGTTGACGGCGACGCGAATAGTCATGTCAGTCCTTTCCTGATGAGCGGGCGGTGTCAGGCGCGCTCGGGCGCGCGCCTGCCCGCGGTGAGCGCGAGCAGGGAGCCGAGCAGGAATGCCGCGGTCGCGATCAGGGCCGACAGGCGCAGGCCGTCGATCATCGTCGGCGCGGTGACCGCGAGCGTGCCGAACAGCGCGACGCCGATGGCGTTGCCGACCTGGCGGGCGACGTTGAGCACCGCGGAGGCGACGCCCGCGCGCTCGGCTGGCGCCGACTCGATGATCGCCGCGGTGGCGGCGGGCACCGTCATCGGCGTGGCGAGGCCGGTGGCGACCAGCGCGAACAGCAGCACGGCGTAGGGGGTGTCCGGCCCGGCGGCCAGCCAGCCGAGGAAGCCGACCGCGCCGAGCAGCAGGGCGGCGGTCATCGGCCGGTACGGCCCGAACCGGGCGGTCAGCCTGCCCGAGAGCGGGGCGGCGAGCAGCGCCATGCCCACGGTCGGCAGCAGGAGGAAGCCGGTGGTCAGCGCGTCGTAGCCGCGCTCCTGCTGGAAGTAGAGGGTGGTGAGGTAGAGCATCCCGTAGTAGCCGAGGTTGAGCAGGACGCCGATCACGGCGGTGGCGGCGAACCCGGGGTCCCGGAACAGCGAGAGCGGCAGCAGCGGCGATCGCGCCCCGTTCGGGTCGGCCGCCGCCGCCCGTTCCAGCCGCCACTCGTTCACCGCGAATCCGGCCAGCGCGGCGGCTCCGCCGACGAAGCCGGTGATCACGACGACCGAGATCCACCCGTCGGTGCTGGCGTGGTTCAGCGCGCCAGCGACGCCGATGAGGCCGACGACGGCGAGCACTTGGCCGACGAAGTCCGTGCGCCGCCGTTCAGCCTTGGGCGGGGTCGCCGGGAGGTGGCGGACGGTCAGCGCCACCGCGACGAGCGCGATGGGCACGTTCAGCCAGAACACCGCCTCCCAGTCCAGCCCGGCGACGAGGAACCCGCCGATCACCGGGCCCGCGCCGAAGCCGACGGCCGACACACCGGCCCAGAAGCCCAGCGCCCGCGCCCGGACGGCGCGGTCGGGGTAGGCGGCCGAGAGCAGCGCCAGCGACGCGGGCACCAGCAGCGCAGCGCCCGCGCCCTGCGCGAGCCTGCCCGCGATCAGCGTGCCGGTGCTGCCCGCGAGCGCGCACAGCGCCGAGGCCGCGGTGAACAGGCCCAGACCAAGCAGGAAGATCCGGCGGTTGCCGAGCCGGTCGCCCAGGCTCCCACCGAGCAGCAGCAACGCGGCGAACAGCGTGCTGTAGCCGTCGATGATCCACTGCATTCCCGCCGAACTCGCGCCGAGTTCGCGCTGGATCTGCGGCACGGCGACGTTGACCACGGTGACGTCGAGCATCACCAGGAAATAGCCCAGGCTCAGGGCCAGCAGAGGGGCCATGACAAGTTCGGGGCGAGCGGGCGGGGCCGCCACCGAACTCGAAGTCGCTGAGTTCATGCGCTCAGTGTCGAGCCGGAACACTTCGTTCCCCGTCGAAGCTTCGTCCCGTTACAGTCGGGGCGTGGCCACAGAACACGCGCGGGCGCCACGACCGGCGCCGGGACCACGGCAGGCCGATCCGGACATCGCCCGGGCCGCCGCGCTCATCGCGGACGGGTCCCGGGCCCGGATGCTCAAGGCGCTCAGCGACGGCCGGGCGATCCCAGCGAGCGTCCTAGCCGACGAGGCCGGGGTCAGCGCGGCGACGGCGAGCGCGCACCTGGCGAAGCTGGAGCGGGCGGGCCTGGTGACGGTGACGCGGACGGGCCGCACGCGGCGGTACCGGATCGCCGGGACCGAGATCACCTCGGCGCTGGAGGCGCTGGCCATCATCGCCCCGCCGCTGCCGGTGACCTCGCTGCGGGAGAGCACCCAGCACACCGCCCTGCGCCGCTCCCGGACCTGCTACGACCACCTCGCGGGCAGGCTGGGCGTCGCGCTCATGGGCGCGCTCATCGACCGCGCCGCGCTGGTCGGCGGCGACGGCGTGCACCACCCGGACAGCGGCGGCCGGGACCAGCCCGCCGCCTACGGCCGCGACGCGACCTACGCGCTGACCGAGTCCGGCCGCGCCGAGTTGACCGCGTTCGGCATCAACCTGGGCGCCCTGCCCACCGGCAGGCCGCCGATCCGGTACTGCGTCGACTGGAGCGAGCAGCGCCACCACCTTTCCGGCGGCTTGGGGGCGGCGCTCACCGCCCGGTTGTTCGACCTGGACTGGGTGCGGCACGCGAGCACGCCGCGCATCGTGCGGGTGACCGACGCGGGCGCCGCGGGACTCGCGACCGTCTTCGGCGTCAGCGAGCGGCAGTGGCGGGAGGAACCGGACTGACCCTGGCCCGCCCCGCGAAACGCAGGTGAGCGACGCCTGCGGCGAATCAGCGCGCCGCAGGCGTTTTCGGCGTATTGTCTGCCATTTTCGGACTATTAGAGATTGCCATCACCCTTGACAAGTCGAGCGTTTCCGAGCAAGTTCGTTATTGCGCATCGGATTCATGTCAGGGGGAATTGTGTGAATACCGAGATGCTGTTCACCTACTCGGGAAAACCGCTGGACCGCGTGGTGCGGGACGACGCCTGCGGGCGCGTGCGCGTCCTGCTGGTCGACCACGACCCGCTGTCCCGGCACGCGCTGGCCGAGGCCCTGCGGTCGGACGAGGGCACCCTGCTGCTCGGCTCGGTCGACAGCGCGCTGCCGGTGCAGCGCTGGCCGCACCTCGACCGCGCCGAGGTGGCCGTGCTCTCGGCCTATCCCGGCTTGGATCCGACGCCCGGCGTGCGGGCGCTGCGCGAGCGCGGCGTGCGGACCCTGGTCATCTCCTCGGCCTGGGACCCGACCACGCTGACCGACACCCTCGCGGCGGGGGCGACCGGCGCGCTGGTCAAGGACCGCGAGACCGACGGGGTGGCCGCTGCGGTTCGGGCGGTGGCCTTCGGGCACCTGCTGCTGTCCCCGCAATTGTGGCCGCTGCGGGCGGCGCCGCAGCACATCGATCCCCGGTTATCCACCGCGAAGAACTCATCCGCGCTGACCGCAAGGGAATGGGAAGTGCTCACTCTGCTCGCCACCGGCGTGTCCACCACCGAGGCCGCCCGCCAACTGCGCATTTCGCCCGCCACGATCAAAAGCCATGTCTCGCACGCGTTACCCAAGCTGGGGGCGCGCAACCGGCTCGAAGCCGTGCTGATGATCAACAGCGGCACGGCCTCGGGCGCGGTTGGCGGCCCTCAGGCAGACCGGGCCTGGTCGAGCTGGGTCGCCGTCGACCGGCGCGCCGCGCCGAGCACGGCCGCGGCCCGCGCCCTCTGAGCGTCGGCGTCAATGCCCACGCCCCAGCGGACCTCGCCCGCGATCGCGCATTCCAGATAGACGGCCGTGCGCGGCTCCGGCCCGGCCAACGGGTGCTCGACGGCGTCGAGCACCCGGACCGGTGTGCCCCGCGCCGCCATGGCCGCCACGGCGGCGGACTCGGAGTCCAGTTCGCCCGGCGCGTCGAGCCGGTAGTGCTCGGCGAAGACCTCCCACAGCCGTCGCGGGCTCACTTCGCCGCCGACCTCGTCGGTCACCGCCTGCACGACGCCGGAGAACTCGATCTGGAGTCGGCGCGGCAGGTCCAGACCGTGGTGCTCCTTCATCAGGTAGGCGACGCCGCCCTTCCCGGACTGGCTGTTCACCCGGATCACCGCCTGGTAGGTCCGGCCGATGTCACGCGGATCGATGGGCAGGTAGGGCATCGACCACTCCGCGTCCTCGACGGGAACCCCGGCTAGCGCCGCCGCGGCGGCCTGGGCCTCGAAGCCCTTCTTGATCGCGTCCTGGTGCGACCCGGAGAACGAGGTGAACACCAAATCGCCCGCGTACGGGTGGCGTTCGGGGACCTCCATCCGGCTGCACTGCCGGTAGACCCGCTTGACCTCCTCCAGGTCGGAGAAGTCGATGGCCGGGTCGACGCCCTGGGCGAGCAGGTTGAGCCCCAGGGTCACCAGGTCGACGTTGCCGGTGCGCTCGCCCTGGCCGAACAGGCAGCCCTCGACCCGGTCCGCGCCCGCCAGCACGGCGAGCTCGGCCGCGGCGACGGCGGTGCCGCGGTCGTTGTGCGGGTGCGCGGACAGGCAGACGAACTCCCGCCGGGACAGCGAGCGCGACATCCACTCGATCCGGTCGGCGTAGATGTTGGGGGTGCAGCGCTCCACCGTCGCCGGGAGGTTGAGGATGATCTCCCGGCCGGGGCCGGGCCGCCAGCGGTCCATCACCGACTCGCAGACCTCCAGCGCGAAGTCCAGCTCGGTGTCGGTGAACATCTCGGGCGAGTACTCGTAGCCCAGGACGAAGTCCGGGCCGAGCACGCGGTCCGCGTGCCGCATGACCGTCTCGGTGCCCGCCACCGCGATCTCCCGCACCCGCGCGCGGTCCGCGCGGAACACCACCTCGCGGAACAGCGGAGCGGTCGCGTTGTAGAGGTGGACCGTCGCCTTGCCCGCGCCGCGCAGCGACTCCACGGTGCGCTCGATCAGGTCCTCGCGGGCCTGGGTGAGGACCGAGACCGTGACGTCGTCGGGAATCAGGTCCCGCTCCACCAGCGACCGGACGAAGTCGAACTCGGCCCGGGACGCGGCCGGGAACCCGACCTCGATCTCCTTGTACCCCATGGCGACCAGCAGGTCGAACATGGCCAGCTTGCGCTGCGGGGACATCGGGTCCACCAGCGCCTGGTTGCCGTCGCGCAGGTCCGTCGACAGCCACCGCGGGGCGCGGTCGAGCACGCGCCCCGGCCAGCGGCGGTCGGGCAGCGGCACGGGGAGCATCGGCGGGTACCGGTGGGCGGGCATGCCCGACGCCCGCCGCGCCGCGGCCCCGGGGGTGATGGGGGTGGCGCGCCCGCCGGGGCGCGCCGCACTGGCCCGTGTGGCCATGGTGTTCTCCAAGGTGCTGTGGGACGGCGGGCGAGGACGGGGGCTCACGCGGGCGCGGGCGCGGTGGACCGGCTCCGGTCGAACGCGTCCGCCATCCGGTCCAGGGCGTCGGCGAGGACGGCCCGCGATGTGGCGAACGACAGCCGGACGTGGCCCTCACCGCCGGGGCCGAACGCCGAGCCGGGGATCACCGCGACACCGGCGGCCTCCAGCAGCCAGGCCGCGAACTCGGCCGAGTCGCCCCGCCCGGCCGCGCTGATGTCGGGGAACACGTACAGCGCGCCGTCCGGCGCGGCGCACGTGACGCCCGGCAACCGGTTCAGACCGGCGACGAGCAGGTCGCGGCGAGCGGCGTACTCGGCGGTCATCGCCGCGATCGGCTCCTGCGGGCCGGTCAGCGCGGCCGTCCCGCCCGCCTGCACGAACGACCCGGCGCAGCCCACGGTGTGCTGCTGCACCTTGAGCGTCTGGGCGATGACCTCGCCGGGGCCCGCGACGTAGCCGAGCCGCCAGCCCGTCATCGCGTAGCCCTTGGAGAAGCCGTTGACCGTCAGCGTCCGCTCCGCCCCGCCCGGCGCGGCAGCCGGGCTCAGGTGCGGCGCGCCGGTGTAGCTGATCTTCTCGTAGATCTCGTCGGAGATGACGAACAGGTCGTGCTCGCGGGCGAAGTCGACCACGGTCGTGATCTCCTCGTGGTCGAGCAGCCGCCCGGTCGGGTTGTTCGGGGTGTTGACGAGCACGGCCCGGGTGCGCTCGCTGACCGCGGCGTCGAGCACGCGCCGGGTGAGCCGGAACCCGTCCGCGCCCGACAGCGGCGCGAACACCGCGCGCCCGCCTGCCAGGGCGACCACCGAGGCGTAGCTGACCCAGCTCGGCGTGGGGATCAGCACCTCGTCGCCGGGGCCAGCGACGGTCAGCACGGCGCTGAACAGCGCGTGCTTGGCCGAGGGGGTCGCGATCACCCCGGTGGCCGGGTCGACGGCGATGCCGTTGTCCTCGGCCAGTTTGTCGGCGATCGCGGTGAGCAGGTCCTGGTCTCCCCGGCTGGGCGTGTAATGGGTGTTCCCGGCCCGCAGCGCCGCGATCGCCGCGGCCGAGATGTGCGCCGGGGTGTCGAAGTCCGGCTCGCCGCCGCCGAGGTCGAGCACGTCGACCCCCTTGGCGCGCAGGCCGCGCGCGAGGTCGAGCACCGCGTAGGTGGCCGACCGGCCGATACCGTCGAATCGCCGTGCCACCGCAGGCATGTCGGCTCCCCCGCTCAGTCGGCCACGCGGCCGCGCACGCCCGCGATCCACTTGTCCGCGTGCCGGTCGGCCGCGGCGTCGTCCCGGAAGGCGTAGGTCTTGAGCAGCCAGCGCCGCTTCGCCTGCGACGGGTCGGTGATGTCGATCTTCTCCCGGCTGTGCAGGCCGTCCTGGTTGGCCAGCAGGAACAGGTCGCGCTCCAGGATGCGGTGGCGCACCTTGGTCGACTTGGCCATCGCGTTCTTCATAGCGATCAGCGCGTCCTTGGCCCGATGCGGCGCGTCCGGGGCCGTCGTCGTGCTGGTGTCGAGGTACCGGAAGCTGTGCTGGTTCTCCAGGATGGGGTGGATCTCGGAGAAGGTCAGGTCGCGGTTCTTGTCCTTGGAGAACACGTCGAACGGGGTGATGAACAGCGGCTCCCGCAGCACCCGCTGCTGCTCCTGGTCGAGGTGGCGCAGCAGTTCGGCGCCGTGGATGAACCCGGTGTAGATCAGCTCGCCCTCCGGGCAGCGCATGCCCAGCAGCGAGATGAAGTCGGCCCGGACCTCGTGCGCGGTGCGGTCGTTGTGGAAGAACAGCTCGCTGTCGCTGTAGCCGGTGAGCATGCCGCTGTACTTGTCGATGGCCACCACGTCGGTGAAGAAGTCGCCGAGGTTGCGGGTGTAGGCCAGCAGCGGAGTGCCGA
Source organism: Actinokineospora sp. NPDC051303 (assembly GCF_055586285.1). NCBI lineage: Bacteria > Bacillati > Actinomycetota > Actinomycetes > Pseudonocardiales > Pseudonocardiaceae > Actinokineospora > Actinokineospora sp. NPDC051303. The sequence continues at coordinate 21,198 of NZ_JBVJIN010000038.1, forward strand.
CCAGGCGGTTGACTAGTTCCAGCAGCGCCTCGGCGACGAAGGTCCGCTTGAGCGCGTGCTTGCGGCCGACCGGGTCGGTGTTGCCCAGTTCCGGCAGTTCGCGGTCGATCGGGCAGTTGCGCAGCACGTGGGCGTCGTTCCCGGCCAGGCGCTCGGCGCGGACGCGCTCGCAGACCTCGACGAAGAACCGCGGCACCTCGCCGCGGTCCACCAGGTCGCCGACGGCCTGGGAGAACGCCTCGTAGTCGTCGTAGGGGTGCTTGTCCACCCCGCCGAGCACGTCGTAGAGCTCGTCGTGCTCAGCGGCGCTGAGCTGGTAGATCGGCTTCATCGTTTTCCTCCCCAGAAACAGATAGCGGCAAACAGACTACGGCCGAACAAAAAGTGACACATCGGGAAACAATGACACGGAACCCGTGGCCATCGGTGTCGCCGCCTATTTTTCCGAGCCCGGGCCGCCGAATTCATCGGCCGATGGTTGAAAGAATTCGCGCGCACCGCCCGCCCGGTCACCCGCCTCGTTCCCGAGGTGGACGGAAGTGGAGGACGGCGGACCTTTCTGGGCCTAAAGTGTATTGCCCGGCGTAGTCGAGCACCGGTTTACTACGCATGTCCTTTTCCGACAGAACAGGGGGACCGGCGTGGCCGAGAAAATCGGGCGCACCATGGCGGGAAAGATCTGGGACGAGCACGTCGTGCGCCGTGACGAGTCCGGCGAGGACCTGCTCTACGTCGACTTGCACATGCTGCACGAGGTGAACACCCCGCAGGCCTTCGACGGGCTGCGGGCGGCGGGCAGGCGGGTGCGCAGGCCCGACCTCACCGTCGGCACGGAAGACCACAACACGCCGACCATCGCGGTGGACCGCGTCATCAGCGACCCCGACGCGCGGGAGCAGGCGCGGCTGATGCGGGCCAACTGCGCCGAGTTCGGCATCCCGCTGCACCGGCTGGGCGACCCGCGGCAGGGCATCGTGCACGTGATCGGCCCGGAGCTGGGGCTGAGCAGGCCGGGCATGACGATCGTCTGCTGCGACTCGCACACCACCACCCAGGGCGCGTTCGGGGCCCTGGCCTTCGGCATCGGGACCAGCCAGGTCGAGCACGTCCTGGCCACCCAGACCCTGCTGCTGCGCAGGCCCCGGGACATGGCCGTGACGGTCCGGGGCGGGCTGGCCGCCGGGGTCACGGCCAAGGACCTGGTGCTGGCCGTGATCGCCCGGATCGGCACGGCGGGCGCGCAGGGGCACATCGTGGAGTACCGGGGCGACGCCGTCGCGGCGCTGTCGATGGAGGGCCGGATGACGCTGTGCAACATGACCGTCGAGGCGGGCTCCCGCGCGGGCATGGTCGCGCCGGACGAGCGGACCGTGCGATACCTGCGCGACAAGCCGGGCATGCCGACCGGCGCGGCCTGGGACGCCGAGGTCGAGCACTGGCTGGGGCTGCGCACCGACCCCGACGCGGAGTTCGACCGCGAGGTCGTCCTCGACGCCACCGCCCTGGCGCCGCACGTGTCCTGGGGCACCAACCCCGCCCAGAGCATCCCGATCGACGCCCGGGTGCCGGGGCCGGATGCCTTCGCCGACCCCGCCGAGCGCACCGCCGCCGAGCACGCGCTGCGCTACATGGGGCTGCGACCGGGCACCGCGCTGCGCGACGTCGCGGTGGACGTGGTCTTCATCGGCTCGTGCACCAACGGCCGGATCGAGGACCTGCGCGCCGCCGCCGAGGTGCTGCGCGGGCGGCGGGTCGCCGACGGGGTGCGCATGATCGTGGTGCCCGGCTCGGCCGCGGTGCGCAGGCAGGCCTGCGCCGAGGGGCTCGACGCGGTGTTCGCCGCGGCCGGGGCCGACTTCCGGGCCGCGGCGGGCTGCTCGATGTGCGCCGCGCTCAACGAGGACCGGCTGGCCCCTGGCCAGCGCGCCGCCTCCACCAACAACCGCAACTTCGAGGGCAGGCAGGGCAAGGGCTCCCGCACCCACATCGTGTCCCCGCCGGTCGCCGCCGCCACCGCGGTGGCGGGCAGGCTCGCCGCCCCCGCCGACCTGTAGAGGAGCACCTGATGCGCGCTTTCACCGTGCACACCGGAACCGCGGCGCCGCTGCGGCGCAGCGACGTCGACACCGACCAGATCATCCCGGTGCGGTTCCTGACCCGCTCGCGGCGCACCGGCCACGCCGACGCGCTGTTCGCCGACTGGCGGCTCGACCCGGACTTCGTGCTCAACCGGCCCGAGCACGCCGGGGCGACGATCCTGGTCGCGGGCAACGAGTTCGGCACCGGCTCCTCCCGCGAGTACGCGGTGTGGGCGCTGCTCGACTACGGCTTCCGCGCCGTGATCGCCCCGAGGTTCGGCGACATCTTCCGGGAGAACTCGCTGCTCAACGGGCTGCTCACCGTCGCGGTGGACGAGTCGGTGGTGCGGCGGCTGTGGGCGGCCGTCGAAGCCGACCCGGCCACGCCGGTCACCGTCGACCTGGTGGCGAAGACGATCCGGTGCGCGACCCTGACGCAGCCATTCGACCTCGACGAGCAGGTCCGCGCCCGGCTGATCGCCGGGCTCGACCCGATCGCGGCGACCCTGCGGCACGCCGGGGCCATCACCGACTACGAGGTCCGCCGCAGGCCGAGCCTGCCCAGGACCACCGCCACGGTGGAGCCACAGCGGGGGGCGCGGTGAGACTCAACCAGCTCACAGCCCTGGTGGCGGTGGCCGACACGGGCAGTTTCACCAAGGCGGCCAAGGCGCTGGGGGTCAGCCAGTCCGCGGTGAGCCACGCGATCGCGGGCCTGGAGGCCACCCTCGGGCGGGTGCTGGTCGACCGGGACCGCGCCGGGGCGCGGCTCACCGACGTCGGCCGGGACGTGATCCGCGACGCCCGCGCGGTGCTCGACCACGTCGGGCGGATGCGCGCGGTCGCCGAGGCCGAGCCGAGCGCGCCGGTGCGCTTCGCCACCAGCCAGAGCTTCGCCAACCGGCTGCTGCCTGCGCTGCTCGACCGCTACCGGGAGGTCTTCGCCGGTGGGCGGGTCGACCTGCGCGAGGGCACCGACCAGCAGATCGAGGGCTGGCTGCGCGGGCACGCGGTGGACGCGGGCGTGGTCACCCTGCCCAAGCCGGGGATCGAGACCATTCCACTGTGGACCGACGAGTTCCACGCGCTGGTCCCGGCCGCGCACCCCGCAGCCCGCGGCCCGGTGTTCGCGCTGGAGCGGTTCGCGGGCGAGCCGGTGCTCATGCCGGTCGGCCGGGTGGAGCCGATCCTGCGCGCCGCGCTGGCTGGCCGGGGGGTCGAGTTGGCCGTCGCGCACCGGATCCGGGACCTGTCCGCGCTGCTGGCGATGGTCACGGCCGGTCTGGGGCTCACCGTGCTGCCCGCGTTCGCGCTGCCGCAGGCGCACCCCGGGCTGCGGGCGCTGCCGCTGGCGCCGAGGGTGACCCGCAGCGTCGGCCTCGGCCTGCGGCCCGGGGCGCACGCGGTGGCCTCGGTCGCGGCGTTCGCCCGGGTGGCCGGGGAACTGACCGCCCGCCCGGCCGCGTGAGGGACGCCGCCCCGACCCGGCGCGGCCCGGCGGTCAGCCGAGCGGCCGGGTCGGGGCGGCCCGCACCCCGAGGACGGTGCATCCGGCCGGGCTCGTGACCCGGTGCACGCTGCCTGGCTCCTCGATCACCAGGTCGCCGACGGTGTAGCGGTCGCCGTTGTCGTTGACCAGCTCACCGTCGAGCACGAACATCAGCTCGTGGCCGAGATGCTCGTGCAGGTCACCGTGCGCGCCGGGGTTGAGCCGGGTGAGGAACGCCGCAGCTGGCGCGGCGTCGCTGCCGGTGAACAGCGGCAGGATGTCCACTCCGGACCGTCCCGGCTCGGTCCAGCCGACCCAGTCGAGGGCGTCGCGGTTCGCCGCGGCGAGCAGGCCGCGGAACACCCGGACGGCGCGGGTCGATTCGGTCACGTCGGTCACTGCTGTTCCTCTCGTGGTCGCTCCGGCGGGCCGGGTCGCCCGCCCTCGGGTCAGCCCACCGCGGCGGCGCGCAGGTCGCGCCGGGGCGGCGCGGTGGTCAGCGGCGTCAGCGCGTCGCAGGCGATCGCGTCGGCGTCGCGGGTGAACTCGTTCCACGGCCCGGGCCTGCCGCTGCCGACGAAGGTGAACCACCGGGTGTGCTCGGTGGGCACGCCGAGCGCGTACATGCCGGGGACGGGCCTGCCGTGCCGGTCGACCGGGTGGAACGGGCTGCGGGTCACCGACACCCCGCCGGTGTGGAAGGCGTCCAGGCCGTCGCCGTTGACGAAGCCGGTCCACAGCCCGCGCCGGACCAGCGCCTGGGTCAGCGGCGAGCGGTCAAGGAAGATGCTCGGGGTGGGCACCCTGGCGTCGATCAGCGAGCTCACCGCCGTCGCCGATCCGGCCACCCGGGGCGAGCGCAGCACGAACGCGCCCAGGTCCCGGTCGATCTCGAAGCAGGTGTCCGGCCCGACGACGCGCAGCAGCCCCGCCGCGCGCAGCGCCATCGCCTGGCGCACCCGCACCCGCGGCGGCCCGGCCGCCAGCAGCGCGCTGCGCGGGGCGAACCAGCGCAGGAAGGCGTCGCGGTGCGAGGCCGGGGTGAGCCCGCCGAAGTCGGCGATGAGCCGGATCACCCACCGGGTGTCCCGCATGACGTCGAGGGCCGCCTTGACCGGGTCGGCGTAGTTGCCGCGCTCGGCGCGGCGCAGGTCCTCGGCCAGGTGCGCGTTGAGCGCGGCGTCGAACTCGGCTGGCGAGCCGAACGAGCGCCCGGCGAACGGGCGGGCGAGCCGCTCGAAGTCCAGCGGCGGCAACTCGGTCACCCGGTGGGCCAGGGCGATCTCGCGCACCGGCGGCACACCGGCCTCGGCGGCGGCGACCACGTCGGCGGTGAACGCGTCGGCCGCCGCCTCGCCCGCCCGCTCGCGCAGCGCGGTCCGGTAGTACACCAGCTCGACCTCGGCGAGCACCCACGGCCAGACGTCGGTCCCGAAGTCGATCTCGCCGATGACCTTGTCCCGGCACACGCGCTCCGGGGTGAACAGGGCCGGTTTGAACGCCAGCGTGGCGGGCTTCTGGTTGCGCCCGCGCGCGGGCAGCGGGACGCCGCTGCGCGAACCGGCGACCACGACCGGCTCCCGGCCGCTCGGCGCGTAGTCGAGCCCGCCCCGCCCGTCCTCGACAAACCGGCCGCCCCGGCCGACGCTCAGCGCGAGCATCACGTCGTAGAACGACAGGCCCAGGCCGAGCACGCCGACGGCGGAGCCAGCGGGAATGGCGTCGAGGTCCATGTCCGCGGCCGAGTCGGCGGGGAAGAACCGCACGTCGGGCCGCTCGGCGGCGAACCGGGCGAACTCGGCGAACGTCCCGGTCTGCCGGTTGGTCGCGTGGCCGGTCGTCAGCACGACGCGGTGCGCGAGCACCTGCTCGCCGGTGGACAGCGCCAGCCGGTAGCCCGCGTGGACCTGCGCGATGTCGGTCACCGCCGCGGTCACCCTGCGCAGCCGCGCCGCCGGGGGCAGCGTCCGCTCGATGGTGTCGAGGACATAGCGCATGTACCGGCCGTGCCGGGCGCGCGGCGCGTAGCCGTCCTTGCCGGGAAAGCCGGGGTCGGTGGCGGCCCACCACTGCGCGAGGGACGGCCCGGCGCCGGGCCTGCTGGGGCCGTCGTCCGGCGGGCCGGAGAACATCGTGACCTCGCCGCAGACGGTGTTCATCAGGAACCACTCCGGCTGGTCCGAGCGCCAGACTCGGCCGCAGCCCACCTCGACGGCGTCGATGACCACCAACTCCACCGCGGTTTCCGGCGGGTCCGCGAGCAGCCGGGCGGCCAGGCGCTCCAGCACGCCGAGCCCGCGCGGCCCGCTGCCGACCACGGCGATCCGCAGCGGCTCGCCCTGGTTCTCGGGAGTCTCCCCCATCGAATTGGTCCCTCCGGCCGAATAGCGTGCCAACACCGCAGGACGCTAACCGGAGAACCGGGTCCACAGAACGGGAAAACCCTCATCCCGACCATCTGACTCAGTCATGGAAATTAGGCCGAATGGCAAATCGAACGCCTGCCGAGTCGCTTTATCGTCGGGCTGTCGGCCATTCAGAGCCAGGAGCCCCATTCAGAGTCGGGAGCCGAAATGTCCGCTTCACCCGTCCTGTTGGTCCTCGACCTCCTCAACGACATCGCCCACCCGGACGGCCATTACGCCAAACACGGCTACGCCGAGCAGATCGCCACCCGCGGTGTGCTCGGCCGGGCGGCGACCGCGATCAGCCGCTGCCGGGCCGCGGGCGTCCCGGTGGTGCACGTGCGGGTCGGATTCTCCGCGGAGTTCGCCGAGTGGCCCGCGGAGTCGCCGGTGTTCGCCGAGGCCAGGCAGGCGAACGCGCTGGTCCTGGACACCTGGGCCACGGCGTTCCACGACGAGGTCGAGCCTGCCAAGGGGGAGGCGGTGGTGGTCAAGCACCGGATCAGCCCGTTCTACGGCACCGACCTCGACCTGCGGCTGCGGGTGCTGGGCGCGGACACGCTGGTGCTCGCCGGGGTGTCCACCGACCTGGTGGTCCTCGCCGCGGCCAGGGACGGCCACGACCGCGACTACCGGGTGCGGGTCCTCGCCGACGCCACCGCCGCGGCGACGGCCGACCAGCACGAGGCCGCCCTGGCGCTGATCAGCCGCACCGGCTCGGTCACCACGGTCGATGAGGTCTTCCCGGCCTGACCGGTCGGGCTACTCGCGCAGCAGCCGGAGGACGGCGCGTTCCAGCGACTCGCGGACCCCCTCGGCGGTCAGGTCCGCCGACCCGATCCGGCGCAGCGCCGCCTCGATGGTCCTGCCGTCGCGGAACGCCTCGGCGACCCGGGGGTCCACATAGGACTGGCGGGCGACGGTGGGGGTGTTGCCGAGCTGTTCGGCGACCGCCCGCATGACCTCGGATTCGGCGCGCTTGGCCGCGGTCTTGGAGCGGGGAGCCGACCGGGCGCCGAACTCGGCGGCGGCGAGCACCGTGGCGGTCCAGGTCCGCATGTCCTTCACCGTGAACCGGTCGCCTGCCAACTCCTTGAAGCGCTCGTTCACCTCAGCCGCCCGCAGTTGCCGCACCGCGTCACCCGCGGCGTCCTCGGAAACCTTGCCGTTCACCCGGTAGACGAACAGCCGCTCGTCGTCGGACCGACCTCGGCGCAGCGCGGCGATCAGGCGGGCCAGCTCGGGATCGCGGATCGCGGCGACGCGCTCGACGCCGCTCTTGGCCGGGAACCGGAACCGCAGCTCCCCCGCCCGCATGGTCACATGCCCGCGCAGCAGCGTGGACACGCCCCGGGAGTCGTTCTCCTCCGCGTACTCCTCGCCGCCGACGCGGAAAACGCCGCGGTCGAGGATGCGCAGCGCGCCCGCGAGGACGCGTTCCCGGGGCAGGCCGGGGCGGACCAGGTCGGCGTGGATGCGCTCGCGGACGCGGGGCAAGCGGCGGGCCAGGGCGAGCACCCGCTCGTGCTTCTCCTCGTCGCGCTCCTTGCGCCACTGCTCGTGGTAGAGGTACTGCTTGCGACCGGCGTCGTCGGAGCCGACCGCCTGGATGTGGCCGTTGGGGTGCGGGCAGATCCACACGTCGCGCCACGCGGGCGGAATCGCCAGGGCCCGGACGCGGTCGAGCACCTCCGGGTCGGTGACCCGGGCGCCGTGCTCGTCGACATAGCCGAAACCCCGGCCGCGGCGCACTCGCCTGATCCCGGGACCCGCGCAGTCGCTGCGCCGCAGCCGCATCCACCCTCCCTCGCGTCCACGGCGACATTCCCCGGGTCGCGGAAGGACAAACCAGCGCCACTCCGCCTGCTCGACCAGCCCGACTAGCTCCGCTGGGACAGCACCCAGCGGGCATGGCAGTTGCGCCAGCCGATGTTGCGGTGCACGCCGGGGTGCACCAACGGAATCCACCGGATCTCCCGGCCGCCGAGCGGAACGGCGCGGCTGACCCCGTAGTCGCCGGTGAGGCGGAAGGGCACCCGATCGGTTCCGGTGAGCGCGGCGAAGACGTCGGCGGCTTCCTTGCCCAGGGTCACCACCGTCGGCGCGTCGGAGTCGCGGAACTGGCGCAGCAGTTCGGCGCCTTCGGTCTGCACGGCGATGCGCACCAGGTCGCGCTTGTCGGGGCGTCTGCGTAAGACCGACGCGGGAAGCCCGGCGGCGACGGCGAACTCGTCGTACTCGCGCATGGCGCGGTCCTGGCGCTCCCCCGGCTTGACGAAGTACGTGGGCAGACAGTCGGTGAAGTAGGCCGACCGGGGGTCCAGGCCCAGTGGTTCGAGCACGTCGGTGACCACCAGCCTGCCGGAGCCGTCGTTGGCGCCCGCGGGGCTGATCGCGCCCCACTCCGGCCGCCAGCCCACCTGCCGCCGCCACCACTCGACGCGCTCGGCCTGGTTGTGGCCGGTCCAGAAGACAGTCGGCTCGTCGTCCACGGCCAGCGCGGCGATCGGCGGGCCGCCGGGCCGGGCCCAGCGCACGTGCAGCGCGCTGGGATAGACGCCCAGGACCAAAACCGCGGCGCTGTCGGTCTCCGGAAGCCGGGGCAGGCGCCGGGTGGCGGGCCGCCCGAACGGATACGTCCCGACGACGGGAGTGGACGACTCGGGGTCGACGGGACGCCCTTCATCGATACAGAGATCGGTCACGGGAAGAGTATCGCCTGACCGAGGCGATCTGTGACACCGATCGCACCCGAATGGGGCAACGGGTGCGATCGGTGTCCACTCAGGCCGCGTCCCTCGGCAGACCCAGCATCCGCTCGCCGATGACGTTGAGCTGAACCTCGGTGGTGCCGCCGTAGATGGTCATCGCGCGGCACGCGATCACCTGGTCCATCCACTTGTCGCTGGGCTCACCCGCGACCGAGACCACGCCCGCGGTCCCGAGTTCGCCGACGCAGAACTCGGCGATCCGCTGGCCGAACCGCATGGACAGCAGTTTTCCGACACTGGCCGCCGTGTCGTCGTCCGCGCCGGAAAGCTGCCGCAGGACGCCGCGCGCGCCGATGAGGTCGATCGCCTGGTTCTCGCAGACGAACCCGCCGACCTCGCGGCGCGCCACCGGGTCGAGCGCGCGGCCCGCCGCGAACCGGAGCAGGTCCGCCAGCGTCGGGTACGAGGCATTCCCCCGACCGAGCGCCACGCGTTCACTCGACAGTGTCGCTCGGGCGACCGCCCAGCCCTGCCCGACCTCGCCGACCACGCAGTCGTCCGGGACGAACACGCCGTCGAGGAAGACCTCGTTGAACAGCGCCGACCCGGTCGCCTCGCGCAGCGGGCGCACGGTCACCCCGGGACTGGACATGTCCAGGATGAAGTAGGTGATGCCCTCGTGCTTGGGCCCGGAGGCGTCGGTGCGGGCCAGCAGCATGGCCCAGTCGGAGAACTGGGCGACGGTGGTCCACACCTTCTGCCCGGTGACCTTCCAGCCGCCCTCGACCCGCTCGGCGCGGGTGGTCAGCGACGCGAGGTCCGAACCGGCGCCGGGCTCGGAGAACAGCTGGCACCACACCACCTGCCCGCGCAGGGTCGGCACGACCACGCGCCGCTTCTGCTCCTCGGTGCCGTAGGCGACGATCGCGGGCACGGCCCAGCCGCCCATCAGCAGCTCCGGCAGCGCGATGCCCGCCCGCCGGATCTCCTCGGCGATCACCACCTGCTCGACCGGTCCGGCGGCGCGGCCGTAGGGGCGCGGCAGGTGCGGCTGCACCCAGCCCTCGTCGCCCAGGCGCACCAGCTGGTCTTCCTCGGGCAGGTCGGCCAGGGCGGCGAGTTCGGCGCGCACCCGGGCGCGGATCTCCACGCTGTCGTCCGGCAGGTCGATCTCCGCCGCGCGGGACACCCCGGCGAGCGCCCGCTCGGCCACCCGGTCGGTCCACTGTCCGGACGGGCCGAGCAACCCGCGCAGGGTCAGCGCGCGCCGGTAGTACAGGTGCGCGTCGTGCTCCCAGGTGAAGCCGATGCCGCCGAGGACCTGGATCGCGTCGGCCGCGCACCGCACGCCCGCGTCCGGGGCGACCACGGCCGCCACCGCCGCGGCGAACTCCGCGGTGTCCTCGCCCGCGTCGAGCGCCTTGGCCGCGTCCCACACGACCGCGCGGGCGCGCTCCAGCTCGACGGCCATGCCCGCGCACTTGTGCTTGACGCCCTGGAACTGCCCGATGGGCCTGCCGAACTGCACGCGCACGGCGGCGTACTCGGCCGCGGTGGCCACGCACCACGCCGCGACGCCGACCGCCTCGGCGCCGAGCACGACCGCGGCCAGCGCGCGGGCGCGGGAGTCGGCGAGCCCGTCGAGCACCCGGTCCGCCGGGACCTCGACGCCCTCGACCGCGACCAGCGCGGAGCGCCGGGCGACATCCAGACTGTCCTCTTCGGACACCGTGACCTCGTCGGCGCGCAGCAGCACCCACCGGATCGCGCCGTCGACGTCCACCGGCAGCAGGAAAACATCGGCGACCACACCGCCGAGAACCCCGACCGCCTTGCCGGACAACGACAATCCGTCCTCGGTGCGCGAACCGTCCACACCGGACGCCAGGCCGACCGCGCCGACCGTGGTCCCGTCGACCAGGCCGGGAACCAGTTCACCGGTGGCCTTGGCGTCGGCGGCGACCAGCAGCGCCGCGGCGAGCGCGCTGCTGGTGAACGGGCCCGGCGCGACCGCCCGGCCCCACTGCTCCAGCGCCACCGCGAGCTCGACCAGCCCGGCGCCCTGCCCGCCCAGCGCCTCGGGCACGTGCAGCCCCAGCAGGCCCTGCTCGGCGAGCGCCGACCAGTAGCCGGGAAGGGTCTCGGCGCGGGCGTCGACCGCGCCGCGCAGCACCGCCGGGGTGACGTGCCGGTCGGCGAAGGCGCGCACCGAGTCGGCGAGCGCGGCGTGCTCCGCTGTCAGTCCGATGCCGCTCATCGCACCCACTCCGCGAGCCGGGCCTCGATGTCGTCGGAGGTCCACGGGCCGTCGCCCTCGATGGTCCGCGTGCCGTGCCAGCCGGACAGCTCGGACACCGCGCCGCCCTGCACCGCGAACACCTTGCCGGTGAACGGGCACTTCTCGCGGGCGAGATAGGCGACCAGCGGGGAGATGTTGGCCGGGCTGAACGGGTCGAACTCGCCTTCGGGGATCTCGGCGGCGAACAGCGCGCCCATACCCGGGGTGGCCAGGGTGAGCCGGGTCCTGGCGATCGGGGCGATGGCGTTGACCCGCACCCCGTAGCGCTCCAGCTCGTCGGCGGCGACCAGGGTCAGCGCGGCGATGCCCGCCTTGGCCGCGCCGTAGTTGGCCTGGCCCGCGTTCGGCATGAACGTGCCGGACGCCGAGGCGGTGTTGACCACCGAGGCGGCGACCGGCTCGCCCGCCTTGGCGCGGTCCTTCCAGTAGGCGGCGGCGTGCCGCAGCGGCGCGAAGTGCCCCTTGAGGTGCACCGCGATCACCGCGTCCCACTGCTGCTCGGTCATACCCGCGATGAACGCGTCGCGCAGGATGCCCGCGTTGTTGACCAGCACGTCGAGTCCGCCGAACGCCTCGATCGCCTGGCGCACCAGGGCTTCCGCGCCCGCCCAGTCGGCGACATTGTCGGTGTTCGCCACCGCCGAACCGCCCGCGGCGCGGATCTCCTCGACCACCTCCTGCGCCGGTCCGGCGTCGGAGCCGGTGCCGTCGTTGCCGCCGCCGAGGTCGTTGACGACCACCGCGGCGCCCTCGCGGGCGAACAGCAGCGCGTGCTCGCGGCCGATGCCCCGGCCCGCGCCGGTGACGATCGCGACGCGCCCGTCCAGTGCTCCCATGGAGCCCGTCCTCTCTAGCTGTCGCGGAGCACGGCGCGGCCGTCTTTGACGACGACCGCCCCCGCTTCCGCTTGACTGTCCACAGTGGTCTCATAGGCGAACTCCGGGCCGTCGGCCCAGATCCGCGTGGTGATGTCCTGGCCGGGCAGGACCGGCTTGGCGAAGCGCACCGCGAGCCGGGCCAGCCGCTCGACGCGCCCGTCGGCCAGCTCGGTGAGCACCGCCCACGAGGTGAACGCCATGGTGCACAGGCCGTGCGCGATGATCCCGGGCAGGCCGACCATCTTGGCGAGCTCGTCGTCCAAGTGGATCGGCATCGGGTCGCCGGAGGCCGGGGCGTAGCGGAAGGTCTGGTCGTCGTCCACGTGCGCGGTGACCTCGGCGGCCGGGGCCCGCTCCCGCAGCGCGTCGGGGAAGGCGTGGCCCGGGGCCCGCTCCCCCACCGTGACACCCGCGTCCACTTTGCGGAAGAACGCGGTCATCCACTGCTCGTTGACCAGTTCCCCAGCGTCGGTGCGGGTTTCAGCGCGCACGACGACCGCCGTGCCGTTGGGCTTGCCCGCCACCCCCACCGGCCGGGCCCGCGACACCAGCACGTCGCCGGGCCGGATCGGCCGGTGGAAGTGGAAGTCCTGCTCGCCGTGGACCAGCTTCGCCAGCAGTTCCACCGGCGCGACCGACAGCGCGGCCGGCGCCAGCGACCCGAACACCGGGACCACCGCGAACACCGGCGGGGCGACCTCGCCCGACCGGTGCCGCGCGATGGGGTCGTTGGTGGCCTCGGCGTAGGCGGCGATCCGCTCGGCGGTGACCTCGAAAGTGTCCGGGTCGGTCCACTGCCCGAGCGCGGCGGTGTCGAACTCGGCGGTGTCGAACTCGGTCATCAGGCCACAAGCTCGGCGAAGCGCGCCAGCGACTTCTCCAGCTCGCCCCGGGTGTTCTTGCCGATCGCCGCGCCGATCGGGCCGACGATCATCTGCCCGGTGAACTCGGCGTCGATCTCGGCGACCGACCCGGCGCCCTGCGGGGTGACCGACAGGGTGAAGGAGACCTTCACCCCGGCCATGCCGGTGCCGCTGATCCGCAGCGACTTCGGCGGCGCGTACTCCTCGACGGTCCACTCGATCTTGTTGGCCATGCCCATGACCGCGACGACCTCGGTCATGGTGGTGCCCACGGTGATCTCGGCGGGAAGCTGGCCGCGCCAGCCCTGGTGGATGGTCAGCCACTCCTCGAAGCGGGCCGGGTCGGCCAGGGTCGCCCAGGTCTTCTCCGGGTCGGCGGGCAGGGTCGCGGACACACTGATCTTGGTCATGCGGGTTTTTCCTCTCTGGTGAACGGATTTCAGCGGTTGGCGGGCCGGTAGGCGGTGACGACGACCGCCCCGCCGAGGCCGATGTTGTGCTGGAGGGCCACACTCGCCCCGGGAACCTGGCGGGCGGCCGCGGTTCCGCGCAGCTGCCAGGTCAGCTCGGCGCACTGGGCCAGGCCGGTGGCGCCGAGCGGGTGGCCCTTGGAGATCAGGCCGCCGGAGGGGTTGACCACCCACTGGCCGCCGTAGGTGGTCTCGCCCGCGTCGATGAGTTTTCCGCCCTCGCCCTCCGCGCAGAGGCCGAGCGCCTCGTAGGTGAGCAACTCGTTGGCGGAGAAGCAGTCGTGCAGTTCGATGACGTCCACATCGGACGCCGTGATGCCCGCTTGGGCGTAGACCTTGGCCGCGGCGGTGCGGGTCATGTCCGCGCCGACGAGGCTGATCGCGCTGCGGTCGGCGAAGGTGCTCGGCAGGTCGGTGACCATGGCCTGGCCGACGATCTCGACCGCGCGGTCGGCCAGGCCATGGCGCTCCACAAAGGACTCGCTCACGATGATCGCGGCGCCGGAGCCGTCCGAGGTCGGCGAGCACTGCAACTTCGTCAGCGGGCCGTAGACCTGCCGGGACTCCAGGATCTCGGCGAGGGTGTAGACGTCTTGGAACTGGGCGTAGGGGTTGTTCGCCGAGTGCCGGTGGTTCTTCTCGCCGATCTTGGCGAACTGCTCGGCGGTGGTGCCATAGCGCTGCATGTGCTCGACTCCGGCCGCGCCGAACATGTACGGGGCGGGCGGCATCGCGAACTCGTGCAACTCGGCCAGCGCGAGCAGGTGGCGCATGAGCGGCTGCTCGCGGTCGTCAAAGGTCGAACCGAGCGAGCCAGGCTGCATCTTCTCGAAGCCCAGCGCCAGCGCGCAGTCGACTTGGCCGCTGCGCACCGCCTGGGTGGCCAGGTAAAGCGCGGTGGAACCGGTGGAGCAGTTGTTGTTGACGTTGACGATCGGGATGCCGGTGAGCCCGAGTTCGTAGACCGCGCGCTGCCCCGCGGTGGACTCGCCGTAGACGTAGCCGACGTAGGCGGCCTCGACCTGGGCGTAGTCCACGCCCGCGTCGGCCAGCGCAGCGGTGCCCGACTCGCGGGCCATGTCCGGGTAGTCCCAGTCCCGCCCGCCGGGCTTCTCGAACTTCGTCATCCCGACGCCGACCACGTACACCCTGCCGCCCATCGGCGTCTCCTTCACACCTCGTCCGTCGCGTTGCGTGTGACAGTGTGTCTCACATAAGTGTCTGAGACAAGATGTCACATATACTTCTTTCCCGCTACGCTTGCCAGATGCTGGACGCCGCCGAGACCGCCGCCGACGGCCGCGCGACGCGCTGGGACGCGCACAAGGCCCAGCGGCGGCTGGAAGTGCTCGACGCCGCCGTGGAGCTGATCGAGGCGGAGGGCCCGGCGATCGGCGTCAAGCAGATCGCCGAGCGGGTCGGCCTGCCGCGCCCGGTGGTCTACCGGCACTTCCGCGACCGCGACGACCTCGACGAGCAGATCCGCGCCCGGGTGATCGAGAAGCTGATGCGCGACCTGGCGCCGTCGTTGAGCCCTGAGGGCACGGTCGGCGCTGCCGTCGACCGCGCCGTGCGCACCTACCTTGGCTGGATCGAGGCCCACCCCAAGCTGCACCACTTTCTGGGAACCGGGGCGAAGGCGGAGCGGGCGGGCGGCGGCTCGAAGATCGTCTCCAGCACCAAGACCGCGATCGCGGTGCGGGTCAGCGGCCTGTTCGGGCTCGCGCTCTCCCGGATCGACACCGACCCGGCACTGGCCGAGCCGCTGGCCTTCGGCTTGGTGGGCCTGGTGGACGCCACGGTCAACCGGTGGCTCACCGACCCGAACCGCAGGCAGACCCCGGCGGCGCTGGCCGACTTTCTCACGTCCTCGATCCTGCACCTGATCATCGGCCACCTCGCCGACCTAGGCGTCGAGGTCACCCCCGACATGCCAGTCGCGGACCTGCTCGGCTGATCAGCCCCACCCCGATCCGACCATCGGTCCATCCCACTTACATACAGACATGTATGTATATTGGAGGCACGAGCCCCAGGGGAGGAATCACGTGACGAGCAACCCGCACGCCCGCGCGGTCGAGGTGACCGATCCGATCGCCACCGCGCTGCCCCACGACTACGCCGACGCCTTCGAGGCTCGGCTGCCGGAACCGGACCGGCACACGCCCGAGGAGTGGGTGCGCGCTGGTCTCGCGGCCACGCCCGCCGCGGTCAAGCGCGTCGTCGGCCTTCTGCTGAACCGCAAAAGCAGCCTGACAACCGACCAGGGCGACGGCTGGGACGTCGTGGCGTCGGACCCGGACGTGGTCCACCTCGAACGGTCCCTGGCCGTGCTGGACATCATCATGATCGGCCGCCGGGTTGAGCCGACCCGCCGCACGCTCACCACCGTCCTCCGGTTCCGGCGACCGGTGCTCGCCCGCCTGATCTGGGTGGTCCTCGGCCCCGCGCACCGCAGGACCGCGGCCAGGCTCGTCACGGCCGGAATCCCAGCCGGAGTCCCGACCGGGAAGCGGAGCGGGGATGCGCACGCCGACCCCGCGTGAGACGCAGGCCGACCGCCGGGCGCGCACCCGGGCCGCGCTGCTGGAGTCCGCGGCCCGCTCGCTGTCCCGCCACGGCTACGGCAACCTCGTGCTCGAACAGGTCGCCCGCGACGCCGGGTACACCCGCGGCGCGCTCTACCACCAGTTCAAGGACAAGCAGGACCTGGCCCTGGCCGTGC
Organism: Actinokineospora sp. NPDC051303; assembly: GCF_055586285.1. Classification (NCBI taxonomy): domain Bacteria; kingdom Bacillati; phylum Actinomycetota; class Actinomycetes; order Pseudonocardiales; family Pseudonocardiaceae; genus Actinokineospora; species Actinokineospora sp. NPDC051303. The sequence continues at coordinate 37,116 of NZ_JBVJIN010000038.1, forward strand.
TCGACTGGGTCCGCGAGACCTGGCTGCGCGAGGTCGGCGCCCTGATCGAGCGGGAGACCGAGCCGGTGGCGGCGCTGCTCGCCCTGGCCCGCGGGCACGCGGTCTACTGCCGCCGCGACGTGGCGCGGGTGGCCATCGCCCTGCGGCTGGAGTTCTCCGGGCAGGACCACCCGGTCGGACACGCGATCGAAGAGGGCTACCGCCTGCTCACCGCGCGCGCCGCGCGCCTCATCGGCGCCGCCCGCGCGGCCGGGTCGATCCCGGACGGCTCGCCGGTCGACGTGCTGGCCCTCGCCTACGTCGGCGCGCTCGAAGGGGCCGTGATCGGCCTGGCCGGTCACCCGCCGCACGACGAGGTGCTCGCGGCCCGCGCCGTCGCGGGCGTCCTCGGCCTCCCACCCCTGCTGTGACCCCGCTTATCCGGAGAGTGGAGAACACCGTGAGACTCCCGAACTCGGCGCACACCGACCGGCCGTGGCGAATCCACGAGATCACCCGCGATTTCGTGGTCGAGGACGTGTGGGCGCTGCCGACCCCGGGCGGTCCGGACGACTTTCCCCGGCTCGTGCGCCAGACCGCGAGCGGGGACACCGCCGACAGCCCGTCGTGGGTCGCCCGCGCGCTGTTCGCGATCCGCTGGCGGCTCGGCGCGCTGCTCGGCTGGGACGACCCGGCCACCAGCGTCGGCTCCCGGGTCCCGACCCTGCGCGACCGGCTGCCCGCCGACCTGCGCGACGGCCCGGCCGGGCCCGCGTTCGACCGCCTCCCCTTCACCTCGGTCTACCGCACCGGCGACGAGTGGGCCGCCGAGATGGCCAACCGGACCGTGCACGCGGTGCTGCACCTGAGCTGGGTGCCCGACGGCGCGGGCGGGCACCGCGGGCAGATGGCCGTCCTGGTCAAGCCGAACGGCTGGGTCGGCAAGGCGTACATGGCCGCTATCGCGCCGTTTCGCTATCTGCTCGTCTACCCGCCGCTGATGTGCCGCATCGGCGCGGCCTGGCGCGCGGGCGCCGCCGCCTGAGGCCGGGTCAGGCGGCGACGGCGACGACGCCGACCTCGCGGGTCGCGGTCAGCCTGCCGCCGGGCGCGCCGAGGTAGGAGCCCGACGTGGGGGCGACGTCGGTGTAGTCGCGGCCGGTGGCCACGGTGACGTAGCCGGTGCCGTGGCCGCCGTCGGCGCGCCTGCCGTGGCAGGGGTCGAACGGGACGGCCACCGCGCCGCCGCCCTCGGCCACCACGACCTCGACCCAGGCGTGCGTGCCGCCCTGGCCGAGCAGGTGCCCGGAGACGTAGCGGGCGGGCAGGGCGAGCAGGTGGCACAGGGCCAGCATCAGGTGCGCGGTGTCCTGGCAGACGCCCCGGCCGCCCGCCAGCGCCTCGGCTGCCGTGGTGCGCACGGTCGTGACGCCGAACTCGTAGACGAGGGCGGCGTGGACCGCCGCGCACACGCGGTCGGCCAGGTCCAGCCCGCGCGCCCCGCCGCGGGCGAGGTCGGCGGCCAGCGCGCGGAGCCGGTCGTCGGCCGCGGTGAGCCGGGTGGGGCGCAGCAGCCTCGGGTCGGCCAGCGCCGCGGCGGGCAGCGTCGTCGGCCCGTCGCCGCGGACCCGCTCGACGACGGCCACGACACCGAACTCGACGCTGTCCTCGACCCGGTCGGCGTGCACCCGGACGATCGTGTTGCCCGCGGCGTCGCGGCGCACCCGGCGCCGGGCGGGCGCGCCGGTCACCTCGATCCGGTGGGCGCGCCGGTGCAGGTCGCCGTGGCGCGCGGGCGGCACCACGACCAGCCGCTGCCGCACCGACTCGACCGGGGAGTCGTAGTCGTAGCGGAAGCTCTGCTCGATGCGGTAGGTGATCCGCGCGGCCGACTCCAGGTCGAGTCCGCCGGGGTCGAGCAGCGGGGCGGCGATGGCGTCCATCGCACCATCATCCCCGGCGCCGTCAGCCGGACGCGCCGCCCGCCCCGGAAGACCGGGCCAACCCCACGAGCACGACCGCGAGCGCGGCGACGGCGCTGCCCGCCACCATCCGCTCGACCAGGCCCAGCGGGACGAAATACCACCACGGCGGCCCGCCAGCGACCATGTTGAGCACTCCGACGAGGATCGTGCCGAACCACACCAGCGACGCGATGCCCAGGCCCCGCGCCGTCCACCGCCACCCCGCCGACCCGGGGAACACCCCCCCGGCGAGCAGCAGCACCGCCACGGGCAGCGACAGGAACGCCGCCACGCTCGCGTACCGGTGGATCGTGCCGCCCAGGCTCGGGCCGACCGACCAGTCCGTCTTGGTGAACACGACGACGACCAGCAGGCTCACCGTCCACACCGCGCCCAGCGCCAGGGCGGCCGGGCGGGCGGCGCGCCGCCGGGCGAGTTCGGCGAAGCCCAGCGCCGAGCCCGCCGCGACCAGCACCACCGACAGGTCGAACAGCCACTTGCTCGACCCCAGCGCGTATTCGCTGATGGTGCGCCGCACCGGGTTGACCGCGCTGGTCGGCGGCAGCACGTGCAGGGCGAGCATGAGCGCGACGCCCGCGAGCAGGCCGATCAGCCCGAGCACCGGGACGAGCGCGCTCCGCCGGTCCTCGGCGGCCCCCGCGTCGGGCCCGATGGTGTCCACCGCCGTCATGTGCCGCCCCCCACCTCACCCGTTTCTCCCTTCCCAGCAGGATATGCGGCGCGCATGAGAGCACCGTGAAAGATCAAGCGAGATCGACGAGCCGAGGCTTGGTCAGCCGGTGTCGGTCTCGTCGTCGAACTCGCCGAGGATCTCCTCAAGCAGATCCTCCAGCGCGGCCAGCCCGATGACCGCGCCCGCGGCGTCGGCGACCAGGGCGAGCTGGCAGCGCTCGGCGCGCATCTGGCTCACCGCGTCGCCCGCCGAGCGGTCGGCGGGCAGGACCAGCGCGGCGGACATCATGTCCCGCGCGGTCGCCCCGCTGCCCGACCGGGTGGCCCGCACGGCGTCGCGCACGTGCACGATGCCCAGGATCTCGTCCTCGGCGACGTCGTTCTCCTCCACCACGACCAGCCGGGACCGGCCGCTGGCGCGGCTGCCGTCCTCGACGTCGGCCGCGCTCGCCCAACCGGGGATGGCGACCATGGCCGCGCGCGGGGTCATGACCTGCTCGACGGTCGTGCGCTGCGCCTGGAGCACGCCGCTGAGCATCTGGTGCTGCTGTTCGGGCAGCAGCCCGTGCTCGCGCGACTCGCGCAGCAGCACCCGCAGGTCGTCTGGCCCGTGCGCCTGGGCGAGGGTGTCCTGCGGCTCGACCCGCACCGCGCGCAGCGTGGCGTTGGCCAGGCCGTTGAGCAGGACCAGGAGCGGCCGGGTGAGCCGGGTGAACGCGCGGAACGGCAGCGCCAGCAGCAGCGCGGACCGCTCCGGGTGCGAGATCGCCCACGACTTGGGCGCCATCTCGCCGACCACCATGTGCAGGAACACGACCAGGGCGACCGCGAGGACGAACGCCACCGGGTAGCTCCACCCGGGCGAGAGCCCCAGCGCGCCGAACACCGGGGCGAACAGCTCGGCGACCGCGGGCTTGGCCAGCGCGCCCAGTCCCAGCGTGGACAGGGTGATGCCCAGCTGCGCGCCCGCGAGCATCATCGACAGCTCCCGCGAGCCGCGCACCGCGGCCTGGGCCGCGCGGCTGCCCGCCGCGGCGGCCTCCTCCAACCGGTGCCGCTTGCTGGCGACCAGGGCGAACTCGGCGGCGACGAAGAACGCGTTGGCCACCAACAGAACCAGCGAGACGACCAGGGCCCAGCCGACGCTCATGCGCGCACCTCCGAGCGTCCCGACGCCCCGTCCACAAGCGACCTGCCCGCCGCCGGTTTGCCCGCCGCCGACTTGGTCACGCCGACACCTCCGGGCGGACCGAGACCAGGACCGTGCGCGGCACGTGCCGGTGGACCTCGGTCACCTCGATCACCGCGGCGCGCCGGGCGGCGGCGGTGTCGGCCGGGCCGTCGTCGGGCACCTCGACCACCACCTCCACCTGGTCGCCGGGCCGGGCGAGCCTGCCCAGCGACTGCATGACCAGGCCGCTGACGGTGTCGTACCCCTGGCTCTCGGGCAGCTCGATGCCGGTCACCTCGGCCACCTCGTCCACCCGCCAGCGGGCGGGCACCGACCAGGACCCGTCGGGGTGCGGCACCGCTTGGCGCTCCATGTGGTCGTCCTCGTCCAGGATCTCCCCCACGACCTCTTCGGCCACATCCTCGAAGGACACCACGCCCGCGAAGCCGCCGAACTCGTCCACGACGCAGGCCAACTGGCGGTGCTCGGCGCGCAGCCGCTCCAGCACCTCGGGCAGCGGCAGGCTGTCGGGCAAAAACAGCGGCGGCGCGGCGATCTCGCGCACCGGGGTGTCCGCGCGCCGGTCGGGCGGGACGGTCAGCACCTCGGCGATCCCGACGACGCCGACCACGTCGTCCACGTCCTGGCCGACCACCGGGAACCGGGAGCGACCGGTGTCGAGCAGGTCGACCACCCGGTCGACCGGGTCGGCCGCGGCCACGGTGCGCACGTCCACCCTGGGGGTCATCACCTGGCCCGCGGTCAGGGCCCGGAAGTCCAGGCCGCCCTCCAGCAGCCGGGAGGTGCCCGCGTCGAGGTACCCGCCGTGGCGGGACTCGCCGATGATGCCGCGCAGGTCTTCTGGCGTCGCGCCGTGCGGCAGCTCCTCGATGGGCTCGATGCCCACCGCGCGCAGCAGCCGCGTGGAGACGGTGTCGAACAGCCGGATCAGCGGGCCCGCGACGGTGAGGTAGAGCAGCGTCGAGCGGCTCAGCGCCCTGGCCAGCGTCTCGGGTTTGGCGATGGCGAGGTTCTTGGGGGCCAGCTCCCCGAAGACCATCTGCACCCCGGTGGAGAACAGCAGGGCCAGCGCGACCGACAGGGCCGTGCTGATTCCGCCGGGCAGGCCGGCGAGGCCGAGCAGGTCGGCGACGCCGACGCCGAGATAGGGCTCGGAGACGTAGCCGACCAGCAGCGCGGTGACGGTGATGCCGAACTGGGCGCCGGAAAGCATGAACGACAGGCTCTGGGTGACCTGGTAGGCGCGCTCGGCCGCTTTGTCCCCCTCGTCGGCGAGTTGGCGGAGCCGGTTGCGGTCGACGGCGACGTAGGCGAACTCCTGGGCCACGAAGTATCCGGTGGCCGCGGTGAGCACGAGGACGGACACGAGTCCGATCAGGATCAGCACGGGCCGTCCGCCAGGTGGGCCAAGGAACGGTCGACCTCGATCGTGCGCCGGGCGCGACCCGGCGTGGGACTACAGCCCTCCACGGACGTCATGGCCTCGACGTTAACACGGTTCCCGCGGCGGGCGCGTCCCGAGCGAACGGTTGCCGACCGTCCGAACCGGACGGTATATTACTAGCGAGTAACCGCGAGAAATGACCCATTCGGACCATTCGGCCAATGTGACGAAGATCGCGGCCTATCCGTCTGCCCGCTACCGTCCGTGGCGAGAGCGACACGGAGGGACCGGCGATTGGTCCGCGTCCGCCGCCGCCCGGAATATCCATCGGCGCACATAGACACTGATCACGGCTCCGTAAGCAATACGGTCGTACAGTGAACGAATTTCACCGAGTGAAACAGTTCACAGGAAAGAGGCCGCGCTGGTACGACACGCTCCGTGTTCACCGGAAATATCGCTTAGCAGAAGAGTCCTGGTAGGACAACTGCCATTCATCCGACGGACATCATTTACCCTCAGTAAAGGCGCGTCCGGAGTGGATCACCAGCTTGGCGGTAGTGACTCGATCCAGGTCGCCCGTAAGTTTTCCTCTGACGTCGGCGCACGGTGAAGATCTCGGAGTCGTGATGAAAGCAGTGTCACTCAAGGAATACACCGGTGCCCAATTGCGGCGACTGTGCCAAGCCATTGGTTTAGGCGACCGCGCCGAAGAAGTGTGCGAATTGGTCGCCGATCTGCTCGGCCCGGCGGCCGTCCGCTCGGTCGGCGAGCCGCCGCTGTGGCGTTCCGACGTGGCTGACGACCACACCCCGATCGAGTACTCCGTCGCGTTCGAAGAGGACGGTTCGCACACCCTGCGGCTGCTGATCGAGTGCGTGGCCGCCAAGCCGAGCCCCCGGGCCAACCAGCTCGCCGCGCTCGCCGCGCTCGACCGGCTGGCCGCGCGGTATCCGGTCACCCTCGACCGGTTCGACGCGGTGCGCGACCTTTTCCTGCCCGAGGAGCCGCGCGGGATTTTCTCGCTGTGGTTCTCCATCGTGGTCCGGCGCGACGACCCGCCGCGGGTGAAGATCTACTTCAACCCCGAGGTGCGCGGCAAGGCCAAGGCGAACGGCCTGGTCGCCACCGCCCTCGACCGGCTGGGCTTCGCCGGGAGCTACGACTGGCTGCGGGAGCACACGCCGCGCCCGGAGTCCACCCTGGACCGGTACTCGTTCTTCGCGCTGGACCTGGACGACACGCCGCGCTCCCGGGTCAAGGTGTACCAGTCGCACTACCGGGCGACCCTGCGCGACGCGCAGCACGCCGCGGGCGCGGGCCGGTCGGTGGACACCCGCAGGCTGGCCGAGTTCGGCGCCATGATCGGCGGCGGCGAGGGCCCCTACGAGGGCCGTCCGCTGGTGTCGGCGTTCACCTTCCTCAGCGGCGACTCCGCCCAGCCCAGCGGCTATTCCCTCTACGTCCCGGTGCGCGACTACGTCCGCGACGACGCGGTCACGATGCGGCGGGTGCTGCTGCTCGCCGAGCGCTACGGCCTCGACCAGGACGCGCTGGAGCGGTCGGTGGCCGCGGTCACCGACCGGCCGCTGGAGACCGGCGTCGGGCTTATCGCGCATGTGTCGCTGCGAATCGGGCCGCCGCGGCCGGGCGTGACGGTGTATCTGTCCGCCGAGGCGTACGGGGTGGCCAGCCCCGGCGGCGCGCACACCGGCGCCGCGTGATTTCCACCGTTGTCCAATCCCAGCACAAAAGGACGTGACCAGCCGATGCCGCTGATGGAGCCATACCGCGTCAAAGTCGTGGAGCCCATTCCCATTCTCACCCGGGCCGAGCGGGAAGCGGCAATGGCCAGGGCGGCCTACAACCCATTCAACCTGCGGGCCGAGGAGGTCACCATCGACCTGCTCAGCGATTCCGGAACGGGCGCGCTTTCCGCGGCCCAGCAAGCCGCGGGGATGCGCGGCGACGAGACCTACGCGGGCGCGCGCTCATTCTTCCGGTTCCGGGACACAGTGGCCGAGCTGACCGGCTATCCGCACATCATGCCCGTCCACCAGGGCCGGGCCGCCGAGCGGATCCTGTTCGGGACCGTCCTCAAGCCGGGGCAGCTTTCGGTCAGCAACACGCATTTCGACACCACCCGGGCGAATGTGATCCTCTCCGGCGGTGTCGCGGTCGACCTGCCCTGCGCCGAGGCGGCCGACCTCGACAGCGCCTACCCGTTCAAGGGCGACATCGACCTCGCCGCGCTGGCCGCGACGCTCGACGGCCCCGACGACGTGGGCATCGTGGTCATGACGATCACCAACAACGGCGGCGGCGGGCAGCCGGTGTCGATGGCCAACCTCACCGAGGTGGCCAAGCTGTGCCGCCAGCACCAGGTGCCGTTCTTCCTCGACGCCGCGCGGTTCGCCGAGAACGCGTGGCTGGTGATCCAACGCGAGCCCGGCTACGCCGACCACACCCCCCAGCAGGTCGCCCGGCTGGCCTTCGACCTGGCCGACGGCGCGGTCGCGAGCCTGAAGAAGGACGCGATCGCGCACATGGGCGGCTTCCTCGCGCTGCGCGAGGAAGGGCTGGCCAAGCACTGCGAGGCGGTCCTCATCGCCACCGAGGGCTTCCGCACCTACGGCGGCCTGTCCGGGCGCGACCTGGAGATGCTGGCCGAGGGCCTGCGCGAGGTCGTGGAGCCGGACTACCTGCGCGCCCGGGCCGCGGCGACCGCGCACCTGGCCGAGCTGATCAAGGCGGCGGGCGTGTCGGTGGTCGAGCCCCCGGGCATCCACGCGCTCTACCTCAACGCCGGGCGGCTGCTGCCGCACATCCCGCCGAGCGAGTTCCCCGGCCACGCGCTGGCCACCGAGCTTTACCTGGCGGGCGGCATCCGCTGCGCCGAACTCGGGTCGCTCTACCTTGGCGAAGAGGACGAGAACGGCGTCCTGGTCACGCCTGCGCCCTACGAGCTGGTGCGGCTGGCCATCCCCCGCCGGGTCTACACGCAGAGCCACCTCGAATACGTGGCCGAGACGATCGCCGAGGTGGCCAAGAACCCGGAGCGGGTGCCGGGGTACCGCGTCGTCGAGGCCCCCGCCCTGCTCCGGCACTTCAACTGCCGGGTCGAACCGATCCGCTGATCACGCCGACGCGCTCTGGAGTTGGTCCATCGTGTACTGGACCAACTCCACGAGCACGTCCTTGCTCGATTCGCGCTTGCGCGCGTCGCACTGGACCACCGGCACCGTGGGGTCGATGTCCAGCGCCTGCCGCACTTCCTCGACGCTGTGCTCCCAGGCGCCCTCGAAGCCGTTGACCGCGACGATGAACGGGATGTTGCGCCGCTCGAAGAAGTCGATCGAGGGGAAGCTTGAGTCCAGCCGCCGGGTGTCGACCAGCACGATCGCGCCGAGCGCGCCGTGGGCCAACTCGTCCCACATGAACCAGAAGCGGTTCTGCCCCGGGGTGCCGAACAGGTAGAGCACCACCTGCGGGTTGATCGTGATGCGGCCGAAGTCGAGGGCGACCGTGGTGGTCTCCTTGCCCTCGATCCCCTTCATGTCGTCCACGCCGACACTGGCCTCGGTCAGGACTTCCTCGGTCGACAGAGGCGGTATCTCGCTCACCGAGTTGACCATGGTGGTCTTCCCGACGCCGAACCCGCCCGCCACCACGATCTTGATCGAGGTGGGGATCACCAGCGCGTCGCTCACCTGTTCAGATCCTCCGAATGCCATCGAGTACCGCCTGTAGAAGCTTCGTGTCGGTGATCTCCGTGGTCTGGAACATCGCGCCAGCCAGCACGTCGCCCCGCTCTATCAGGTCGCTGATCAGGACCTTCACCACGACAAGCGGGACGTTGAGATACGCGGCCACCTCGGCGACCGAGAGCGGGGTCTTGCAGAGTTCGATGATCTGCAGGTGCTCCGGGGTCAGCGACGAGGGGTCCGAGGGAGACCGGGAAACCCTGATCTGGGTCACCAGATTGAGGTTCGGGGCGTTGGGCCGGGTGCGTCCGCGCGTCATCGCGTACGGCCGCACCAGCGGTCCGGCCGCCTCGTCGAACCACCAGTCCTGGTCCCCGCCGCCCATCACAGGCGCCTCACGATGGCCGCCTGCCCGGCACGGTCACCGGCTGCCCCGCCCTCGGGGCGGACGCCAGGTGAGCGCCAACCCGCTTCACCAGCATGTTCATCTCGTAGGCGATCATGCCCACGTCCGCGTCCTCCTCGCCGAGCACCGCGAGGCAGGCGCCCCGGCCCGCCGCGGTGACGAACAGGAACGCGTGGTCCATCTCGACAATCGTCTGACGCACCTGGCCGCCGTTGAACTGCCTGCCGGTGCCCCTGGCCAGGCTCTGGAAAGCCGAGGCCATGGCCGAGAGGTGCTCGGAGTCGTCCTTGGAAAGCTCGGCGGACCGGCCGAGCAGCAACCCGTCCGCGGAGAGCACGACCGAGTGGCGGATGCCCACCACCCTGCGGACCAGGTCGTCCAAAAGCCAATTGAGCTGGTGGTCCTGACCGATCTTGTCGTTCACCTTGAGCTGTCCTTCCCCGTTGTCCCAGCCATCACTGCTCGACGGGCGGGTCTGCCCGACGGGCGTCCCTAGTCCCGCGTTGGAACGCGGACATCGTGTCGCGGACTCGTTCCGCGGTGTGCTCCAGGTGCGGCTCGGGCTCGGCTTCCCAGTCGGGGAGCAACGGTTCCTCGCGCAACTGCGGAGCCAGGTTCTGCTGTCGTTGCCTGCGTGGCAGTCGGGGGCGCTCCCCCTGGTGCCCGTTCTGCGTGTGCGGCGACTCCCCTTCTCCGTTCTCCCCCGAAAACGCCTCGCCTGGCAACGACTCCGGCGCTTCCTCATCGGTCTGCGGCCACTGGGCCGCGTCCGCGTCGATCTCGACCCGCCCGTCGTCCTCGGCCGTGGCGTCCGACCAGAACCGGTCGATTCCGCTGCGGTAGGGCGATTCCATGGCGTCGAGCGCGATGGACCCGGACGTCGATGTCCCCGGCTCCGGCCGGTCGTTGGGCTTGCGCGGGCGCGGGCTGGGGGTGTCGGACTCGGGCACGTACTCGACGGTCTCGGCGACGATGTCCGACGGCACGAACACCAGCGCGACGGTGCCGCCGTAGGGCGACTCGCGCAGCTCCACCCGGATGGCCCGGCGCGCGGCCAGGCGGGCGACGACGAACAGGCCCAGGCGGGACTCGCCGCGCAGCGCCATCGCGTCGAACTCCGGCGGGTGGGCCAGCATCTGGTTGGCCTGCTCGCGGTCTTCGGCTGTCATGCCCAGGCCGTGGTCCTCGATCTCCACGACCACGCCGCCGGACACCTGGCTGGTGTAGACCTCGACCTGCGAGCGCGGCGGGGAGAACGACGCGGCGTTGTCGACCAGCTCCGCGACGAGGTGGATGGTGTCGGCGACCGCGACGCCCTGCAGCGCGACGTCGGGCACCTGCCGCACCCGGACCCGGACGTACTGCTCGGTCTCGGCGACCGCGGCGCGCAGGATGTCGAGCAGCCGCACCGGTTTGCGCCACTGGCGGCCCGGCTGCTCGCCCGCGAGGATGATCAAGTTCTCGGCGTTGCGGCGCGCGCGGGTGGCGAGGTGGTCGAGCTGGAACAGCGAGTCGAGGTGCTCGGGGTTCTCCTCTTCGCGCTCCATCTTGTCCAGGATCTTGAGCTGGCGGTGCACCAGGCCCTGGTGGCGGTGGGCGATGCCGAGGAAGACTCGGTTGACGCCCTCGCGCGCCTGGCTTTCCTTCACCGCGGCGGCGATCGCGGTGTACTGGGCGGTGTTGAACGCGTCCGCCACCTGCCCGATCTCGTCGGTGCCGTAGTCCAGCGGCGGGACCTCGACGCCGACGTCGACCCGCTCGCCCTGGCGCAGCCGCTCGACGATGCTGGGCAGCCGCTCGTGGGCCAGTTGCAGCGAGTCGTTCTTGAGCTGGTCGAGCCGGGTGACCAGGGCCTTGTTGACCAGCCTGCGCGAGATGCGCACCGCGAGCACGATGCCGGTGACCACCGCGATCAGCGCGATCAGGCTGCCGACGAGGACCTCGAAGAACTTGTCGTCCGCCCGCTCCTGGCCGATCACGACGCCGTCGGTGGCCTGCTGGACGGCCAGCTTGATCAGGTCCTCGGAGATCTGGGTGCTCACCGGCTCCCACTCGGTCGCGGGGACCGGCAGCGGGTCCGGGTCGGGCCTGCGGTTGCCGCCGGTGGACTGCTCCGCGGACCGCGGCGCCGCGCCGATCAGGGCGTTTTCCAAGTTGGTCAGCCGAAGCCAGCTCTCCGAGGTGGTGATCTGCTGGTAGTGGACCTTGACGCCGTCGGTGCCGACCGCGGCGGCGGTGGCGAGGGTCGCCCGGTAGGAGCCGACCAGGGCGGAGAACTCCACGTGCTGCTCAGGGGTGAACGCGCCAGCCGCGATCGCCGACGAGGCCACCGAGGCCGCCCGCGACATGCGGTCCGCGGCGCGGAAGATGTCGGTCGCCGACAGCGCGGCCTGTGTCACGACCGGGTCGGGCACGATCCGGGCCTGGGTGTCGAACAGCGCGGTTCCGGCGTCGAGCACGCTGTTGTAGTAGTTGTAGATCTCGTCCGCGTTGGCCCGCCGGGCCTCGACCGACGCGCGGCGCTGGGGCAGCGGCTGCAACACCTGGTTGAGCGCCTGCACGCGCGCGTTGACCTCGGCTGGCGCGCTGGAGGCCAGGTTGTCGAGCGCGGCACGCAGCTCCTGGACCGCTTTGTCGGTGACCTGCTGCTGGCTGGCGAGCGCGACGGTGTCGGGCGTGTTGGCGCTCAGCGCGGTCATGGTGAGCTGGCGTTCGCGCTGCAACGCGGCGAAGGTGTTGACCGCGGGGATCGAGGCGTCCTTCACACCGCTGGTGACGGCCTTGAGGTAGATGCCGTCGAAGACCGTGTAGGACGAGAACACCGCCCACATGACGAGCAAGATGACGCTCGGCACCACGACCACGCCGGTGAGGCGCGACTTGATCGTCGTCGTCTTGGCGGGCGTGCCACTGTTCCGCTTCACAGCTCTCCACAATCTCCGGCCGCGGCGCGCGGAGTGGCGCACACCTGCTGCCCGCTCGGGGGGTTCACGGGAAATCGAGGAGACCCTGGCGCGCCCTGTCGCGCTGGACCCCGTCGCACCGAACCACACCTCGCATCAGCGGCGTCACCCGTCACCTGTAATCGAACTCGCGTCCCTCAATAGGGTTATCGCCCTGGCGAGTGATCAGCCGGACCATCTCAAGATCAATCTTACGCAGAGCCAGCGATCACCCGCAGTACGCGAGACAGGAGCGTACCTGTTCACCCGTCAGCGGAAGTGACGGGTCCATGTCTGGGCATGACCGAGGGGTAACCGTCCGCTCGCCGCCGACAGGGCACCCAGTCGACACCTGTTCTTCGCCCGTTAGGGCTGTCGGAGCGGCCAGACGTCCCGCACTCTTGCCAACGGTCCGTGATCACGGGCATGGTCATTTCACACTATCGTGCCGCTGAAGGACGTCCATGGCTGCCAGCACCGCTGACGATGACCTGTTCGCCGCCCTGCGCGCGTTCGTGCGCACCCGCGGCTCGGCGTATCTGCGCGACCCGAACGTGTCCTCGATCGGCATCGGCCACAAGGTCCGCGGCGGCAAGCGCACCAAAGAGGTCGCGGTCCAGTTCACCGTCGACACCAAGGCGGCGCCGGAGGACCTGGCCGAGCTGGGCAGCGCGCTGCTGCCGGAGAGCGTGACCGTCGCGGGCGTCGAGGTGCCGACCGACGTGCTGCAGCGGTCCTACCGGCCCGATTTCCGGGTCGTCGCCGAAGCCGAGGCCGACCAGCGCAAGACCCGGATCGACCCGGTGCGGCCGGGGGTGAGCGTCGGGCACCCGTCGATCACCTGCGGCACCATCGGCGCGGTGGTCTACGACCGGGAGACCGGCGCCCCGTATGTGCTGAGCAACTGGCACGTCCTGCACGGCCATGACGGCGCGCTCGGCGACGCGGTCGCGCAGCCGGGCACGCACGACGACAACCGGACCGAGCACAACCGGCTCGGCGCGCTGGCGCGCTCGTACCTGGGCATCGCGGGCGACTGCGCGATCGCGTCGGTGGACGGCCGAGGGCTGGACCCGGCGATCCTGGACCTCGACGTGGCCCCGGACGAGCTCGGCGACCCGGAGCTGGGCGACAAGGTCGCCAAGAGCGGGCGCACCACCGGGGTCACGCACGGCGTGGTGCGCCGGATCGACACCATCGTCAAGATCGACTACGGCGGCGCGGCAGGCGTCAAGGAGATCGGCTGCTTCGAGATCGGCGTCGACCCCAACCACGCGCCCGAGGGCGGCGAGATCAGCCAGGGCGGCGACTCCGGCGCGGCGTGGGTGTTCAAGGCGGGCAACGGCAGGCCGACCAAGGTGCTCGCGGGCCTGCATTTCGCGGGCGAGGGCTCCGGCGACCCGGACGAGCACGCGCTGGCGTGCCTGCCGAAGTCGGTGTTCGACAAGCTCGGGATCACCCTGACCCGCCCGGCCGCGGCGCGCGAGGCCGAGGACCGCGGGCTCGGCTACGACCCCGACTTCCTCGGCGTGTCGCTGCCGGTCCCCGACCTGGACCCGGACCTGCGCGCCGACGCCGCCGTGCTCGACGGGTCGACCCGGATCGACTACACGCACTTCTCGCTGGCACTGAGCACCTCGCGCACGTTCGCGTTCTGGGTGGCCTGGAACATCGACGGCGGCGGCCTCAAGAAGATCAGCCGCACCGGCGTCCCGTTCCGCAAGGACCCCCGCCTGCCCGCAGCGGCGCAGGCGGGCGACGAGCTTTACTCCGACAACCGCCTCGACCGCGGCCACCTGGCCCGGCGCGCGGACCTGCTGTGGGGCCCACTGGCCGAGGCGAAGAAGGCCAACCGCGACTCGTTCTTCTTCACCAACATCGCCCCGCAGATGGACGACTTCAACCAGAGCGCGAAGGCGGGCCTGTGGGGCAAGCTCGAAGACGCGCTGTTCGAGGACGTCGACGTGGACAACCTGCGGGTAAGCGTCTTCGGCGGCCCAGTGTTCGGCTCCGACGACCGAGTGTTCCGCGGCGTGGCGATCCCCCGCGAGTTCTGGAAGGTCATCGCCTTCGGCACGGCAGGGGCCCTCAAGGCGAGCGCGTTCCTGCTCACCCAAAACCTCGACGGCCTGGAGGCGCTGGACTTGGACGAGTTCCGAGTGCACCAGGTGTCGGTGTCCACCCTGGAGGAGCGCACCCGCCTGCGCTTCCCAGACACCCTGCGCGAAGCCGACACCGCCCCCGCGACAGCGGAGAGCACTGGACCGGCCCCGGCCCTAGAGTCCCTTTCGGACATCGTCTGGACCTAGATCCGGCACTCCGAGACAGAGCCTAGGCCCGACGAACTCGTGATCCGCATCATTTCCAGCCGCCCCAACCGCACCCTCGAACGACCTTCATTCACCGCCCCACACCCCCACACGGCAAACCCCACCCGCCCTGGGGGCTGACCCCGCTCCAGTCTATCGGGCCAGGCCGACAATCCAGGTGAGAACGATCTTGCCTGTGGACAACTCGCGATCATGCCGAGGAAGGTGTCCGGGCGGGTCTCAGCGCACGGCGCCGAGCAGGTCTCAACGCACGTGCCGGATGGGTCTCAACGCACGATGCCAAGCAGCTCTCAACGCACATGCCGGGCGGTCTCAGCGCACGATGCCGAACAGCTCTAAACGCACGTCCCGAGCAGCTCTCAACCCACGTGCCGGGCAGGTCTCAACACACGATGCCAAGCGGGACTCAGCGGACGGTGCCGAGCACCCGGTCCACGGCGATCTCGATGACGACCCGCTCGGGGTTGGGGCGCGGGGGGCGGTAGCGGGCGGCGTAGCGGTGTTCGGCGTCGGTGACGCTGTCGGGATCGTCGTGGACGGTGGCTGGGCCCTCTAGGGTCGTCCAACGGCGACCGTCCACTTGGCACACCGCGGCGCGGCCGGTGGCGAGCGCGTTGCGGACCTTGCGCGAGGCGCGGGAGGTGATCACCCGGGCGATCCCCCGGTCGGCGTCGTAGGTGACGCCGACCGGGACCATGTGCGGTGTGCCGTCGGGACGGAGTGTGGTGAGGGTGCTGAGGTGGCGTTCCCGCCAGAACTCCAGGAACTCGTCGGTGTGGTTCGGCACCCGGTAAAAGCTACCGGTCAGTCCTCTTCGCCGGAGAACGCGTCGCCGATCTCGTCGAAGACTTCGCCGAGGACCATGCCGCCCAGGATGCCCGCCGCCGCGCCCGCGACGACGCCGCCCACGCCCGAGCCGTGGTGCCCGCCATGATGGCCACCGTGGCCGCCGTGCCCGCCGAAGTGGCTCGGCCTGCGGCTGGCGACCTGCCCGATCCACTCCTCGATCCGGGCGCGCCAGTCGGTGCGCTCGGCGTCGTGGTGGCTGACGTGGAAGCGGCCGAACGCGTCGCCGCCGGAGCTGAACAGCCCGGCCCGCCGGTCGGCCTCCAGCACGATCGCCATGCCTTGCGGCTCGGCGAGGAAGGTCAGCTCGACCTGGTTGACCCCGCGCGCCAGGTGCGGGGGCGGGTAGAACTCGATTTCCTGGAAGAACGGCAGGTGCTGGCGCTCGCCGTGGATGCG
Organism: Actinokineospora sp. NPDC051303; assembly: GCF_055586285.1. Lineage (NCBI taxonomy): Bacteria > Bacillati > Actinomycetota > Actinomycetes > Pseudonocardiales > Pseudonocardiaceae > Actinokineospora > Actinokineospora sp. NPDC051303. Next base: position 52,955 of record NZ_JBVJIN010000038.1, read on the forward strand.
GCCCGCCTCCAGGTCGGCGGCCTTGAACCGGAAGCCCAGGTCGGCGAACGCGCGCAGCACCGCGTCCTGCGAGGGCAGCGGCGCGATGTGCAGCGGGTCGAGGTCGCCCTTGTCGACGGCCTTGGCCACGGCCAGTTCGGTGCGCAGGCCCAGCGCCATGCCGTGCAGGTGCTGGCCGAAGACCTCGGTGATCGGCGCCTCCCACGGGATGGGGAGCTGGAACGGAATCACCTTCGTCTGCCCGGCGGGCAACATGAACCGCCCCGCGACGACCGACCGCTCGAACTCGACCGGCGCGACTCCGTCATCTCCCCGCTCGACCCGCGTCACCAGCGACAGGGCCACATAGTCGATGTCGGCGTCGGCGTCGCCACCGGTCATCCGGACCTCGCCCGCGACCACCCCGCCGGGGTAGACCCGCGACTCGGTGAGCACGGTGTCGACCGACGGACCGCCGACACCCAGTGCCCGCAGCATCTTCTTGAAGACCATCTTCTCCCCTTACCTGACGCGCCTGCGGCCACCCTAGAGCCACTTCACGGTGTGGGACGTCCGGGATCACCCTGGGTTCCCCCTGAAGGAGCACCACCACAACCCAGAAGACGAACACGGCAGACGCCAGGTTCCCGCCCGCCAACGGCCGTCCCAGCGGCCCCGTGGAGGGTTTTCCGCTTGGCTGGCGACGACGTTGACCGGCGTCGCCGGGATGCTACACACTGCGTGTCGCACAACGCGCTTGTCGTTGTACGAGACGCAAACATCGGGGAGACAACTATCGTGACGCTGCCCGCCGAACCCGCACGCATCGACCGGGACGCGGTCGCGGGACTGCGGGCGGAGCGGCTGGACTGGCGGTTCAAGTCCGTGCCGCACGCCTTGTTCGGCCGCACCGTGGGCGAGGCGGTGTCCTTGCGGCTCAAGTTGTTCCGGGACGGCTTCATCGGCCCGATCGTCGCGCTGGACAACGCCGCCATCGAGCACAACCTGGCGACCATGGCCGCCTGGTCCGCCTCCCGCGGCCTGCACTTAGCCCCGCATGGCAAGACGACCATGGCGCCCGCCCTGTTCGCCCGGCAGCTCGACTGCGGCGCGTGGGCGATGACCGCGGCCAACACCGCGCAGCTTCGGGTCTACCGCGCTTTCGGGGTGAGCCGGGTGCTGCTGGCCAACGAGCTGGTCGACCCGGCGGGCCTGGCGTGGCTCGCGGGCGAGCTGAACGACGACCCGGATTTCGAGTTCAGCTGCTGGGCCGACTCGGTGCGCGGTGTCGAGCTGATGACCTCGGCGCTCACCGCGGCGGGCGCGCGCAGGCCAGTCGAGGTGCTGGTCGAGGTGGGTGTCGCGGGCGGGCGGAGCGGGGTCCGCGACCAGTCCACCGCGCGGGCGGTGGCCGAGGCGATCGTGGCCAGCCCGGCGCTGCGGCTGGCCGGGGTCGCGGGCTACGAGGGCCCGGCGGCGAGCGAGGCGAGCCCGGCCGGGCTGGACGCGGTGTCGGCCTACCTCGGTCGGCTGCGCGAGGTGGCGGTGGCGCTGCGCGGCCGGTACGAGACCGAGCGGGTGATCGTCACCGCGGGCGGGAGCTCGTTCTTCGACTTGGTCGCCGACACGCTCACCGCGCCGTGGCCGGAGGGGATGGCGGTGTGGCCGGTGGTGCGCGCGGGCGCGTACCTCACCCATGACGACGGCGCCTACCGCGCTCTGTCGCCGCTGGGCGCGCACCCGAGGCTGGCGAACGTGCCGCGGTTCCGGTCCGCGCTGCGAGCCTGGGCGCAGGTCGTGTCCCGCCCGGAGCCGGGCCTGGCGCTGCTCGCGGCTGGCAAGCGCGATCTCCCCTACGACCTGGGCATGCCCGAGCCGCAGGTGCTGCGCACCGCCGAGGGCACGCGCGCGTTGAGCGGGTGCCGGGTCACCGCGCTGGCCGACCAGCACACGTTCATGGCGGTCGGCGCGGACGTGGAGGTCGGCGACTGGGTCGGGCTGGGCCTGTCGCACCCGTGCACGGTGTTCGACAAGTGGCCGCTGCTGCCGGTCACCGGCACCGACGGCGAGACCGTGGTCGACCTCGTCCGCACCTTCTTCTGACACCGCGGCCCGGATCGTCCACACAGGACAACCCGGGGCGGACGCCGCGATCCTTGTGCCCGCCAGGCGCGCGATCTACCATCCATGCACGGTGCCATTGGCGACACCGCCGTCGCGGCGCACGCGACCGCCCGTGAGGAGTGGGGATGGCCGGTTTCCACACCCTGCTCCCCCGCCTCGTGCTGGCCCGGCCAGAACCCGGCGTATGCGTGGTGGACTCCGTGGCCGAGGCGACCGACCCCGCCAGAGTCGTCATCGACCCGGCCGCCGTGCCGCGACCTGAGGCATACCGGCTTTCCATTACGCCACAAGGGATCCAGGCCGTCGCCGCCGACGCGGCGGGCGCGCTGCACGCCACGCGGACCCTCCGGCAGTTGCTCGGGCCGGACGCGTTCCGGGCCGCCGACATCCATCACGGGCGGTGGACGGCGCCGTGCGGGGTGATCGAGGACCACCCGCGCTTCGCCTGGCGCGGCGTCCTGCTCGACGTGGCGCGGCACTTCCTGCCCAAGGCGGGGGTGCTGCGGTTCCTCGACCTCATGGCCGCGCACAAGCTCAACGTGCTGCACCTGCACCTCACCGACGACCAGGGCTGGCGCGTCGAGGTGCCCGCGTTCCCCTGGCTGACCGAGGTCGGCGCGACCCGCGCCGGGTCGTGGACGGGCAGGCAGGAGGACGGCGACCCGACGCACGACGGGCGCCCGCACGGCGGCTTCTACACCGGCGACGACCTGCGCGAGATCGTGGCCTACGCCCGCGCGCTGCACGTCACCGTCGTCCCGGAGATCGACGTGCCCGGGCACAGCCAGGCCGCCATCGCCGCGTACCCGGAGCTGGGCGTGACCAAGGAGCCGGTCCCGGTGTGGCCTGCCTGGGGCATCACCGAGAACCTGCTCGACCCCGCCGAGTCCACTGTGGACTTCTATCGCGCCGTTCTCGACCACGTGGTCGGCATCTTCGACTCCCCGGTGGTCTGCCTGGGCGGCGACGAGGTCCCCAAGCGGCAGTGGCGGGAGAGTCGCGCGGTCAAGCAGCGCGCGGTCGATCTCGGCCTTGGCTCGGTGGAGGCGCTGCACGGCTGGTTCGTCGGGGCACTCGCCCAGCACCTGGCCGGGCATGGCCGCCGCGCGCTGGCCTGGGAGGAGATCCTCGACGCCTGCGACCCGCCGCCCGGCGTGATCGTGGCGTCCTGGCGCGGGGAGTCGGCGGGCGTGCGCGCCGCCCTGGCCGGGCACGACGTGGTCATGTGCCCGGAACAGCACGTCTATCTCGACCACCGGCAGTCCGACCACCCCGACGAGCCGATTCCCGTCGGTTTCCTGAACACGCTGGAACGGGTCTACGCCTACGAACCCGTTCCCGCCGACCTGCCCGCCCAGGCCCACCACCGGGTGCTCGGCGCGCAGGCCGCGCTTTGGTCCGAGCACCTCGACTCTCCCCGGCGCCTCGACTACGCCGCTTTTCCCCGGCTCGCCGCGTTCGCCGAGGTGGTGTGGAGTCCCCGGCGAGGTCGGGACACCGCCGAGTTCGTGGACCGGCTCGCCACCCACCACCTGCCCCGCCTCGACGCGCTCGGCGTCGAGTACCGGCCGCTGTCCGGACCGCTGCCCTGGCAGACCAGGCCGGGAGTGCCCGGCGAGATTCGGGCGTGACAGCGGTCTTTCGCACGGCATCCACAATGGACACAGTGCGGAGAATCCTGCGACGGCCGAAATGTGCGCGGCTGCCCGGGGTCGCCGGGCAGCCGCCCACCCGCGTGGCATGCTGTCCTGTGTGGACCGTGGTCCGATCAGGCCAGCACGCCGAGAAGCTGCCCGATCACCCGGCCCGCGGTGGTCGGCATGGCGCCGTACTCGGCGGCCGAGAGCACGGCGCGGCGGTGCTCGTCCAGGGACAGGTCGGCGATCGCGTCGGCCACGCAGAACACCTCGATGCCCGCGAGGTGCGTGCCCGCGGCGGCCATCAGGCACGCGGCGTGGGCGCGGATGCCGGTCACGATCAACTGGTCGCGCCCCGCCTCGTCAAGCAGGTCGCGCAGCCGCGCGTAGTGGTCGCCGGTCAATGTCTCGTCCGGCCCCAGCCCGGTGACCGTCGTGTGCACCGCCATGCCCTCCCGGATCGACTCCGCGACTGGCACCCCCAGGTCACGGCAGGTGTCGCGGAGCTTGCCGACGTTGTGCGCCAGCTCGACCATCGGCGAGGTGCCCGCGTCGAACGCGCACACCTTGTCGTCGCCCATGTCGTGCACCAAAAGGACAGCCCGGTCCGCGGCGGCCACCCACTCCACGGCGGCACGCGGGAGCCGAGCGGCGTCGGACATGTCGTACGGATCGACCACGGGACGCGACATGACAGGAACCCCTTCCCTCTACTTAGGTTAGCCTAACCTGAGAAGGAGGGTTGTCCACGTGTCCGTGCTCACCGGCGGAAGCCGATCACGGAATGGGCGGGGCCAAGGCCGGGGAGCCGAGGCACTTGGCGGCTTGATCCGCTCCCGCGCGCAGGGCTGCCGTGATGTTCTCCCCGGCGAGGTGGGCTAGTAGGAATCCGGAGAAGAACGCGTCCCCGGCTCCGTTGGTGTCCACGATGGTCTCGATCGGTGTCGCCGCGACCCGGTGCCAGCCGTCGGCGGCCGAGAGCGCGACCGCGCCCTGGGCGCCGAGGGTCGCCACGACGATCCGGGCGCCCGCTTCGACGCGGGAGACCATGAAACCGCGCAGCCGCAACGGGTCGGGCATGCCGTCGTCGTTGAGGAAGAGGTATTCGGCGGCCTCCACGAACTGGCGGTGGTAGTCGGCGAGGCCGTCGTAGTCGTGGATGTCGCACCACACGGGCACGCCGAAGCCGCGGGCCTCGGCCAGCAGCGGCCTGCTGTGCTCGGCCAGGTCGATGACGGCGGCGTCGGCGGCGCGCAGGGCCGTCGACGCCTGCTCCCGGTGGGCGGCCTCGGTGAGTTCGGGCAGGTCGAGGTAGATCGAGACGCGTCCGCCGTCGCCATCCATGAGGTTGAGGTGGCGTTCGCTGGCGCCGGGCACGCGCTCGGCGATGACGGTCACCTTCGCCTCGGTCAGGGTGTCGAGAATCCGGTCCGCGGCGTCGTCGTTGCCGACGACGGTGCGCAGGGTGACCTCCGCGCCCAGCCCGGCCAGGTTGAGGGCCTTGCCCGCCGATGTTCCGCCGAGCGCGGTGCGGTGACCGCGGGCGAACAAGGTCTCCGGCCGCCCCTCGGGCAGCCTCGGCACCGACACGAGCTGGTTCCAGGACGCGGGTCCCGCGACGAACACTGTGGCCACTGGCTCATCCTGCCGCACCGAGAGCCGGATGGCGCGGAAAGCCGGTGGAAACGCGGAACAGCCCCCGTTCCACCAGGAATCCTGGGAAACGGGGGCTGTGCGCAATGATTGTCCGGCGGCGTCCTACTCTCCCACACCCTCACGAGTGCAGTACCATCGGCGCTGGCAGGCTTAGCTTCCGGGTTCG
>NZ_JBVJIN010000039.1:0-56488 GCF_055586285.1 Actinokineospora sp. NPDC051303
GAAAAACTCAACGAACTCCTGATCAACCACGGTGTCGCACCCACCACCTGAGACCAAGGCCCCAAAGAAACCACTCCACCCCATCGAGCGGACCCACGAAAGCCGGGAACCACACCCCATCGAGCAGACAGCACCCAGCCGACCACCCACAAGGGTCACGGCACGTCCCTCAATAGGCTCACCACCGTTTAAACAAACCAAAGGCAGTGCTCTCCTGGAGAAGCGAATAGCTCTGGGGAGGCAACCATGTCCATACTCCGAACCCTGACCCTGTCACTGGCCGCGATCGCCGCACTGATGACCGCCCCCGCGACCGCCTCAGCAACGCCACCACAGCAATGCCCAGGATTCTGCCCAGCCGTCTACACCCCCGTATGCGGCATAGACCCGTCAGGCCACCAACGCACCTTCAACAACGAATGCGAACTCCGCCGCCACAACTGCCAGTACCACACTGCCTACGTCGTGCTGCACCAAGGCAAGTGCGTAGGCGACTGACCCTCACACCTCGACCAGGTCTGGCTGAGTGCGGCGGAGGACGAAAACCATCCCCGCGCCTCCCAGCAGCGCCAGCGCCCCGTAAATCGCGATCAACGACGGTGGTGTGGCGCCCGTCAGCGCGTCGCCGAGGATGACGGCGGCGGCTGTGCCGGGCAGGCTTCCGATGACGGTTCCCACCAGGAACGGTCGGAACGGGATGGTGGACAAGCCGCAGCAGTAGTTGACCGGGGCGAAGGGCACCACCGGGATCAGCCGCAGCGAGATCACGCCTGCCAAGCCGCCGCCGCTGAGTCGGCGGTTGACCGCGCGCACGGCAGCGCGTTCCAGATGCGGCTCCACCCAGCGCCTGCCCAGGCCCCTGACCAGGGTGAAGGTCAGGGTGGCCGCGAGCGCGGTGGCGAGCATGGCGATCAGGACGCCCGCGATCTCGCCGAGCAGGAGGCCTGCGGAGAGGTTGAAGACCGTGCGCGGGATCGGGGCCACTGTGAGCACGGAGTAGGCGAGCAGGAACAGCACCGGGGTGGCCCAGCCCGCGCCGTCCGCCCAGCCGCGGATTTCGGCTGGGGTGGGGAGCGGCACGAGGGAGCCCGCCACCACGAGGGCGGCGAGCAGCACGGTCACGGTGATCAGGGTGGCGCGGGCGGACACCCGGCACACGTTAGGCCCTGCGCGCACGTGACCGGGGCCACCTGGGGTTTGGCGTGGTCAGCCAGCCGAGCACCTACACTGGGCAGAGCCTCACTTCCGTCCACAGGGAGCGCTTCGGTGGTCACCGACCAGTTCAACACTGGCCCTTCCCAGTCCGATCTCCCCTCCGAGCAGCCGGAAGCCGAGCCGCGCGAAGAATGCGGCGTCTTCGGTGTCTGGGCCCCCGGTGAAGAAGTGGCCAAGCTCACGTATTACGGGCTGTACGCGCTTCAGCACCGTGGGCAGGAAGCGGCGGGCATCTCCGTCGCCGACGGCCACCAGATCGTCGTGTTCAAGGATCTCGGCCTGGTGAGCCAGGTGTTCGACGAGCAGGTGCTGTCCTCGCTGCGCGGGCACGTCGCCGTGGGGCACTGCCGGTACTCCACCACAGGGTCCACCACCTGGGAGAACGCGCAGCCCACGTTCCGGACCACGGCCACCGGCAGCGGCCTGTCCCTCGGGCACAACGGCAACCTGGTCAACACCGCCGAGTTGCGCGACCGGGCCGCCGAGCTGGGGATCAACACCCGCAACGGGGCCACCACCGACTCCGACCTGCTCACCGGGCTGCTCGCCGCGGGCGCCGCGGACAAGGGCATCGAGCAGGCCGCCCTCGAACTGCTGCCGACCGTGCGCGGCGCGTACTGCCTGACCTTCTCCGACGAGTCCACCCTCTACGCCGCCCGCGACCCGCACGGGGTGCGGCCGCTGGTGCTGGGGCGGCTGGAACGCGGTTGGGTCGTGGCCAGCGAGACCGCGGCCCTGGACATCGTGGGCGCGTCGTTCGTGCGCGAGGTCGAGCCGGGCGAGCTGATCGCCATCGACGCGGAGGGGCTGCGCTCGTCGCGGTTCGCCACCCCCGAGCCCAAGGGCTGCGTGTTCGAGTACGTCTACCTGGCCCGCCCCGACACCGCGATCGCGGGCCGGTCGGTGCACGCGGCCCGCGTCGAGATCGGCCGCAAGCTCGCCGCCGAGTTCCCCGCCGAGGCCGACCTGGTGATCCCGGTGCCCGAGTCCGGCACCCCGGCCGCCATCGGCTACGCCCAGGCCAGCGGCATCCCCTACGGCACGGCGCTGGTGAAGAACGCCTACGTGGGGCGCACCTTCATCCAGCCGTCGCAGACCATCCGCCAGCTCGGCATCCGGCTCAAGCTCAACCCGCTGCGCGACGTCATCCGCGGCAAGCGGCTCGTGGTCGTCGACGACTCCGTGGTGCGCGGCAACACCCAGCGCGCCCTGGTCCGGATGCTGCGCGAGGCGGGCGCGCTGGAGGTGCACGTGCGCATCGCGTCGCCGCCGGTGCGGTGGCCCTGCTTCTACGGCATCGACTTCGCCTCCCGCGCCGAGCTGATCGCCAACGGGCTCGACCTCGACGGCATCCGCCGCTCCATCGGCGCGGACAGCCTCGGCTACGTGTCGCTGGAAAGCCTGATCGCCGCCACCGAGCAGCCGCGCACCCGGCTGTGCTCGGCCTGCTTCGACGGCGAGTACCCGATTCCGCTGCCCGACGACGCGCTCATCGGCAAGCACCTGCTCGAAGGCATCGAGAAGGGTGTGACGGGGTCCGCCGCGCCAGTGCCCTCGGCCGGGTACGGTGCCGAAGACGCTTTGCGCCGACCCTGACCCTTCGACCTGATTAGAGCCATGACTGAGATCAGTTCCTCCGGGACCACCGTCAACGCCACCTACGCCGCGGCTGGGGTGAGCATCGAGGCGGGCGACGAGGCCGTCGAGAAGCTCAAGCCCTGGGCGGCGAAGGCGAACCGGCCCGAGGTGCTGGGCGGCATCGGCGGGTTCGCCGGGCTGTTCAAGCTGCGGCTCGACCGGTGGAAGGAGCCGGTGCTCGCCTCGTCCACCGACGGCGTCGGCACCAAGATCGCGGTGGCGCAAGCGCTTGACGTGCACGACACCGTGGGCATCGACCTGGTCGCCATGGTCGTGGACGACCTGGTGGTCTGCGGGGCGGAGCCGCTGTTCCTGCAGGACTACATCGCCGTTGGCAAGGTCCTGCCGGACCGGGTGGCCGCGCTGGTCAAGGGCATCTCGGAGGGCTGCGTCCAAGCGGGCTGCGCGCTGCTGGGCGGCGAGACCGCCGAGCACCCCGGCCTGATGTCCGACGGCGCCTACGACCTGTCCGCGACCGGGGTCGGCGTGGTCGAGGCGGACGCGGTGCTCGGCCCGGACCGGGTGCGCCCCGGCGACGTGCTCATCGCCATGGCGTCCTCCGGGTTGCACTCCAACGGGTACTCCCTGGCCCGGCACGTGCTGCTGCAGATCGGCCGCATCCCGCTGTCCGGGCACGTCGAGGAGTTCGGCCGCACCCTGGGCGAGGAGATGCTGGAGCCGACCCGCATCTACGCCAAGGACTGCCTCGCCCTGATCGCCGAGACCGAGGTGCGCACGTTCGCGCACATCACCGGCGGCGGCCTGGCCGCGAACCTGGCCCGGGTCATCCCCGATGGCCTGCGCGCCACCATCGACCGGGGCACCTGGACGCCGCAGCCGGTGTTCTCGCTGATCGCCCAGCGCGGCCGGGTCGACCGGCTGGAGATGGAGCGCACGTTCAACATGGGCGTGGGCATGGTCGCGGTCGTCGCCCCCGAGGACGTCGACCGGGCGTTGGCCGTCCTCACCGCCCGGCACGTGCCGTCGTGGATTCTCGGCGAGGTCCGGCCCAGCGCCGACGCCGACGCGCCGCGCGCCGAGCTGCACGGAGACCATCCTCGGTTCTGACGGCAACCTCCCCCGGGGCTGGGCCGTACTAACGGCTGAGGTGAGGGGGGACCAGTGCCGGATCGGGACGCGGAGTTCGGGGAGTACCTGGACAGCCGGGCCGTCGTCATGCGCAGAACCGCCTTCTTGCTCAGTGGTGGGGACTGGCATCGCGCGGAGGACCTGGTGCAGACAACGCTCGCGAAGATCTACGTGGCCTGGCCGCGGCTGAACCGCGACGGCAGTGTGGACGCTTACGCCCGCAAAGTGATGGTGCGGACGGCCATCGATGACTCCCGGCGCGCTTTCCGAAGACGGGAAAGCGTGGTCGAGAGCCTGCCGGAAATCGGTGTCGCCCCGGCCGGAGTGGACGACGCGGTGGACGTCCGGCGCGCGCTCGCGCGGCTGCCCGCCGGACAGCGCGCGGTCGTGGTGCTGCGCTACTGGGAAGACCTCTCGGTCGCCGAGACAGCGCAACTGCTCGGCAAGAGCGAAGGCACGATCAAGAGCCAGGCGTCCAAGGGTCTCGCCGCCCTGCGCGAGCTGCTGGCCGGTGGGCGCGTCCTGTTCGAGGGCCAACGATGACCGATGACGTGCGTGACCTGCTCGCGCTGGCCGTCCGGGACGAGCCAGCGCTGACCCTGGACCGGGACGCTGTCCTCGCCGACGGGCGCCGCGCGCTGCGCCGCCGCCGCACGGCCGCGGTGGGCGGGGTGGCCGCGGTGGTCGCCGGCGCCGTGATCGGCACGACCGCGCTCACCGGCGGCGCGTTCAACCGCTCCGACATGATCCAGCCCGCCGCGCCGGTGTCCACGACCGACCGGCCCCGCGCGCCCGCCCCGCCGACCGGCCCGTCGGTGACCACGACCACCAGTGCGCCGCTGTCGTCGGCGCCGGTGTCGTCGAACCCGCTGCCGCCGCGGACCACGGCCACAGCGAAGCACCTGGACGACCTGGCCCGCATTGAGGACATGATGCACGCGGAGAACCTCGCCTGGCCCGCGGGGGTCTCGGGCAAACGGGAGGCGGGCGGCGGGTACACCTCCACCACGAGCGGTGTGCTGACGGCCCGGTTGCGAACGGACGAGGGTGACCGGTGGTTCACCATCGACGCGTACCGGACCGGGTCCCGTATCCCGCCGACAATCCGGTGTGTGAGCGCGCAGGACGGCGAGCCGCTGCCCAACTGCCAGGAGTCACGCGGCCCGGACGGCTCGATTCGGCGGGTCAGCATCGAATACCCGACGAAGCCGCAGTCCCCCATGATCGTCATGGTGACCGTCGAGCGGGTCGACGGCACCACGGTCGAGGTCCTGGACACCGCGGGCATCGGCCCGGAATGGCGCTCGGCGAAGGCCCTGCCGACTGACTTCCTGTTCGCCGTGGCCGCGCTCAAGGGCTTGGCCGTCGCCCGGTAAACCGCGTCGCTTTCTCCTCGGCCGGTGCGGCATCCTGGACCGGTGCCCGACGAGCTGGTGGTGTCCCGAACGCTGGTGATTCCGGCGACCGAGCTGCGTGAGCGGTTCTCCCGGTCGTCCGGTCCCGGCGGCCAGGGCGTGAACACCGCCGACAGCCGAGTGGAGCTGTCTTTCGACGTCGCGAACTCTCCCTCGATCCCGGCGCACCTGCGTCCCCGCATGCTGACCCGCCTAGCCAACCGCCTGGTTGACGGCGTGGTCACCGTCGCGGCCAGCGAACACCGCGCCCAGCTGGCCAACCGCGCCGCCGCCCGCGAACGGCTGACCGCTCTCCTCCGGCAAGCCGCGGAACCACCCCCACCGGCCCGCAGGGACACCAAACCCTCCCGCGGCTCCCGCGAACGCAGGCTGACGGACAAGAAACGCCGCGCCCAGACCAAACAGTCCCGCCGCACTCACCACGACGACTGACTCCCGTTCGGCGGCGCAGCAGCCCCTGCCTGCCGCCGGTTGGGGGCGCCACCCGTCGACCGGCACGCTACCCGGCGAGCGCACCCGCCCGCGCCCGGCGAGATCCTGGCAGGTTCCTCTCGTAACGCCAGCACGGCCCTCGGGCGCACGCCAGACTGGCAGGGGCAGAGGAGGCGGTGTGTCCGGTCGGCGGTGGCGGCCCGTGCGGGTCCTGATTTCCGCGGGAAGCCTGCTGTGGCGGGTGCACCCGCGCGAGCAGGGTGGCGAGGAGTTCGCCACGTCGCGGGGGCGGTTCGACAGTGGAGAAAACTGGCTCTACGCCTCGGAAACCGCGGTCACCGCGCTCGCCGAGAAGTTCTTCCCGCACACCCCTCGCAACGTCGGCGGGATGTTGACGGTGCGCCGCCGGGAGGTGGCGGGGATGCGGGTGTCGGCGCTGCGGGTGAGCCGGGACATCGCGGTGGTGTCGCTGCTGTCCGACCGCGATCTCGCCGCGGCGGGGGTGGATTCGGTCGCGGTCACCGATGGGCCGGAAGGGTTCGTCGGCAGCCGCGAGCACGCCGCCGCGCTGCGCCGGGACCTGCCGGAGATCGCGGGCATCGCCTGGCCGTCCACCGAGAACCTCCCGGAGCGGACCTTCGTGCTGTTCGGCGACCGGGTTCCGGCGGGCGGGTTGCTGCCGGTGCCCGAACTCGGCCGCGACCTTGACGACCAGGCGGGAGCCGGGTGGCTCAATGAGACGCTGGCGCCGCTGCGGGCCCGGGTCGCCGTGCCGAAGGACGAGCAGCCGTTGGTGTTCGTGAACTACCGCAGCTCCGACGCGCACGCCGCGGCCGTGCTGCTCGACCGGGAGTTGACCGCCCGGCTGGGGCCGGACGCGGTGTTCCGGGACACCCGCTCCATGACGGCAGGCACGGTGTATCCCTCGCACCTGATGGCGAAAGTGCGGGCCGCCGAGGTGTTGCTCGTCGTCGTCGGGCCGAGGTGGGAAACGGCGCTCGACGCCGAAACCGGGAAACCGCACCTGCACGACCCGCGCGACTGGGTGCGGGTCGAAATCGAGATCGCGCTGGCGGGCCGGACGAAAATCATTCCGGTGTTGGCGGGGGCGCGGGGGAAGCTGGCCGTGGAGATGCTGCCGCCGAGTCTCGCCGCGCTGGCGGATCGGCAATTCGCGCAGTTGCAGCACGGGTTCGCCGAATACGCCGAAAGCTCGGTGACGACCGTGGTCGACCACATTCTCCACACCACACCGGCGCTCGCCGCGGCCGCGCGCGCCTGGGCACGGAAGTCCGCCGGATGACCGGCCGCCGCGCGCGCTTGGACACGGAAGCCGGCTGGGTGATCGGGGCGGATTCGGGTGCGTTTCACGGCGGTCACGCCTGCGGGGAGTGGCTGGTTCGCTGGGGGCTCGGGTCAGATCCAGCCGCGCTTCGCCGCCGCTACCCCCGCGGCGAACCGGCTGTCCACGCCCAGCGCCCCGTAGATCGCCTTCACGTGCCTGCGGACGGTGGTGGTGCTCATGTTCAGCCTGCGGGCGATCGTGTCGTCGCTGCCGATCACCATCAGTTCGAGGACTTGCCGTCGGACGGGGGTGAGGACTTCGGCGGTGCGGTCAGCCAGGTTGACCGTGAGGGTCGCCGGGTCGGACCAGAGCAGGTCGAACCAGTCGGCGAGCATCGACAGCAGGGGTTCGGACCGCACCAGCAGGGCGGTGTCGCCGGAGCGGTCGGTGCTGACCAGGGCGATCGAGTCGTCCACATGCAGCATCTGCACCGGCAGGGTCTGGCGCAGGCGGATCTCGCCCGCACCGACTGGGCCCGGGCCGCGCTGGCCGATCTGGTAGATCGTCTGGTACCGCGCGCCGCCCGAGGGCGCCAGGCCGCGGCGGGATTTGGGGCGCAGCGGGGAGCGGCCGGTCTCGGTGCCGCGGAAATGCCGTCGCGCGGCCGAGCGCAGCTCCGCGGCGCGGGTGGCGACCTCGGCCGGGTCGTCCAGGGCCAGCACGCCGTCGACCGCGGCCTGCCCCGCCGCCCGCAGCCGGTCCAAGCTCGCGCACACCTTCCGCTGCGCGGCCCACTGATCCGCGTCCGGGCCGACAGCGGCGGCGTGGATGTCGTCCAAGGCACTGCTCCTTTCGACGCGACGCGGTGAGAGGCCGCGTTCACCCTGGTATTCGGGGGTGGGGCGGACCAACGTGACAGTGGCAGCGGGATTCCGGGCCACGATACTTTTCCGCCTGGCCGGGAAATACCACAGGACGGGCCAGGATTGGAAGGAATCCGGCCGCTGCTGGCAGGTTGCCGCCATCGACAGGGGGCGGGGCTTGACTGTCCGCTACAACTAGGAAAGCTCTGCCACGCCCGTGGTGGCGAGTTCCCCCTTCGACGGCGGAAATCGAGAGGCCGGTGTCCGGAAAAGTGTCTGATGTGGACGGATCGACCGAAGTCGCGCCGCCCGGCTCGGCGCGCGAACCCGATTCCACAACCGACGACGGCGTGCGCGACCAAGCCGAAAACCAGCCGGACACCAGCGCCGACGACCAGGCGGGCGAGCAGGCCGAAGGCACGGCCGACGAACCGGCCGACACCTCTGCCGCCGATCTGGCCGACGCGCTCGCCGAGGCGGCCCGCGCCTACCACCTGCGCGCGGAGGCCAGAGAGCGCGTGATCGACAACCTGCACGCCGAGGTCGAGCGACTGCGGGTCGGCGAGCGGAACCTGCTGCTCCGGCCGGTGATCGTGGACCTGCAGAAACTCCGCGACGACCTCGCCCGCCAGGCCGCCGGGCTGCCCGAGCAGGTGACCCGCGCGCAGATGGCCGACCTGCTCGACTCGTTCGCGCTGACCGTCGAGCAGTCCCTCGAACGCTGCGGGACCGTGCCGGTGCGACCCGAGGTGGGCGACGCGTTCTCCGCCCGCGCGCACCGCGCGGTCAAGGTCGTCGCCGCCGCGTCGGCCGAAGAGGACGGCACGGTCGCCGCGGTCGTCGCCGATGGCTACCTCGACACCTCGACCGATCGCGTCACCACCCCGGCGCGGGTCCATGTGCGGCGCTGGACGCCGTCCGCCGAACCGGAGGACACCGATGTCTGAGACGAACCTGCGGGTGTTCGGCATTGACCTGGGCACCACCTACTCGGCCATCTCCTATGTGGACGAGACCGGCAGGCCCAGCGTGTGCCGCAACACCGAGAGCCTGGAGACCACCCCGTCCGTGGTGTTCTTCGAGAACGAGTCCAACGTGGTTGTCGGCTCGGTGGCGAAGAACTCTGCGGTGACCAACCCGGACCGGGTGGTGTCGCTGATCAAGCGGGAGATGGGCACGGACGCGCCGCGCATCTTCGACGGCAAGACGCACACCCCGGAGTCCATTTCCGCGCTGATCCTCAAGCAACTGGCCCAGGACGCGGCCGAGCACACCGGCGCGGAGGTCCGGCAGGTCGTGATCACCGTGCCCGCGTACTTCGGGATGCTGGAGCGGGACGCGACCAAGAACGCCGGGAAGATCGCCGGGCTGGACGTGATCGGCATCGTGCCCGAGCCGGTGGCCGCCGCGCTGCACTACGACGCGACCACCGAGGGCGGCGAGCGCACGATCCTGGTCTACGACCTGGGCGGCGGCACGTTCGACACCACGGTCATCCGGGTCGCGGAGAACGAGATCACCGTGCTGTGCACCGACGGCGACGACCACCTCGGCGGCGCGGACTGGGACGCGCGGCTGCGTGAGCACCTGCTGACCCAGTTCGCCCAGCAGGTGCCGCCGGAGGTCGACGTCGAGGACGACGAGGAGTTCCTGCAGGCGCTGGCGACGATCTCCGAGGAGACCAAGAAGCAGCTTTCCCGGCTGGAGTCGCGGCCGGTGGCGCTGCGCGGCGCTGGCGCGTCGGCGCGCATCGATGTCACCCGCGCCCAGTTCGAGGACCTGACCAAGGA
The DNA here is from genome assembly GCF_055586285.1 of Actinokineospora sp. NPDC051303. NCBI lineage: Bacteria > Bacillati > Actinomycetota > Actinomycetes > Pseudonocardiales > Pseudonocardiaceae > Actinokineospora > Actinokineospora sp. NPDC051303. Next base: position 9,728 of record NZ_JBVJIN010000039.1, read on the forward strand.
CCTGCTGGACAAGACGATCGACATCGTGCGGCGCACGCTGGCGATGCTGGCCGAGAAGAGTCCCGGCACGACGATCGATGACGTGCTGCTGGTCGGCGGCTCGTCGAGCATGCCCGCGGTGGCGCGGCGGCTGAGCGCGGAGTTCGGCTGGACGCCGAAGCTGCACGACCCGCACCTGGCCGTCACCAAGGGCGCCGCCCTGTTCGCGCTGGGCCGGGTCGTGCACCGCGAGGTGGACGAGGCGCGGGCGCAGGCGGGCAGCGCGGCGGAGGCGGAGACCCTGGTGGCCGAGGCGGTCGACACCGTCGCCGCGCGCACCGGCATCACCTCGGCCCGGTTGCAGGGCCTGGTGAAGGACACCCACAACGTGCTGCCGAAGGCGTTCGGCGTGAAGCTGATCGACACCACCTCGCCGGGGTGGCGCGACGAGCCGCCGCGCGAGTACGTCGAGCACCTGGTGCACGCCAACGACACGCTGCCCACCGACGACCGCACGCTGACCGCGTACACCGTCGAGCCGAACCAGACCGCGGTGGAGATCGAGCTCTACGAGCAGTCCGGGGTGGTCGCCGGGCGCGAGTTGAGCGAGAACAAGCCGCTCACCGAGGGCCGGGGCGCCATCGACGGCCTGCCGCCGCTACCGGAGGGCGCGCCGATCGACATCGTGATGCGGGTGGACGACGAGGGCCTGCTCGACCTGTCGGCCACCGAGCGCAGCACTGGCAAGACGTTGCGGATCCAGGTCCGGGTGAGCGTGCTCAGCGCCGAACAGGTCGAGGAGGCCACGCGCACGGTGTCCGGGTTGACGGTCACCGGCTGATGCCGCCGTTCGACCCGAGGGCCTACGAGGACGCGGTGGTCAAGCCGCTGCGTCGGCGCTCGGTGCGCGACCTGCCCGACGAGCTGGTGTCCCGGTACGCCGTCGACCTGGGCATGTCGGACGCGGAGATCGTCGCCCGGCTGGCCGAAGTCCGGTCGCACTGGAACAAGAGCGCCGCGTCGACCGGGAAAGCCGCTTCGGTCAAGGCGATCTACAAGGCGTTCCTGGCCGAGGACTTGGCGCTGCGCGGCGAGCACGGCGACCAGATGCACACCGTCGCCTGGTGGCGGGCGCGCGCGGCGGAGCGGGCCGGGGCGCGCCAAGGCGAGATCGACGCGCTCGCGGCGACGCTGCGGGCGCACTTCGGCGCGCTCGGCCTGGTCGCCGCCGGGCAGCTGGCCGCGACCATGCGGGCCACCTCGTCGTCGCTGGCGCCGGACGAGGTGGACCAGGCGCTGGCCGCGGCGAAGGTCCGGCGGGAAGTGCCGGTGGAGCTGCCGAAGACCAGCGGCTTGCAGGACACGGTGTACCGCACGCTGCGCGCCCGGCTCGGGGACGCGCGGGTCGGCAGCGTGGTCGAGCTGCTGCACGGGCCGCCCACCGACATGCGGCTCCTGCGGCCGGACCGCGTCGTGCCGGTGAACGGCCTGACCCCGGTCGCGGTCGCCGAGGCCGTCGACCGGGCGAACCGCCGGTCCGGCGAGCAGGCCGCCCGGGAGGCGCTGGGCATCCTCAACACCGCCGCCCGCGCCGGGGTCGACCTGCGCGCCCTGGCGCTGTTCCACCTGCTCGAAGACGTCCGGCAGGCCAGGGCGGACGGCGTGCCGGACGGGGTGCTAGTGCGGCGGCTGCGCGCGTCCGGGCTGGCCGACGACGAGGCGCGGCTGGCCGTGTTCAGCGTGCTGAACGAGACCGTGCGCGCGCCGGTCGGCGGGCCCGCCGGGGTCGCCGAGCTGCTCGCGGCGGGCAAGCTCATCGCGGCGCGGCAGGCGTTGGCCACGGTCACCGGGGACGACGCGGACGCGGCGGCGGCGCGCGCCGCCGTCGACCAGCAGGCCGAGCAGGTGCGGCGGTTGCGCGCGCTGGCCCAGGACGCGCTGGCCGCCGGAGACGAGGGCGCGGCGGCGCACCACCTGCGGCAGGCCGTCGCGCTCGCCGCGGACGACGACGAGTTGGCCGCGCAGGTCCTGCGCGTTCCGCCGCCGCCGGTGACCGAGGTGTCGGCGCGGGTCGACGGGCTCGGCGCGCGGGTGTCCTGGCGGGCGCCCGCGACGCACCCGGACGACACGGTCTACCGGGTGGTCCGCCAAGCGGGTCGAGCGCCCGGCGACCCGGAGGACGGCGCGGTGGTGCGGGAGGCCGCGGGCGGCTCGGTGTGCGTCGACGGCAAGGCCCCGGCGGGCGCGGTCGGCTACGCGGTGTTCGCGCGGGTCGCGGGCGGCGCGTGGTCGCGCGCGGCGACCGCGGTCGTGGACCTGCTGCCGACCGCGCACGACATCCAACTGTCCTCAGTGGACGGTAAGGTGGAGGCGCAGTGGCAGGTCCACCCGGACGCGGTGGCCGTCGAGGTGCGCCGCGACGGGTCCGACAACCCCGTGCGCTTGGGCGGCAAGACGTCGTTTGTCGACCGGCCGGGCAGCGGCGACCACGTCTACACCTTCGCCGTGGCCTACCGCGGCCCGGACGGCGCGCGGCGGTGGTCGGCGAAGACCACGGCTCGCGCTGGACATCGCGCCCGCGCACGGGCGGTGTCCGCGCTGCGGCTCACCGCGGTGCCCAGCGACGCGGGCGCCCGGGTGGCGATCACCTGGCGGCACGCGGAAGGCGTCGAGGTCACCGTGGTCCGCGCGGACCAGCCAGCGCCGTGGGCGTTCGGCGCGGTGGTGACCGCGGCGGCGGTGGCCGGGCACGGCGAGCCGGTGCGCGGCACGGTCGCCGACCGCGGCGAGTGGCGCACCCTCACCGCGGACGTGCCGGTCGGGCGGTTCTTCTACGTCCCGTTCACTCACGGCCCGGCGGGCATGATCCGCGGCCATGAGGACGTGTTGGGCGTCGCGCCGCCCGTCGCCGACCTGCGCTGCACACGGCTCGGGGCCGACGCCGTCGTGTCCTGGACGTGGCCCGCGGACACCGGGGCCGCGGACGTGCGGTGGACCGGCGGCTCCCGGCGGATCACCCGGCACGAGTACCAGAGCGAGGGCGGCTGCCGCATCCACTGTGGAACCGGCGCGGTCACGATCGCCGTGTCCGGGGTCGTCCCGACTCCCGGCGGCGACTCGGTGTCCACGCCGGTCGAACTCGTCCTCGACGCGCGCCCGCCCGCGGTCGCCTACACCGTCTCGCTGGCCCGCAGGCCGCTGGTCGGCGGCGGCACGGTCCGCGTCCGGCTGACCGCGGACCAGGAAATCCCCGACTGCACGGTCCTCGTCGTCGCCGCCCCCGGCCTGGTGATGCCGCTGCGCGCGGACCAGGGCCAGGTGCTGCTGCGGCGTACCCAGGACCTGCCCGCGGGTGATCCCGTGGAGCTGGTCGCCGACTTGCCCAAGCTGCGCAAGCCGTTCTGGGTCCGCTGTTTTCTCGACCATGACGTCCATGGCGTCGCCGCGCGCCTGGTCGACCCGCCCACTCGGCAGATGAAGGTGTCCTGATGCCGATAGTCGCCTGTCCCTACTGCTACCACCGCATCGACTCGAAGCAGCTGCTGTTCCAGTGCACCGGCCGCAGGGCGGCGGGCACCCGCGAGCGCTGCGTGAAGCGGCTTGACGAGGACCGCCGCAGGCTCACCGGCTACAGCGCCGACTCGTGGCCGACGTTCGCCGCCGAGAACCCGGGCCCTCTCGCGCCGTGCCCGAAGTGCCAGGTGGAGACCGGGGTGCGGGCGTGCCAGGTGTGCCACACGCCGCTGCCCGCGAACTTCGCCGACAGCCGGTCCCCGCTGATCGGCATCGTCGGCGGCAAGAACGCCGGGAAGACGGTCTACACGACCGTGCTGGCCCACGAGCTGCGGCACAAGATCCGCCGCCGGTTCAGCGCCGACATCTGGTTCGCGGGCGACCAGCAGGGCGGTGACGGCTCGGTCAGCGACTGGCTGGCCAAGTACGAGGCGGCCCTGTTCGAGGACAGCAAGCTGTTCGAGTCCACGATGAGCGCCGCCGACGGGATCAAGGTGCCGCTGGTGCTCCAGTGGCGGCAGGCGCGGCGCGGGGTCGGGACCTTCGGGCGGGAAGTCCTCAACACCACCACCCTGTCGTTCTACGACGCGGCGGGCGAGGACATGACGAGCCAGGAGTTCGTCAACGCGCAGGCCTACCTCGCCGCGGCGGATGGGCTGATCGTGCTGCTCGACCCGTTCCAGCTCGCGGGCGCGCGAGACCGGATCACCGTGCCGGACGCGGGCAGGCGCGACGCGGAGCAGCCGGTCAACGTGCTGCACCGGGTCACGGACCTGCTGCGGACCACGCACGGCGTGCGCGGGCGGGCCAAGATCGACGTGCCGCTGGCCGTGGTGTTCTCCAAGATCGACGCGTTCTACCCGATGCTGGGCGACGACCACCCGCTGCTGCGGCAGCCGCCGCAGGGCCCGCACTACGACGAGGCCGTCGGCCGTGACACCGACGACCACCTGCGCGCGCTGCTCGACGATCTCGGCGCGGACGACATCGACGCGCACTTGCGCGCGCACTACAAGCGGTTCCGCTACTTCGCGGTGTCCTCGCTGGGCGCCGAGCCGGACTACGACCGCAAGCTGCTCGGCGCGGGCGGGGTGCGGCCGTTCCGGGTGGACGAGCCGCTGCTGTGGCTGCTCAGCCTGTTCAAGATCATCAACAAGGTCGTGAGCAAGGCGGCGACATGAGCGAGCTCGCGAGCGAATCATCGACACAGGGCGCGGGCGCGCGGGGCTGCCGAACGAGTGAGGCAGCCCCATGACCGAGCCTGGGTTCCGGTCGCTCTATTACACCGATTGCCTTCCCGGGCAAGGGTTGCGCGGCGGCGCGGGCTTCCAGTTCCAGGCCGTGTCGCCGGGCGTGGAGCACGAGACGATGACCTTCGTCCAGCGGTCCTCGCTGTACGAGGCCCCGGTCGAGTGGATGCGCGCGCAGCGGCCCGTCGCCGACTACCCGCCGTCGCTGACCCACGTCCACGACGACGCGGCGGGCTATGTGACCGCCCGGGGCGTCTACCTCGGCGCCGAGGCGAACGGGGTGCGCGAGGGAAACCAGTTCACCCACGCGCTGGCCACCGGCGACGCCCGCGCCTACGGCCAGACCCGGCCCGCCCAGCTCTGGGACGCGCCGTGGTGGGTCGAGCGGCCCGCGCCGGGCACGGTGTGCGACCCGGTCGAGCCCGAGCCGGAGCCGGGACCGTGGGGGGTCGACGCGGTCCGGGAATGGGTGCTGGGGCGACCCGACGCGCAAGCGTGGCTGACCGCGGTGGCCTCGGCGTTCGACCGGCTCGACGGCGCGGACCGCAAGCGGGTGCTGTTCGTCGCCGCCGACCCGGCCGCGGTGCTGGGCTGGATCGCGGCGGGCACGCTGCTGCTGCCGCAGGAGCGCGCGCTGCGGGTCGGTTTCCGGGTGTACGCGACGAATCCGAACTTCAGCAGGCAGGACGTGCTGGCCGTGCACCCGGACTGGGCGGGCGCGCTGGGCGATCCCGCCCGCAACCGCGAGCACGTGGTGTTCAACCTCGACACCGGCGCGCGGTCTGAGGTCGAGCCGACCCCGGCCGCGCGGCACTGGGCGCCGCGGTTCCTGCGCGCGGACCCCTACGACCTGCTCGACGCCGTGGAGTTGGCGCACCAGTTCGCGGGCGAGCACCAGCCGACGGCGGCGGACCGGGTGGTCGCCGGGGTCGTCGTGCTCGGCGACGCGGTCGCCCCGGCCGAGACCGCCGCGCTGGCCGACTGGCTGGCCGCCCGGCCGTGGGTGTCCACAGAGGACGTCGCGGACCCGGTGGCGCGCATGGTGGTCGACGCGGGCCCGGATGTGGCCGGGTGGCGGGTGCTGGACGCGGCGATGGCCGCGCACCCGGACGGAGCGCTGGCCGAGCCGGTGCGGTTGGGCCTGCTGCGGGCGGAGTTGGCCGAGCTGCGCGCGGGCGGCGATCCAGCGACCGGGGCGCCCGCGCTGAGCGCCCGGCGGGCAGCGGGCGCGGTCGAGGTGATCGAAAGCGAGTTCGCCGTCGTCCCCGGGGCCCGCGGGGACGCGCTGCTGCGGCTGGCCGCCCGCTTCGGCCTCGCGCCGCGCCTGGACCGGGTGCGCGACGGCGTGCACCGGTTCGCCCAGTGGTGGGCCGATCACCCGGACGCCGCGGTCGAGCCGGACCGCTGGCCGCTGCGGGACGCGCTGGTCGACCAGTTGCGCGACGAGCTGGCGCTGCGGCTGACCGACGCCCGCGCCGCCGAGGTCGTCTCGGCGGTGCGCCGCACGTGGTGGCGGCTGCTGCTGCCGACCGCGACCGACCCGAGGATGCCGCTCGACGCGGTGGTCACCGCCGCCGCCTTCGCCGCGGGGGAGCGCGGGGTGGTGGCCGACGTCGTCGCCCGGGTGCGCGGGCTGCCGCAGCCGGAAGCCTCGGACGTGGCGTGGAAAGCGCTGTTCCAGCACGCGCGGCCCACCGCGGCCGACCTGGCCAAGTTCTTCGCCGGACTCCCGCTGGGCCGGATCGGGGAGGCCGCGGCGACCGGCGTGCACGACGCCCTCGCTGACACGGTGATCACGGCCCCCGAACTGGACTTGCTCGCGGTCCTCGCGGGCCACGGCTGGGAGCCCCGGCAGCCCGATCTGCGCCGCGTCCAGCACGACGACGGCGTGCTGCGGTCCTGGCTGGCCGCCCTGCCGAAGCTGCCCAAGGTCCCGGGCGCGGTGCTGGGCGATCTCGACCCGAAGGTGCTGGAGATCCGGGCCAGGACGCTGGCCGCCGCGCTCATCGACCGGCTGCCGCCCGCGACCGCGGCGGCCGTGCTCGACACCGCGACAGCCGGGCCGCAGGAGACGCTGCTCGACGCGCTGATGGCCACCTGGGGGCAACCGCGCACCGGCCCGCACGCGGTGGCGTTGAGCTACGTGTGCGCGATAGAGGGGACCGACCGCGCCGCCGATCGGTTCGAGGCCAAGGCCAAACCGTGGATTCGCGCCGCCGCGCCCGAAGCGCTCGCCGCCGTCGCGGCCGTCCTGACCGTCTGCGGCGGCGGCTGGGCCAAGCGGTGGCACGAATACGTGGCCGACGCGCGCGCGAGCCGCCGCAAGCACGCCAAACCCGCCCCGAAACCGGCCGCGGAGCAGAAGAAGCCCGGCCGGTTCTTCGGCCGGCGCGGCGACAGGAGCTGACCCGTGCAGATCATCGGCGCGCTTATCGGCCTGCTGTTCGTGCTCTGGCTCGCCGCGATGCTGCTCGGGTTCGCGATGGGCGTCGTGGTGACCATCGCGCCGGTTGTGTTCCTGGTGGGGATGTTGGCCGCGTTCGGGGTCGCGCTGATGGCGCTGGCGGGCGCGCGCGGGCGGCAGCCGCTCACCGTGGGGCCGGACGATGTGCGGGCGGGGCTGGGGAAAGTGCCCGTCGCGCCGCAGGCGGACCGCCCGGACCCGGCGTGGCCGGTGTACTTCGTCGGGCAGTGGCGGATCGACCTGGTCACCATGGGCGAGCAGACCTGGCGGGACCTGACCTGGGCGTGGCGGTGGCTGCGGGGCAAGCTGCGCTACCGCGGCGGCCCAGCCGCCGCGGTCGGCGTCGTGGCGTACCCGCTGCTGGTGATCGCCAGCGGCGGCGCGCTGCTGGGGCTCGGCCTGGTGCTGGTCCTGTGCGGGGCGCTGGTGGCCGTGGCCTGGCTGGGCTGGCTGCTGGTCGTCCTGGTCGCCGGGACGGTCGACCGGGCGGTGCGCGCGCTGCGCAAGGCGGAAAGCAGTTGCCCGACGTGCTTCCACGTCGCCAAGATCCCCGCGTTCCCCTGCGGGCACTGCGGTGAGACCCACTTCGACCTGCGTCCGGGCAAGCTCGGCGCGCTGTGGCGGCGGTGCGCGTGCGGCACCCGCCTGCCCACGACGGTGCTGCGCGCCGCGGCCAGGCTGACCGCGACCTGCCCTTCCTGCGCCGGTCCGCTGCGGCCCGGCGCTGGCGTGCTCACCGACCTGCGGCTCCCGGTGTTCGGCCCGGTGTCCGCTGGCAAGACGCGCTTGGTCTACGCGGCCATGCTCGCGTTGCGCGACCAGGCTTCCGCGCGCGGCGCTGCGCTCGACTTCGTCGACGACCACAGCCGCCAGGTGTTCGACCAGGGCACCGCCCTGATCACCAGCGGCGGCGACACTGTCAAAACTCCGGCTGGCGTGCCCTCGGCCGCGATCACCCTGCGGTTCACCCACGCCAAGCGCCGCGCCCTGCTGCACCTGTTCGACGCTCCCGGCGAGTCGTTCAGCGACCGCGACGAGAACACCGAACTGGAGTTCCTCGACCACGCGCAAGGCCTGGTGTTCGTCGTGGACCCGTTCTCCGTGCGCTGGGTGCGCGACCAGTTGACCGGCCCCAACGACAAACACCTGATCCGCGCCAACCCGGCCCACGACGACCCGGAACAGACCTACCACCTGACCGTCCGCCGCCTGCGGGACTTCCGCGTCGACACCCGCAAACGTCGGTTGGCCGTGGTCGTGGTCAAGGCCGACCTGCTGGACGACCTACCGGCGGGCGAGGGACTGCGCCCCGGCCGCGTGAAGCGCTGGTTGGAGGACGCGGGCCTGGACAACCTGGTCCTGGCCGCCGAACGCGACTTCGCCGAAGCCCGCTTCTTCGTGGTGGCGTCCCTGCCCGACCGGGGCACCCCCCGCTCCCCCGCGACCCCCTTCGCCTGGCTGATGGCCCGCTCCGGCTTCCCACTGCTCCCGGTGGACGACCCCGCAGAGGAGAACGTGTGAGTCCCGCCCCGATCCCACCCCCGCCAGGCACCACCGGATACCGCTGGGTGCTGTTCGGCGTCGTCGTGGTGCTCGCCATCCTGTTCGTGCTGGTGACCGGCTACGTCGTGGTCGACATCGTCACCCCGTGACAGCCCGACCCGTCACCGCGCGCGCGGCGGCGTCACCCGGGCCCCATACGCCACGAGCAGCGCGTTCAGCCACAGCGCGCCGCACTCGTCGTCAAGATCGAGCCCGAACACCGGGTCCGGCTCGAACACCGAGCCATCCACCCGGTCGCCGAACAGCACGACCAGACGGCCAGGCGCGCGCCGAGGCGGCCACAGCAGGCCGTGCGCGGTCGGGGCCTGCGCACGCAGCCAACTCGCCCACCGCCGCAGGCGCGGCGAATCACTTTCCGCGCTGACCACTAGCCAGGCGTTCTGGCCCACGGCGGCGAGGTCGGCCCCATCGCACAGGCTGACCAGGTCCAGTTCGCGGACAGTGCTCAGAGCGCTGATCCGCCTCCCCGCCACCGCGACCCGCCGAACCGTCCGGAATGCCTTGTCATCGAACGGAACCCCGTGCAGCAGGGTTTCCGCGATGATCGCCGACGCGTCGGTTCCGCCGCGGTGGGTGGGATACCGGTCGTGCGGGGCGCCCTCGAACCGCGCCCCCGTGTGCCGTTGCGCGGGCGGGCTGAAGTCCGCGGGCCGCTGCTTCTTCCCGTGCACGCGCCAGAGAACGCTGTCCGCTGGCAGCAGATGCCTGCGCGGCGTGCCGGTGTACGCGGCGGGCGGGTCGTGGTCGGGCACCGTCAAACCTCCGCTCGTTCGCCATGGGCGACGTCGATCAGCAGTTGGGCGTCGACCTCGCTCAGCAGGGTGGCCGGTGGCGCGGGCAGCCAGGCGTTCGCGCCGAGCCACCAGTCCGCCGCGCCCCACGGGTCGCCCGCAGCGTCGAGGATGCGGTTGACCGCCAGCACGGTGTCCAGCGGCGTCCCATCCGCGTCGAACTGGAACGCGGGCCACTGCCCGGAGCCATCGGGACGCTCCAGCCGGATCAGGTCGGCCGGGTCGATCGCGGGGTCGAGCGCGGCGTCCTCGACGGCGTCGGCGGCGAGCAGCCACGCCGTCGCGCCCGCCGCCACCTCGGCCACGGTCGGCGGCGGGTCCGGCAGCAGCGCCCGCAGGTCCGCGCCGAGCTCAAGGGACTCGCGCAGCCGGGCCGGGTCGGCGAACAGGTTCCCGGCGAGCCGGTGCTCGGTGTGCCCGAGCGCGACGCGGAACGGGTGGTCGCGGTCGAGGGCGTCGCCGAGCAGCAGCGCGATGTCCTCGCCCGCGGCGGCCTGGTCGTCGGGCAGTGCGGCCCGGGTGTAGGTCTCGACGTGCTCGGTCAGCTCGGCGAACCGCTCGTCGTCAAGCCGGTCACGCAGGTCGGCCCAGGTGTCGACCAGCGTCCGCAGCGCCCGGTGCAGTCCCATGTCAGCCGCTCACCTCGTGCCGCGCGATGCCCGCCCGCGCCTTGTCGACCGCGGCCTGGTCCCAGCCGCCGAGCCGCAGCTCGAACTGGACCCGCGCGCCGGAGTCCGGTTCGACGGCGGTCACGGTGAGCGTGCCGGTCTCGGACATGGCGAAGGTGACGTCGAAAGTCGTCCCCGCTGGCCGTGGCGGCAGCCGGGTGAGCAGGCCGCTGCCCACTTTCGCGTTGTCCTCCACCGCTTCGGACAGCTCCGGCCCGACCTGCTCCCACACCTCGATCTCGACCATCCGCTGGTTGCGGACCGACGTGGCGAACGGAAACGGCCCGCTGTCCGCGGGCAGCGCGGTGTTGGCGTGCAGCAGGTGCGCGATCATCTGCCGGGCGCGCAGCGGGTCGGTCAGCGCCAGCGGGTCGCGCGCGTCGATGGCCTTGACGCCGAACGAGCGCGGCACCACCGTGCGCACCTTCTTAGCCGCCAGCCCGGCGGCCCGCTCGGCGCTGATCCCGAGCCGTTCGCCCGCGGTCGCGCTGTCGAACCGCTTGGCCACCGCGTACAGCGCCGCCCCTTTGGCCACGGCGAGGTCCGGTTCGATCATCCGGGGCTTGGTGTCGAACCGCTGCGCCAGCCGCTCGCGCACCGCGGGCGTCCGGCTCATCCCGCCGACCAGCAGCACCTCGTCGAAACTGGTCACACCCTTGGCCGCGGCCTCGGTGACGGCCCGCTCGACCACGGTCATCATGCGCGCCAGCAACGGTTCGGTCAGCTCCGCCAACTTGGCCCGGGTCAGCTCGACCGTGGCCGACGCGCCGCGGAACCGGAGCGTGACCGAGCGGGAGTCGCGCCCGCTCAACGCGATCTTGGTTTCCTCCGCGAGGCCGATCAGCTCGTCCTGGAACAGCGCGTCCGCGGTCGGGTCAAGGCGCGGGTGGCGCGCGGTGAACTCGGCGACGAGGTGGTCGGCGATCGCGGTGTCCCAGTCGGCCCCGCCGAGCGCGGTGTCGCCCTCGGTGCAGACGGTGGTCACCTCGTCGCCGGACACGCTGAGCACACTGGTGTCGAAGGTGCCGCCGCCGAGGTCGCACACCAGCAGGGTGCGCGCCCCGGCGAGCGCGTCGAGTTCCTGGTAGTACAGGGCCGCGGCCACCGGCTCGGCCAGCACGTCGAGCACGGTCAGGCCCGCGATCTCGCCCGCGCGCAGCGTCGCCGCCCGCTGGGCGACGCCGAAGTCCGCGGGCACGGTGATCACCACGTCGCGCACGTCGAGCCCGGCGCCGTCCCGGGCGGCGCGGACGAGTTCGCGCAGCACCAGCGCGGAAAGCTCCTCCGGCTGGTATTCGCGGTCGTGGTAGACGCGCGGCGTGTGGTCCGGGTCGCCCATGTCGCGCTTGAACAGCTTGGCGACCAGGTGCGGCGCGAGCACCGCGGCGTTCTTCGCCGTCGCGCCGACCGTGGCCTGTTCCGGCCGCTCGAAGTAGATCACCGACGGCATGGTGTCCTGGCCCGCGGCGGTGGCAACCATGACCGGTTTGCCCGCTGTGTCCACATAGGACAAACAGGAGTGGGTGGTGCCCAGGTCGATGCCGAACGTCGTTTCCACGTGCTGCCTTTCTCCTCAGCGGCCCTGGTAGGTGAACGCGGCCCACGCGGCGACGTCGGTCGGGTCGCAGTGCGGCAGCTCCTCGGCGAGCTTCGGGTTCATCGTCGGCGGCACCCGGCGCGCGGCGTCGAGCAGCCACAGTTGCGCCGCCCGCAGCGCGGTCGCCGGATCGTCGTAGCCGCGGTTGAGGTAGTGGTGGAACATCGTCATCAGCAGCGCGGTCGGCACGTCCGGCACCGGCCACCGGGAGCCGACCACCCCGGCGGCGCCCGCGGCCAGGAACGTGCTCGCCAGGCTCAGCGGCTCGTCATGCCCCACGTGCCCGGTCACGTCGCTCGCGCACGCCGCCAGCACCACCAGCGCCCCGGGCGCGTCGGCGGGCCGGTCCCGCGCGTCGGCGATCAGATCGCGCACCCGCAGCGCGCTCTGACCGCCAAGCTCCACATAGGACTCAACCGGCGGCACGGCCTGGTGCGCGTGGCAGCCGAAGTGCACCAGCGACGGCCCCGGCGAGCGCAGCACCTCCCGCACCACCTTCGCCACGGCTTTGCGCGGATGCCGCCGCCGGTCCCGGCCGCCCAGGTAGACCCCGTGCGGGTAGAAGTTCGCGTGCAGCGTCTCGGTTTCCTGCGACGACCAGAACAGCCGCGACGACGCGACCCGCACCACCGCGGGCGCCTCGGTCCAGTCCCGCGCGCCCCGCGCCGCCGCCGCGACGAACTGCCGCGCCGACGCGGCGTAGGAGATCACCGCGTCCTCGCAGGCGTAGCGGTGCCCGCCGGTCACCCGCCGCCGCGCCGCGTGCCAGGGCACCGACGCCAGCGCCCCCACCGGAACCAGCACCAGCCGCTGCTGTCGCACCCCGGAGCCCACCAGGTCGGCCATCGCCGCGGGCCACGCCCAGTCGGCGAGCGCGGCAACCGCGGCCCGCAACGGCCCGGCGTCCTCGGCCGGGTTGGCGTACAGCGGCGCCAGGGCCGCCTCGAACGCGGCCACCAGCGGCTCGTGGCCGCGCGCGGAAATCGGGACGGCGGTGACGGTCTCGTTCCGGTGCACCAGAACGGCGGTCGCGTCGACCCGCTCTCCCGCTGGGAGAAGGTAGACCAGCGCGTCGCACCCGGACCGGTCCAGCGCGGCGGCGATCTCGGCGATCGTGGGCGCGGAGAACAGCTTCTCCCGCTCCGGCGTCCCGGCCAGCGCCACCAGCACCTCCCGCCGCAGGTCGCTCGGCACCCGGGCGGGCGCGATCGGGTCCGCACTGTCCGAAAAGGACTCCGCCCAGCGCGCGGCCAAGTCGTGCTCACCGCGGGCGCGGAGCAGATCGGGCACGTCCCGCTCGGAGCTCGCCGCGTGCAGGGCCATCGCCCGCCCGATTTCCAGCGCCAGCACCGTTTCCGGCAGCCGCTCGGCCGCCAGCCCCCACCGGGCGACCTCGACCGCTTCCCCGGTGGCCCGGACCGCCTTGTTCCACGCGTACCGCGTGTCGCTCTGCAACAGGACGTCGGCCGACCGCTCGGCCAGCGCCTCCAACCCCACCGCGACCGCCCGCTCCCGGTCGCGGAGCGCGGCGTCCGCGCGCTGGAAGTAGCTGTCGCCGAGCGCCTTGAGCACATCACCGCCGTGCCAGACTCCCGGCTCGGCGCGAATCAGCCGCCGCGCCTGCTCGTACCGGTGAATCGCCAACGACAGGTCATCGCGCCGCCCGGTCAGCGCGTGCCGCATCCCCAGCGTGTTCCCGCTCATCTCCAAGACCTCGATGCGCTGCTGCGGCCGGAGATCCACGTTCTCGGCGAGCGGCCCCAGCAACGCCACCGCCTGGTCGATCAACCGCCGGTCACGGGTCATCATTCCCTTGCCCGACAACGCCAGCGCCTGCCGCGTGGTGTGCACGTAGTGCCGCATCGCCGGGGGCATCCCCGGGTCGGGGGGACGCGCCAGCATCGCCTCGACGCCCGCGAGGTACGCGGTCATATCGGCCTGGCGTGGGTCGAATCCGCCGCGCAGCGCGGCCATCGTGCGGACGGTCTCCAGGGCCTCTTCGATCGTTTGCCCGGCCGGGGTGTCCGGCCCCGCCTGGTCGCGCAGGGCAACCAGGTCGTCGAGCGCTCCGCTGATCGCGGCCGGGTCCGTCATGACCGGTTCCCGCGTCCAGCGCGCCGCCACGGACAGCATGGGCAGGATGCCGTTCACCAGTTCCGCCGCGGCCCGTCCGCGTGGACCGAGATCGGTGGTGTCCACCGGGATTTCCGGCGGCGTGGCGAGTTCGACGGCCCGGTCCCGCTGTTCGAGGTTCTGGCCGTGCATGTTCTTGAGCAGCAGCAGCGAGCCGATCGCCGGGTCGATGAACGCACGGAGGCTGTGCTCGGCGGGCAACTGGGCGGCGGCCTCGCTCAGCAGCGTGGCCAGTTCACTCACCCGGGTGGTGTCTCCCGCGCTGATGTCGACCAGCCCGTCGGCCATCGCCGCGATGATCCGCGCTTTCGCGTCCGCGTCCGCACCGGCCCGTTCGTCGGCGGCCGCGGCGAGCAGGGCGTCCCGCGCGGCGGCCACTTCTTCGGGGGTGCCGTTGAGACTCGCGGTTTGCAACGCGGTCAGCGCCCGCCGCAGCGCCACCTCGCCCCGGGCCTCGTCGTCGGCGGGCAGCCGGGCCAGCAGCGCGTCCAGCGCCGAGATCTCGGCCTCGGTCTCGTCGTTGCCCTCCGCCGAGCCCGCGCTCGCCACCATCTTGGTGACCGTCCGCAGCAGCTCCGTGCCGCGCGGAAGCCGGTCGGCGACCGCGGTCGTGGCGCGCAGCACCTCGGCGAACGCGTTCGCGGGCACCTTGCCCCCGGACTCCTGGAAGGTCAGCAGCAGGGCCAGGACGGAGCGCATGGCGGCGCGTTCGGGCTCGGACAGATTCTCGTCGGTCTCCACCTCGGCGATTCCCGCGCGGACCAGGTCGGGTGAGACGTGCTCCAGCGGGTTGTCGCCGTGCCGGATGGCGTTGAGCAACGCGCGCGACGCCACGGGCACGGCGTGCCCCTGGGCGGCCAGGTCGCCGAGCCAGTCGTCCAGCGCGCCCGCGTGCTTCTGGACGTTGTCGGCGTCCTGGCCGCGCGAGGCCAACTCGAAGCCGACCAGCGCCCGGATAGGCCGAAGCCGCTCGTTCAGCGCGGGGTCGTCCAAGGCCAGCAGGGCGTCCAGTTCGGCGACGACGGCGGCGCCTTCGTCGCGGTCGATGGTCTCGTTGGCGCTGGTGAGGAAGAAGCACATCGCTCGCGCCGTGGTCGACCAGAGCCTGTTGGCCAGGACCAACTCCGCCAGGTCCGGGTCGATGCCGGAGCGGCCGATGGCGAGTTCGGCCAGGGCTTCGGCGAACTCGGCGATCTGGTCGGCGCCTCTCGGCTGCGCGATGGCCCACCGGGTGAGGGCGACCCCGAGGTCGTGGCCGATGGCCCAGCGGTCTTCGTCGTCGGCGGGCCAGGTGTCCCGGGCGGCGCGCAGCAGGGTGACGGCGGTGTCGAGGTCGGTGAGATCGTTCCCCTCGACGCGCAGCAGCAGGGCGGCGCCGAGCCGGTGGCGCAGCACCGGAAGGCGTTCGTCGGCCGGGTCCGCCAGGTCCAACGCCGCGAACCCGGACTCGATCGCGGCGACCGGCTCGACCGCCAGCGCCTCGACGGCGGCGGCCACCGGGTCGACGGGTTCGGCGGGGGCGCTGTCACCCGCCATCGCCGCACCTCACCCCCACGATCACTTCGGGGACCGAGCATATCGGCGGTGACCGGTCTGGTCACTGACAGCAACCTGTCGTTGACTACCGCTGGTCCTTTGTGTGCCGGTAGCGGCGTTCCGGCCTGCCCGCGCCGCCGTAGCGGAGGCGGACCTCGGCCTGGCCGGTCTGCACGAAGTGCTCCAGGTAGCGGCGGGCGCTGACCCGGGAAAGCTGGGCCACAGCGGCGCATTCGGCCGCCGACATGTCCTCATCGGCGGTGCCCAGCGCCTCGGCCACCACGGCGGCGGTCTGCGCGGTCAGGCCCTTGGGCAGGGCGGCGGCGCCCCGCGGACGGGATCCGAAAACCTGGTCGACATCGGCCTGTCCAGCGGTGGCGAGGCCGCCGAGCTTGGCGTGCAGGGCGGCGAAGTGCTGCAACTGGTCGTACAGCGCGGGATAGGAGAACGGCTTGATCAGGTAGTGCAGGACGCCGCCGCGCATGGCCCGGCGCACGGTGTCGATGTCGGTCGCGGCGCTGATGACGATCACATCCGGGTCGGCCGGGCCGTTGCGCAGTTCCCGCAGCACTTCCAGGCCACCGAGGTCGGGCAGGTAGATGTCCAGCAGCACCAGGTCCGGCCGCAGCGCTTCGGTCAACCGCAGCGCGTCGGCCCCGGTGTGCGCCACGCCCGCGACAGCGAACCCGGGCGTGCGCGCGATGTATCCACTGTGGACTTTGGCGACCATGAAGTCGTCGTCCACCACCAGAACCGAGATCGTCATCCGATCACCTCCGGCAGCCGGGCGGTGAACACCGCGCCCTGGTCGTTGTGGACCGCGACCGAGCCGTGGCGGCGGATGCAGATCTGCCGGGTCAGTGCCAGCCCCAGTCCGCGCTGTCCGCCCGCCTGGGCCGCCTTGGTCGTGAAGCCATGCCGGAACACCTCTTCCGCGATCTCCGGCGCCACCCCTGGGCCGGAGTCGCGCACCACGACCTGAACCGCGCCGTCCACATGCGACATCGACACCTCGATCCAGCCTTCCTTGCCGCGCAACGCGTCCAGGGCGTTGTCGACCAGGTTCCCCAACACGGTGACCAGATCCGCCGACATGCTCTCGTCCACTTCGCCGAGCCTGCTCGCCGCGGCCAGCCGCAGCCCGACGCCTTGCTCCGCGGCCAGGCTGGCTTTCGCGATGAGCAGCGCCGCCACCGCCGGGTCGTCAACGCGGGCGCTCACCTCGGCGTGCCAGGTCTCGCGGGTGTGGCTGACCCGGTCCACATAGCGACGCACCTCGTCATACTCGCCGAGCTCGATGAGGCCCGCGATCGTGTGCAGCCGGTTCGAGAACTCGTGCGCCTGCGCCCGCAGCGTGTCGGTGACGCCGCGGTTCACGTCGAGTTCGCGGTGCAGCGCCACGATCTCGGTGCGGTCCCGCAACGTCACCACGGCCCCAATCCCGCCGTCCCGCAGCGCGATCGGCATCCGGTTCATGACCAACACCCGCCCCCGGCGCAGCACAATCTGGTCGGCGCCCTCCGCGCGGCCGGTGAGCACGTCAAGCACCCGGTCGTTGAACTCGAAGTCGGTGACCGGCCTGCCCACGACGGCGCCCGGGTCCTCCGGCAGCGACAGCAACTCCCGGGCGTGGTCGTTGACCAGGGTGAACCGCTGCTGCTGGTCCAACCCCAGCACACCTTCCTTGATGCCGTGCAGCATCGCCTCCCGGTGCTCGACTAGCCCGGCGATCTCGGTCGGCTCCAGCCCGAGCGTTTGCCGCTTGACCCGCCGCGCCACGAGCAGCGAACCGACGACGCCGAGCACCGTGGCCACGCCCAGAATCAGCAACGCTTCCCCGGGGGAGTTCGCGATGCCCGCGAGGAACGACGGCGTGTCCTTTTCGGCCGCCACTATTCCGATCACCCGGCCGTTATTTCCGATCACCGGCACATGTGCGACGAGTTCGGGACCGACCTCGCCGACCCATGATCGTCCCGATCGGACAGTGCTCTCGCCGACTGGCAGTGGGCCGCCCACTTGTGACGGATCGGGTGAGGTGAGTACCCGCAGGTCTGGCAGGGCGATTACGACGGCCTTTGCCCCGGACAGGCTGCGTGCGCTCTCGGCGAACGGGGGAAGCTGGTGGTAGCGGAGAGGATCGGCCAGTGCCTCCCGCACTCCGGCGGTTGCGGCGACGTCTTCGGCTACCGACAGCATCCGCCTGCCCTCGGTGGCCCGGAACGCCGCGTTCGACTGGATGGCTGAGAAGACCGCTACCGCGCCTAGGAGGGCGGCGACGATCGTCATCTGCCAGCCCAGCAGTTGGCGGGCCAGGGAGCCGTGTCCAGCCATGGGCCTAGTGTGCATGGGTTTGGCTGTGGGGGTTGCTCGATGGGGTGGCTGGGTTGCTGGGGTTGCTCGATGGGGTGGAGTGGTTTCTTTGGGGCCCCTACGAAGGAAGATCGCCCGTGTGAAAGAGGGTGGGAAGCCTGCGGCATCACACGCGCAGCCAGCTTAGCGATCTTCCTTCTCCCCCGAAGAAACCACTCCACCCCATCGAGCACCTGGCGAGCGTTGGTTCGGCCTGGCAGGGGGTTGGGTTCGCTGGTCGGTCTACCCCATTGAGCACTTGGGGGCGTTGGTGCTGCCTGGTGGCTGGTTGTTTTCGCTCCTTCACTTAGTGCGCTGGGAGAGCTCGTTCTGTTGGCTACGGCCCCGGTGCTATCGACAGGTGGACTACCTGGTGAAGCTGAATAGCGGTCGTCCTGGTTCGTAGGGCTGTCCTTGGCTGACTTGGTGTGTGCCTACGCGGAACAGGGTTTCCGTTGGGGCGGTGAATGCCAGTTCGGTGAATCCTTGGTTGGAGAACCACTGGCGGATGGTGGTGCTGCGGTCGATCTTGGTTTCGCGGGCGCGGGTCCAGATGACGATGCCGCCGTTGGTGAGCAGGGTGGGCAGTGTCTTGATGGTTTGGGCTACGTCGGTGTCGGTCAGGTTGCCGAAAACTCCGCAGGTGAGCACTAGGTCGGCGGGGACGTGGGTGGCGTATGGGGTGGTTGTTCCGGCGTCTTCGGTGACCACCGTGACCGATGGCAGGTTCGCCGCTCGTTCCCGTGCGCTTTGGGCCAGGTGAGGGTCGAGTTCGACCAGGAGGGCTCGGGCTCGGGGGCGGTGTTCTGCCAGGACCGGTAGGAGGTCGCGGCCGTCGCCCGCGCAGAGGCTGACCACTGTCGGTTCGTCGGGCAGGAGGTTCAGTGCGTCTCGCACGTGTTGTCGCACCGTGATCAGCCGCTGGGAGAGGGGAGAGTCCGGGTCGTCGTAGTTGTGGTGCCAGTCCGCCCAGTTGGTGGTCATGTGACCACAAGGACCACAAGTACCGCTGTGGCCGCAAGCGCGACAGCGGTGTAACCCGGCGGCAACATAACTCGGCAAGACGAACGAGAGGTGGATCACAGTGCGTGTGTCCCCGCTGGTGGCGGCCGTGGCGGCGGTGGCCGCTGTGCTTCTGGTGCCGCCGTTGCTCAGCTCTGAATCCGATTCGGATGGTCCGGGTGCGCAGGTGCGGGGGCTGCGTGTGCTGGTGCCCAACTCGCCGGGGGGTGGGTATGACATCACCGCCCGCACGGCGGTGAAAGCCATGGAGGACGCCGACCTCAGCCGCTCCGTGGAGGTGTTCAACCTGCCGGGGGCCGGTGGCACGGTCGGGTTGGGGCGGCTGGTCAACGAGCGCGGCAACGACAAGCTGGTCATGTCCATGGGGCTGGGGGTCGTGGGCAGCGTCTACACCAACAAGTCGCCGTCCTCGCTGGCCGACACGACGCCGATCGCGAAGCTCATTGAGGAGCCGGACATCGTGGTCGTCGGCAAGGACTCCCCTTACCGCGACCTCGGCGCGCTGGTGGCGGCGTGGAAGGCGAACCCGGGGGCGGTGCAGGTCGGCGGCGGGTCGTCGCCGGGTGGGCCGGACCACCTGGCGCCGATGCTGATGGCCAAGGCGGTCGGGCTGGCGCCGAAGGAGGTCAACTACGTGCCCTTCGACGGTGGCGGCGAACTGCTGGCCTCGGTGCTCGGCGGCAAGGTCGCCTTCGGCGTGTCGGGCATCGGCGAGTACCGGGACCAGATCCAGGCCGGTGAGCTGCGCGTGCTGGCGGTGACCGGCCGCACCCGCATCCCCGGGGTGGACGCGCCGACGCTGCGGGAAGCGGGAGTGGACGTCGAGTTCACCAACTGGCGCGGCATCGTCGCCCCGCCCGGTATCGGCGACGGCGACCGGGACCGGCTGGTCGCGCTGTTCACCAAGCTGCACGACTCGCCGCAGTGGCGGGACGCGCTGGCCCGCAACGGGTGGGTCGACGCGTTCCAGACCGGCGGCGACTTCGGCGCTTTCCTCGACTCGGAGAACGCCCGCGTCGCGGGTGTCCTGACGGAACTGGGGCTGGCATGACCACCATCGAACGGCCGGGACCTGAGAACACAGAGCCTGAGAACACAGAGCCCGAGAACGGGCGCAAGAGCTGGCTCAGGGACCACTCCGAGTTGGGTGTCTGCGTGGTCTTGGCCGCGCTCGGCGTCCTCGTGCTCGTTGACGCGATCCGGATTCCGACCGACTTCGCCCAGC
This sequence comes from Actinokineospora sp. NPDC051303, assembly GCF_055586285.1. Lineage (NCBI taxonomy): Bacteria > Bacillati > Actinomycetota > Actinomycetes > Pseudonocardiales > Pseudonocardiaceae > Actinokineospora > Actinokineospora sp. NPDC051303. Next base: position 29,822 of record NZ_JBVJIN010000039.1, read on the forward strand.
GCGGCCCGGTCGGCCCGAAGGCCGTCCCGGTGCTGGTCGGCGGCCTGCTGCTGCTCGTCGCCGCGCTGCTGGTCCGCGACGTGCTGCGCGGCGGCAAGGGCGAGGCCGAGGGCGGCGAGGACATCGACCTGTCCGCCCCGGGCGACTGGCGCACGGTGCTGCTGCTGTCCGCGGCGTTCCTCGCCAACGCCGCGCTGATCGGCGTCGTCGGCTTCCCGATTTCCGGGATGGTCCTGTTCTGGGGCGCCGCCTACGCGCTGGGCAGCCGCGCGCCCGTGCGCGATCCGCTGATCGCGGCCGGGCTGTCGGTGGGGACGTACCTGGCCTTCAACAACCTGCTCGGGGTCCCGCTGCCCGGCGGTCCGCTGATGGGAGTGCTCTAGATGGACGCGTTCAGCCAACTCATGGACGGGTTCGGCACCGCGCTGACCCCGACGCACCTGGCCCTTGCGGCTGTCGGCGTGCTGCTCGGCACGTTCATCGGCGTGCTCCCCGGCATCGGCCCGGCGATGGCCGTGGCGCTGCTGCTCCCGGTCACCTACGGCCTGGAGCCGACCGGCGCGTTCATCATGTTCGCGGGCATCTACTACGGCGGCATGTTCGGCGGCTCCACCACCTCGATCCTGCTCAACACCCCGGGGGAGAGCGCGGCGGTGGTCGCGGCGATCGACGGGAACCCGATGGCCCGCAAGGGCCGGGGCTCGCAGGCGTTGGCCGCGGCCGCGATCGGGCACTTCGTCGGCGGCCTGATCGGCACGACCCTGCTGGTCCTGCTCGCGCCCACGGTCGCGGAGTTCGCCGTGGGCATCGGAGCCCCGGACTACTTCGCGATCATGGTGCTGGCGTTCATCGCGGTCACCTCGGTGCTGGGCAACTCCCGGGTCCGCGGGTTCGCGTCGCTGCTCATCGGCCTCACCATCGGCCTGGTCGGGCTGGACGAGATGACCGGGCAGCAGCGGCTCACCTTCGGCTCGCTGCAACTGGCGGACGGCATCGACGTGGTGATCGTCGCGGTCGGCCTGTTCGCGGTCGGCGAGTCGCTGTGGGTGGCTTTGCACCTGCGCCGCCGCCCGGCGGAGCCGATCCCGGTCGGCCGGGCCTGGCTGGGCCGCGACGACCTGCGCCGGGCGTGGAAGCCGTGGCTGCGCGGCCCGCTGATCGGGTTCCCGTTCGGCGCGCTGCCCGCGGGCGGCGCGGAGATCCCCACCTTCCTGTCGTATGTGACCGAGAAGCGGCTGTCGAAGCACAGGGACGAGTTCGGCCACGGCGCCATCGAGGGCGTCGCGGGTCCAGAGGCCACGGCCAGCGCGTCCGCCGCGGGCACCCTGGTCTCGATGCTGACCCTGGGGCTGCCCACGACGGCGGTCGCGGCGGTCATGCTCGCGGCGTTCCAGCAGTACGGCATCCAGCCCGGCCCGCTGCTGTTCGAGCGCGAGTCGACGCTGGTGTGGGGGCTGATCGCGAGCCTGTTCGTCGGCACGGTGCTGCTGCTGGTGCTGAACCTGCCGCTGGCCCCGGTGTGGGCGAAGCTGCTGCGCATCCCCCGGCCGTACCTGTACGCGGGCATCTTGTTCTTCGCCGCGGTCGGGGCGTACGCGGTCAGCGGCCAGGTCGCCGACCTGCTGGTGCTGTTCGTCATCGGCCTGATCGGGCTGGTGATGCGCCGCTTTGGCCTGCCGGTGCTACCCGCGGTGCTGGGCGTGATCCTCGGCCCGGCCGCTGAGCAGCAGATGCGCCGCGCGCTGCAACTGTCCGATGGCGCGTTGTCCGGGCTGGTCAACACCACCTTCTCGGTAGTCGTCTACGTGGTTGTCGCCACGATTCTGCTGTGGCCGCTGGTGCGGCGGGTCAAGCGGATCCCGGAGCGCGAGAAGGTCGACGCCTAGCGGAACATCGGAGAGCGGGCGGACGCTGATGTGGTTCGTTGGACAACGAACCACATCACCGGAGGAACCCTGTGAGCCTGCTGTTCAGTCCGCTGACTCTGCGGTCGGTCACCCTGTCCAACCGGGTGGCGGTGAGCCCGATGTGCCAGTACTCGGCGACCGATGGAGTGCCCGGGGCCTGGCACCTGGTGCATCTCGGCTCCCGCGCGGTCGGCGGCGCTGGCCTGGTGATCGCCGAGGCCAGCGCCGTCGAGCCGATCGGGCGCATCTCGCCGGACGACACGGGCATCTGGTCGCCCGCGCACGTCGACGCCTGGCGCCCGATCACCGCGTTCATCAAGGCCCAGGGCGCGGTGCCGGGGGTGCAGCTCGCGCACGCGGGCCGCAAGGCGTCGACCTACAGCCCGTTCGCCGCCGGTAAGCACGGGGTGCCCGACGAGGACGGCGGCTGGACCCCGGTCGGCCCGACCGACGAGCCGTTCATCCCCGAGTACCGCACCCCGCAAGCGCTTGCGCCCGAGGAGATCGAGGCGCTGGTGGAGACCTGGGCGCGGGCCGCCCGGTACGCGGTCGAGGCGGGTTTCGAGGTCGTGGAGGTGCACGCGGCGCACGGCTACCTCTTGCACGAGTTCCTGTCGCCGCTGACCAACACCCGCACGGACTCTTACGGCGGTGACTTCGCCGGTAGGACGCGCTTCCCGGTCGCCGTTGTCCGCGCTGTCCGGGCGGCGGTAGGCGAGGAGGTGCCGGTGCTGGTGCGCATCTCGGCGACAGACTGGACCGAGGGCGGCCTGACCGGCGACGACGCCGTGGAGGTCGCCCGCGCGTTCGCCGACGCGGGCGCGGATCTGATCGACGTGTCCACCGGCGGGAACGTGGCGCACGCCACGATCGACACCGGACCCGGCTACCAGGTGCCCTTCGCCGACGCGGTCCGCCGCAAGGCCGAGGTCGCCACCGGAGCCGTCGGCGAGATCACCGACGCGCACCAGGCCGAGCGAATCCTCAGCGAAGGATCAGCCGACTTGGTGCTGGTTGGCCGTGAGCTGCTGCGCGACCCGTACTGGCCGTTGCGCGCGGCAGCCACACTCGGTGCGGAGGCCGCCCCGCCGGTCCAGTACGCGCGAGCGTTCTGAGCCGGGCCGTGAAGGCCACCCCGCGAGGGTCCGCGGGGTGGCCTTCACGGCGTACGGAGGGGGTGTGCGGCGTTGTGGGCCCAGCGCTAGGTGCGGCACTGGGCCCGGGTTCATCGCCGGTAGTCGTCGTACTCGTCCTCGGACGAGTCGTCGAAGCGGTCACCGCTGTCGTGACCTTCGTCGGACTTCCCGCCCGACAGCTCGCGCTGCAGTGCGTCGAAGTCCGTGTGGTGTGAGCTGTACTTGAGCTCCCGGGCCACCTTCGTCTGCTTGGCCTTAGCTCGGCCGCGCCCCATGGCTCGACCCCCTCGCACAGTGACGGGGCGGCCGGGGGAACGGCGGCCCCGTAGATGTCGACAGTTGATTCCTGCTAACTACCGTACCGTGCCGAAGGGGTTCGATGCGACGCGGCACGGTGTGCAGAACCTGACATCGGCAAGAACACCTCGCCCGAGCGACCGCGCGGCCGCCGTCCGTGAAAGCATGTGCGCGTGCCTCGTCCGTTCGTCGCCTACCTGCGGGTGTACGAACCATTGTCGTCCTTCGCGGAGCCCCTGGCAGGCCTGCTGCGCGGCGCCATCGAGGCAGGCGGCCTAGACCGCGCCGACATCGCCGCCCGAGAACGCGAAGTGTGGCTCAAGTCACAGTTGTATGCGCCCCCTGCGACCCTCCCCGGCGAACTCCCCGACGGCCGCCCCGCACCCAGTTCGCTGCGCGACCTCCTGGTGATCGACCCCGCCGAGGTTCCCACCGACCAGGCGGAGGTGGGCCCAGGCCCGCTGGTGTGCCCGCTGGACCTACGCGCCCGCTCGGCAGCGGCCATGGTCGGCTTCCTGGCCACCTCATCGCCGACCCTGCGCGCCGAGGTGCTGCTCTCCCAGACCCCGGAGAACGTCCGCCAGAAGGCCACCAGCGTCCTGGCCGACCTCCCCAGCGGCGCCGTCCACGTGGTCTCGACCACCTGGACAGTCCCTCTCCCTTGGTTTTCCCTGGTAGACCCAGCCCACCGCCACGTAGTAATGGCCCCCCGCGACGACCCCCGCCGCCAAATCTACTGGCGCACAGCCATCGGCGACGCCCTCCGCCGAGTAGAACGAGCCCGCACCCTCTCCCAACAAACCTTCGGCGACGTAGGCCCAACGAAGGTCCTGGCGGACACCGCCCGCTGGCTAACCAACTTCGACGACCACTCAGCAGTAGAACTCGACTACGGCGGCCTAGTCCAACTCCTAGACGACAAAGAACTGCTAGAAGACACCTCCGCAGAAGACGTCCACGCCATCCTCGACGCGATAGAGGCAGCCGACCCCACCCAGGTAGGCATCCGCTTCGAACGCCTAAGAACCTTCTGGGGCGACCTAGCCAACCGCGAACAGGCCAACTAGCAGTTCGACCCACCAGACCTGTCGACCTGTCTGCCCCCCCACCAAGCCGCACCCGGCCCTGCCAGGTGCGCGATGTGCGGAACGAGCAGCAGCGAACCCACCCTCCTGCCAACCGCACCCGCCCCTGCCAGGTGCTCGATGGGGTGGAGTGGTTTCTTTGGGGGAGAAGGAAGATCCCTAAACTTGCCGTGGTCGTGGGGCCGAAGGCTCCCCACCCGTCTTTCCCACGACGGGATCTTCCTTCGTAGGGGCCCCAAAGAAACCACTCCACCCCATCGAGCAACCCCCACAACCCAGCCACCCCGGGAACCCGCTCCACCCCATTGAGCAACCCACCCCAGCGAGCCCCCACGAGAGCCCGATCCACACCAAGCGAGCCTCAGACCAAGCCGTCCAGCACTCCGTCCATCAAACGCACAGAGCCGACAACCTCCCCACCACCCAACACAGCCTTCTCAGAAAACGCCCCAACACACCCGAGCGCACGCAACACCCCAACCAACACAGGAGTCCGCCCCCGAGCACCCCCATCATCGATCTTCATAGCCAGCGCCGTGCCATCCCCCAACGCAAAGGCGTGCACCCCTTCCGCACCACCCTTCACCAGAGAACCAGGCACAGCCCGCATCAGCTCCGTGTCATCACGATCACTGCCACCCACCAGATACGGATGATCACGCATGACACCGGCAACCCGCCAACGGCGAGTACCAACCGGAGCAGTCACCAGCCGCGTATAAGCGGCAGCCAACGCCGTCAGCGAGACAGCGAACAACGGCGCCCCACACCCATCCACCGCAGGCGCGCCAAGAGAAGAACCAGTCAGATCCGCGATCGCCCCAGCAACCGCCTCTTGAACCGGATGCCCCGGAGCCAGATACCCAGCGGTCTCCCAGCCACGTTGAACGCAAGTGGCGAGCATCGCCGCATGCTTGCCCGAGCAGTTCATCGCCGCCGCCCGCGGCCCCCCACCCGCCGCGATGACCCGATGGCGACTTTCCTCGTGCATCGGCCAGTCAGCCGGACACCCAAGATCGGATTCCGCCAAGCCATGCCCGGCGAGAATCCGCAGAACCCGCTCCACATGCTCAGGTTCCCCACTGTGCGAAGCGCACCCCAGAGCCAAGTCGGCGTCAGCGAGATCAAGCCCCGCGCGAAGCAGCCCCACGGCCTGCAAAGGCTTGTTGCACGACCTGGTGAAGACCGGCGTGTCGACCGAGCCGAGAGCCAGCCGGACGCGGCCGTCCGGGGCGAGCACGACGACCGAGCCGCGGTGGACGGATTCCACGACTCCGCCGCGCCGGACTTCGACCAGGATGGGGTTCAGCGCGGGGCTCCGCCGGGTTTCTTTCCCCGTTCGGCGGCCAGCAGGTCGTCCACCGAGGCGCTGCCCGCCCGGTAGCGGCTGCCGATCTGGTCGTTGAGCAGGTCCATGACCCGCTGCACTTCCCGTCTGCGCTGGGACACCGAGGCTTCTTCTTCCTCGTAGGTGCGCAGCGCCAGCGCGAGCCGGTCGTCGGGCAGGGACACGACGTCGGACAGGTCGGCGTCGGAGACGAGGGCTTCGACGTGTCTGCGGTGCGCTTCGGCGCGGGAGGGTTCCATGGTCTGGTACCGCCCGGAGCCCATGGCCGGGCCGACGGCGTTGTCCGACAGGATCGCCGCGAGTTGGTCGACCACGGCGGTGGACCCGCCGGTGGCGCGGCGGCGCTGTTCGGCGCGGACGATGTCGATCCGTCCGTGCAGGAGTCGCCGCAGGTAGGACAGGTCGGTCTCCTCCTGCGCCGCGTCGTCGCGGCGGGCGCGGACCTCGACGAGGTCCAGTTGGTCCAAGCCCTCGACGTACTCCGGCGACAGCACCCTGTCGATGCGCCTACGCCCACCCGGGCGGACTTCGATCACGGGCACATCCTCCGACATGTAGTGCTCGATGGCCATATCTTGACGACAATGGTGCTCAACTCGCCACCCCTAGAAGCACCTTCGCCTCGTCTGGACTCATCGGCGGCCGTTGGGCGATTCTTGCCAGTCCGGACGCTCTTGCGACCAGTTGGGCGTTGTCTTTCACCCGTTCGCCGCGCGCGTAGGACAGTGTGTCCTCCATTCCCACCCGGACGTGCCCGCCCGCGGACAGCGCGGCGAGCAGCACGGGCAGGGACGCGCGGCCGACGCCGGTCGCGGAGAACGTGGCGCCTTCGGGGATGCGGCGCAGCGCGGCGGCCAGCGTCTCGGTGTCGCCGGGCATCCCGCCGGGGACGCCCATCACGAGGTCGAGGTGCACGTGGCCGCCCGCGGGCGGGCCGTGTTCGTCCAGCAGCCTGCGCAGGGCGGTGAGGTGGCCGAGGTCGAAGATCTCGTACTCGGGGACGATGCCGCGCTCGCGCATCCGGTTGTGCAGTTCCACGATGAACGGCCACCGGTTGACGAACACGTCGTCGCCGAAGTTCACCGTGCCCATCGAGCAGGACGCCGAGTCGGGCAGCGCGTCGAGCACGGCGAGCCGGTCTTCTTCCGGGTCGGTCACCGCGCCCCCGGTGGACAGCTGCACGATCAGCCGCGTCTGCTCCCGCACGGCCGCGACCGTGTCGGTGAGCCGCTTGAGGTCGAGGGTCGGCTGGGCGTCGTCGTCGCGGATGTGGATGTGGATCATGGCGGCGCCGACCCGCTCGCAGTCCCGCGCGGTCTTCACCAGCTCATCGAGGGTGACCGGCAGGTTGGGCACGTCGGTTTTGCTGTGCTCGGCCCCGGTCGGCGCGACCGTGATCACCGTGCCGTGGGGAGTCGGTGGCATGGCGCGCCTCAGCCGCGCAGACCCTGCGCGGCGACCCGGCCCAGGCCGGGAGTGTCCTCGGGCACCGAGTCCGGGTCGATCGACGCCTGCGCCGCCTGCTCGCCCGCGCCCGCGACGAGTTCGGTGCCCGGCTCGACAGACCGCTTGATCAGCGCCAGCGCGATCGGCCCCAGCTCGTGGTGCTGCTCGACCGAGCCGACCCGCCCGACCACCCGCTCGCCCGCGAGCACCGGGGACCCGGTCTCCGGCAGGCCGTCCGCGGAGCCGTCGAGGTGCAGCAGCAGCATCCGCCGGGGCGGCCTGCCGACGTTGTGGACCTTCGAGACCGTCTCCTGCCCCCGGTAGCAGCCCTTGGCGACGTGCGCGGCGACGTGCACCCAGCCGACCTCGTGCGGGATCGTCTTCTCGTCGGTGTCCACGCCCAGCCGGGGCCGCGCGGACTCCACCCGCAGCGCGTCGAAGCCCCAGCTCCCCATCGGCCGGGCGCCCGCGTCGGTCAGCCGCGTCCACCACGCGGCCAGTTCCGCGCGGGGCACCAGCAGGTCGGCGGCGTCGTGGCCGGGCCACGGCATCCGCCGCACGATCACCTCACGGCCGCTGGCCACCGCGTAGTCGCCCACCGGCACCGGCAGCCCCACCGCGGCCAGCAGATCCGGCGTCTCCGGGCCGACCAGGGACAGCACGGCGCGCTCCTCGGTCGCGTCGCGCGGCTCCACCCGGGACCAGAACACCATCTGCTCCAGGTACTCCAGCAGGGTGACCTGCCCGCCGCGCGCGCCGGTCGCCGCCGCGCCGCGCTCGGTGTCGAGCCACACCACGCCGTCGACGTGCGCGAGGACCATGTGCGCGTCGACCCGGCCCTGGCTGTCGAGCACCAGCGCCTCGGTGCCCGCGCCCTCGGCCAGGGCGGTGACGTGCTGGGAGATCACCAGGTGCAGCCAGGACAGCCGCTCGTCGCCGGGGACGGCGATCACCTCGCGGTGCGACCGGTCGACCACGGCGACCTTCCGCGCGGCGGCCCGCTGCTCGGCGAACGGGTCGCCGAAGTGCCACGGCACGCCCGCGTCGATCGACTCGTCGGGCGGCGGGACGGCGCCGGGCAGGTCGAGGATCGGGGAGCGGTTGGTCACTGGGTCTCCTCGGTGCAGCTTCGGCACGTGCCGGACAACGCGAGATGCCCCGCGTCCAAGACGAACCCGTGCGCCACCCGCAGTGTCCCGCACAGCTCGTCCATCACCGCCCGGGGCGACTCGTCGATGTGCCCGCAGCGGTGGCACACCAGGTGGACGTGCTGGTGCTCGTGGACGGAATAGGTGGGCGCGCCGTGGCCGAGGTGCGTGTGGTGGACGAGGCCGAGACCTTCCAGCAGCTCCAGCGTGCGGTAGACCGTGGTGATGTTGACCGTCGGCGTGGTCCGCCGCACGTGCTGGCACACCTGTTCGGGGGTCGCGTGCTCCAGGTCGAGCAGCGCGTCGAGGACGAGTTGGCGCTGCGGCGTCATCCGCATCCCGCGTTGGTGCAGCGTCTCCCGCAGTTCGGCGCGGCGCCGGGACATCGGGTGGGCGGTCTCCACATCGCCGATGGTAGGCCTTCACCGCGCGTAAGGTCGGGTGCATGCGCGTGCTGGCGATGCTGGACGGAACCCTGGCCGACCCCGACCGACCGCACCTGCGGGTGGACGACCTCGGCGCGCTGCGCGGCGACGGCGTGTTCGAGACGATCCTCGTCGTGGACGGCAAGCCCCGCGAACTGGGCCCCCACCTTGATCGTCTGGCCAGGTCAGCCGCGATGCTCGATCTCCCGGTCCCCGACCGCGCGGCCTGGGAGCGGGTCACCGAGACCGTGATCGACGCGTGGACCGAGCCCGGCGAGATGGCCCTGAAACTCGTCTACACCCGGGGCCCCGAGTTCGGCGACGGCACACCGACCGGCTACGCCCTTGGCCTGCCCCTGGCGGCCAAAGCCCTCCAGGAGCGGGTGGCGGGTGTGGCGGTGGTCACTCTGGAGCGCGGGTTCGACCCCGAGGTGGTGGCCCGCGCCCCCTGGCTGCTCCTGGGCGCGAAGACCCTGTCGTACGCGGTGAACATGGCCGCCCTCCGCCACGCCGCCACCCGAGGCGCCGACGAGGTCGTCTTCGTGGCCGCGGATGAGACTGTGCTGGAAGGCCCGACGTCCACCGTGGTCGTGGTCAACGGCAACACGCTGCGCACGCCCCCGCCGTCGAGCGGAATCCTCCCCGGCACGACCCAGGCGGCCCTGTTCCGCGCCGCCGAACGCGCGGGCTGGTCCACCAAGGTCGAGCCCATCACCCGGACCGAACTGGCCAGGGCCGACGCCGTTTTCCTGGCCTCCAGCGTCCGCAAGATCACCCGTGTCCGCGAGCTGGACGGCGTGCCCCTCCCCGAGGCAACCGCTCTCCAGACCGAGCTGAACGCCCTCTACGAGTCCGAGTACGCCTGACCGGCAGGCGGCGTCACAGGTCGGCGCGAGCCCGCAGCCGCACCTTCGTCCCCGGCCGAGCCTGCCCCAACTCCGCAAGATGACGGGCGGGCACGACCCCGATCACCGGATAGCCGCCGGTGGTCGGGTGATCGGCCAGAAAGATCACCGGCCGCCCGCTGGCGGGCACCTGCACCGCCCCCGTCACGACCCCTTCACTGACCAGTTCCCGCCCCGCGAACGCCCCCGACCGCCGCAGCGGCGGCCCCAGCAGCCGCAGCCCGACGCGGTTGCTCTCCGGCGACACCGCCCACACCGCCCCCGCCAACTGCGCCGCCGGGTCGTCGAACCAGTCCTCCCGAGGCCCGAGCACCACCGGCACGGTCAGGTGATCGGCCGGACTGGGCGGCGGCACCGCGTCCTCCCCGACCGGCGGCCCCATCGGCGCCCCCAGCGGCAGGACGTCGCCTACCCGCAGCGGCGCGGGCCCGATTCCGGACAGCAGGTCGGTCGACCGCGACCCGAGTTGCGCGGGCACGTCCAACCCGCCGGACACAGCCAGGTAGCACCGCAGCCCCGCGACCGGCGACCCCAACTCCACCGTCTCCCCGGCCCGCAGGTGGACCGGCGCGTGCGACCCCATATCCCGGCCGTTGACGAGAACCGGAACGCTGGGCCCGGTCACCGCGACCGTGCACGAGGTCGACGCGCGCAGCCGCAGCCCGCCGAGCACCGCCTCGATCCCCGCCGCCCCCTCCGCGTTGCCCGCGAGCCGGTTGGCCAGCCGGAGCGACGGCACGTCGAGCGCGCCGGACGGCGGCACGCCCAGGTGCGCGTGCCCCGGGCGGCCGAGGTCCTGGATGAGCGCCTGCGGCCCGGTGGCGAGCACGGTGACGGCCCGCATCACGGCGCCGCCTCGAAGCGGACGCGGTCGCCGGGGGACAGGAGGGCGGCGGGGTCGCGGGACGGGACGAACAACGGGGCGGCGTGCTCGGCCAGCCGGGCCAGCAGCCGCCAGCCGCCAGGGGACGGGCGGGGGTAGACGCCGGTGAACTCGCCCGCCAGGCCCACCGCGCCCGCCGGGACGCGGGAGCGGGGAGTGTCCAGACGGGGCTGCCGCAGCGGCTCGGGCAAGCCGGTCAGGTACGCGAAACCGGGCGCGAAGCCGCAGAACGCGACCGTGAACTCCGTGCCGGAGTGCAGGGCGACTGTCTCGCGCACGGTAAGACCCGCTGTCTCGGCCACCAGCTCCAAATCCGGCCCGTCGTAGACCACCGGTAGGACAACCTCGTGCGAGGTGACGTCCGGAGCCGCGGACAGGTCCACCCGCTCCAAGACGTCCCGCACCCGGCGGATACCCGAAGAACCGGCCCTGAAAGACACCAGGACGGTGCGGGCGGCGGGCACCAGGTCGACCAGGCCCGGCAGGTCGGCGGCGGCCAGGGCGGCGCGGGCGGCGGCGACCTCAGTTAGCGACGCCAGTTCGACCAGGACCGCGTCCGGGCCGCACCGCCGCAGGCGCACAGGGTCAGGAGGGTCGGCCGACTCAGCCAACGACGCGGCGCAGATAGGCCGAAGTGTGCGGCTGCAACTCCTGGCCCACCATGGCGCGTTCCTCGACGTAGGCCAGGTCGCCGTTGTTCACCAGGCCGTAGAGGCGCTTGGCGGCGTTGACCTCCTTGGCCGTCGCCGTCCGAGTGACCAGGTCGGTGGCCAGTTCCCAGGACGTCTGGCCGCGCGGGGCGCCGTAGTAGATCTCCGAGACGCCGGTGGCGTGCGTGAGCAGCACCTCGATGGTGTCGTCGGCCTGCGGTCGCCACCAGCCGACCTCGCGGGCGGCGGGGCGGATGACCTTGCCGTCGCCGTCGAGCAGCCACGCGCGCGCCTCGTAGGACAGGAACGGCCTGCCGTCGTGCGCGAAGGTGATCTGCTGGCCGAACTTGACGGGCCCCTCGATGGTCGGATAGACCACCTCGCCCTCGCCGCGCCACACGCCGACCAGGGGCAGCAGGGCGAGGCAGGCGTCGTTGAGGTTCGGGCCCTCGCGCAGGTTCGCGGTGTCCGCCGGGATCGGCAGGTCCTCGAACTGCGGCAGGTTCCGGTGCCGGGTCGCCTCGGCGCGCTCGGCGGCGGCCTGCAGGGCCGCGTCGCCGCTGCCGGGGACCGGATCGGATGGCGCCATGCTCAGCGCTGGTCGGCGTAGAGCCGGTACACCACGTAGACCGCGAACCAGGTGGTGAGCAGGCCCATGATCACCAGCAGCGAAGTGAAGAAGATTTCCACGCCTGGCAGGATAACCCGTCCGGTCCCCGACGACTGTGCGCGGGCAGGGTGGCGGGAATCTCAGCGGGTCGGGCGGGATCGTCACAGCGGAGTCGTCACAGCGACGCGAACGCGGGGACGCCAGCCTTGGAGAGGGTGACCGAGACCCGGGCCTTGCGGACGAGCGGGCGGGTCTTGCGGAGGCTGATGTGGGCCGGGCAGTCGCAGTCGGGGTCCAGCGGGGCCGGGCAGTGCACCAGGCCGGTGCGCAGCGCGTCGACGGCAGCGTCGCTCAGCTCCCAGGACCACCACATGTCCCACTCCTCCTCCCATGGCGGGGCGAAGCAGTCGTGGGAGAAGTGCGCCACCGCGCCGTGCGCCTTGGGGCACGCGTAAGCGGTGGTGTGGTCGTAGACCACGTTGTGCCCGTCGGCGCCGTGTGGGACTCCCCGTTTATCGATCATGACGACGACCTCCGCCGGGTCGCCGCACTGTCCGCACGTGCTCATAACGGCCATCTTCACCCGCGAGACGGCAAGAGGTCCGGGAGTTCGCCGAACTCCCGGACCTCTTGAACGATCTTGCGGGCACTCAGCCCACGGCGACCGCGACGTCGTGCAGGCCGGGGCCCTCGGCGTTGACCTTGGCCTCGCCGTTGCCGCTGCGGTGCAGGGCGCGCACGGTCCACTCGCCGGGGGCGGCGAAGAAGCGGAAGTCACCCTCGGCCGAGGACACGACCTCGGCGGTGAACTCGCCGGTCGAGTCCAACAGCCGCACAAACGCGCCGCCGACGGGCTCGCCACCACTGGTGACCTTGCCGTTCAGGACGATTTCCTTGCCTGCGTCCACGTTCGCGGGCAGGGCAGCGCCCTGCTCCGGGGCGCCACAGGAGTCAGCCATTTGAGTTCACCTTTCGGGGGTTTCGCCGGGTTCGCTTACGCGCCGATTTCGACCGGGACGCCGACCAGGGAGCCGTACTCGGTCCACGAGCCGTCGTAGTTCTTCACGTCCTCGTAGCCCAGCAGCTCGTGCAGGGCGAACCAGGTGTGCGAGGAGCGCTCGCCGATGCGGCAGTACGCCACGGTGGCCTTGCCCTCGTCCAGGCCAGCCTCCTTGTACAGCTCGCGCAGCTCGTCGTTGGACTTGAACGTGCCGTCCTCGTTGGCCGCCTTGCTCCACGGCACGTTGATCGCGCTCGGGATGTGGCCCTTGACCTGCGCCTGCTCCTGCGGCAGGTGCGCGGGCGCGGACAGCTTGCCGGAGAACTCGTCCGGCGAGCGGACGTCGACGAGGTTCTTGGTGTTGATCGCGGCCACGGCCTCGTCGCGGAACGCGCGCAGCGACAGGTCCTGCTCCTTGGCGCTGTAGGTCGTCTCCGGGCGGCTCACCGGGTCGGCGTTGAGCGGGCGGCCGTCGAGCTCCCACTTCTTGCGGCCGCCGTCGAGCAGCTTGACCGACTCGTGGCCGTAGAGCTTGAAGTACCAGTACGCGTAGGCGGCGAACCAGTTGTTGTTGCCGCCGTAGAGGATCACCGTGTCGTTGTTGCTGATGCCGCGCGCGGAGAGCAGCTTCTCGAAGCCCGCGCGGTCCACGAAGTCGCGGCGCACCGGGTCCTGCAGGTCCTGGCGCCAGTCGACCTTCACCGCGCCCGGGATGTGACCGGTGTCGTAGGCGCTCGCGTCCTCGTCTACCTCGACAAACACCACTCCGGGCGTCTCAAGGTTCTCCTCGGCCCACTGTGCCGTAACCAGCACGTCTTCGCGGCTCATCGGGCGGTTCCCACTTTCTTGTTGATGATGGACAGACGGTTGAGCAGCAGATACGCCTCGCAGCCGAGGCAGAACCCGAACGCGGCGTTCAGGAAGGCCGCGGCGAGCGCGAACGCGGTCGCCACGACGCCGAGAGCGGTGAGCCCACTGGCGTAGCCGAGCACGCCGACCACGGCGAACCCGAAGCCGACCCCCTGGGCGAAGCGCAGCGGCGCGACATCCTCGCGCTCGTCGGTCGGCGCGAGCCGGGGCGCGACGAGAGCGCGGTAGAGCGCCGAGTACGGGGAGTGGCGCGGCCCGGCGAACGCGCCGAGCGCGAACACCACGGCCTGCGCGGCGAGCAGCGGCCACCAGCCGGTGACCAGCACCGCGACCAGCACGGCCGTGGTCACCCAGGCGGCGAACCGCGGCCCGCGCGGGTCGACGGTCTGGCGGCCGGACTGCTGGGCCGCGGGCGGTGTGGATTGAGGGTCTGTCGATCCGGACACTGTGGCCTCCTGACCTGGACGCGGGATCGGGGTCCGATGGGGCGGGCGCGGCGGGGCCGCGGACTGCCGCCCGGTCAGATCGATGCCCGACACAGGCTGCTGTCGACACGGCAGAAATCCACCGTGCGACGCCTGGTCAGGTAGCTGGTCACGGCCGGGAGCTTACCGCCAGTTCCTGGAGGTGGGAGGGGCTGCCCACTTGGTGAGACAGGCCGGACGGCCCTTGCGAAACCGGAAAGCGCAGGTGACGAGGGTCAGGCGGGCAGGTACGGGCGCAGCGCGGCGAGCAGAGAGTCCCGGTTCGGCACCCCGCCGACCCGCAGGAGTTCCACTCCGTGGGCATCGACGGCCAGCGTCGTCGGCGTGCGCAGGACCGCCAGCGCGGCGGCCAACGCGGGCCGGTCGGTGAGGTCGATGTCGGCGTGCGCCAGCCCGTTGACCCGGTCGGCGAGGTCGGACAGGACCACCCGCGCGTGCCTGCACGGCGCGCAGAAGGAGGTGGAGAGCTGGACGAGGGTGACGGCGGCGCCCGGGTCCAGAACCGCCCGTACGTCCTCGGGTACCCGGCCGCCCGATCCGGCGCGGGCTGCCCGGCTGTCGGCCTGCCCAGCACCGGCGGACCGGTCGCCCGCGGACCCGTGGTCCACCGGCCCGGTGTCAGCGGACTCGCCGCTGGGCCGCCCGGGGTCCGCCTCGGGGGTCGAGGGGGTGGCGGTGATTCGGGCGTAGGTGGGGTCGGCGGTCACGCGGATCTTGCCGTCGCGCGCGCGGAGCGCCAGGCCCACCGCCGCGGCCAGCAGCAGCGTGCCCAGCGCCACGAGCGCGCCGGTCACCGGCCCAGGACCACGTCGGTGGCCTTGCCCTTGACCGAGAGCAGGCCCGGCTCGACGGTCACCGCGGTCGGGGTGACCTTGAACGGCAGGCCGCCCGGGTCCAGGGTGATCGCGAACAGCGGCAGCACCCGCGCCTGGAGGGCTGCGGGCAGTTGCGCCGAGGACGCCGAGTTGCGCAGTTCGAGGCGCTTGGGCGAGACCTCGATGCTGCCCTCGACCAGGGAGATGATCGAGAACACGCACAGCTCCGTCGACTGGCCCGCGATGTCGGCCGTCCCGCACAGCTTCACGCCCGCGGTGGTGCCCTCCTGGTCGGCGACCTCGCTGGTGTCCTCCTCGGTCTCGCCGCCCTCGGCGGGCACGGTGTTGACCGTCCGCACGCTGACCGGGTCGATGGTGAGGTTGTTGATCGCCTTGACGACCTCGTTGCTGTTCTGCTGGATGGCGCGGTTGACGTCGGCGGCCTTGACCTTGACCTGGCCCTCGACCTCGCGCACCGGCACACCGGTGAGCGACCCGCTCACCAGCTCCGACAGCGGCGCCTGCACGCCGCGCAGGTCGGCGTGCACCTCGACGTCACGCAGGGCGTCCTTGACCGGCACGCCCTTGGCGTCGACGGTGACCAGGTCGTACTCGCCGGAGACGGCCTGGGCGAGGAAGGAGAACCCGCCGACCTTCACCGAGGGGTGGTCGCGCAGCCCGAACTGCGCCTGCGCGCGCTTGGACACCTCGTGCTCGAACACCGCCGCCGCGCCGAAGTCGGCCGCCACCAGCAGGGCGAGCAGCACCACCAGCGTGATGACCAGGCGCCGCACGGCCTTGGAGCGGCCCCGCCGCTGAGCCGCCTGCGGCCTCCCGGAGTTCGTCATGGTCGTCATCGCGCCACCCGTCCGTGTTCTTCGCCCTGCACCGCTGGTCCACCTGCACTGCCTGTTACTGCCCAGTTACCCGCTTGCCGCGCGGGTCACGCCGTCAATGATCCTGGTCCCCGCCCCCGGGCAGCGGTGGGGTCGGTCACCCCAGCTCCAGGGCACACTCAGCGTACGCAGTGCGCCCGGTTCGGGCGCTGATCTTCACGAAAGGCGAGGTCGCGAAACCGGCTCACGTTGCCGACCGTGACCGTCTTTCGCGTCTTGCCACCCGCGTAACAGGTGTTTCACAAACCATTCCGTGACAGGGTTTGAAAACCCGATCGAGTGGGCGCATCGGCAGGTGGACGCCGGATTAACGCAGCCGTAACACACCCTCCGGACGTCCCGGGATGCCCAGGTCCCCTGCGTGCATGCGTGTGATGCGGACGTCACGACCACGACATTTGGCGAGTACGAGGGTTATTCTCCTGCCAGCCGAAATCGAAACCCCCGATCGGGGGCCGCACCCCAACGACGCGGAGCGGATTCACGCAAGAGAGAGGCGGACTCGGATGAGCCTCGACCTGCTGCTGCTGACCGCTGACCCGGAGCCCGGATCCGTGCTCCCGTCGCTGATGCTTCTCCCGCACACGGTGCGCACCCAGGCGCCGGAGGTCACCGCCCTGCTTGAGGCGGGTTCCCGCGACGCGGTCGTCGTGGACGCCCGCACCGACCTCGCCGCAGCCAAGAGCCTGTGCCGCCTGCTCACCAGTGGCGGCGACAGCTGCCCCGTCCTCGCCGTGGTCAACGAAGGTGGCTTGGTGGCCATCAACAGCGACTGGCGCATTGACGAGATCCTGCTTCCCACCGCTGGCCCGGCCGAGGTCGACGCCCGCCTGCGGCTGCTGACCTCGCGCGGCCCCGCTGGCGCCGCCGCGGACGGCGCGCTGCGCCTCGGCGAGCTGGTCATCGACGAGGCCACCTACATGGCGCGCCTGCGCGGGCGCCCGCTCGACCTCACCTACAAGGAGTTCGAGCTGCTCAAGTACCTCGCCCAGCACGCGGGCCGGGTGTTCACCCGGGCGCAGCTGCTGCAGGAGGTGTGGGGTTACGACTTCTTCGGCGGCACCCGCACGGTCGACGTGCACGTCCGGCGGCTGCGCGCCAAGCTCGGCCCGGAGCACGAGCAGATGATCGGCACCGTGCGCAACGTCGGCTACAAGTTCGTGCAGCCGCCCAAGGCGGGCGGCTCCCGCCGCGAGGCCGAGCCGATGCCGGAGGCCGACTTGGCCGCCTACCCGATCGACATTCGGTAAGTCCGGCCAAGACACGTCAGACACGTCGGACAGCACAGACAGACAGTCAGGGCGGTCGCAAGAGCATGGCGGTAAGTAACGTCGGCCAGGTGACCGAACTGACCTGGGTGGCCGACTCCCCGGCCGCCGTCGAGAAGATCCGCCCGCTGCTGCTCGCCGCCCGGACCGAGGACGGCCGCCCCGAGGCACTGCCCGAGGGACCGCTGCCCCGCGAGTTCCGCGGCGGCGAGCACCTGCTGGCCGTCAGCGACTCCACGGACGACCTCACAGACGACCTCGCCGGGGGCGAGCTGGTCGGTTACGCGCACCTGGACACCGACGGTGATGCGTTCGGCCGCCAGGTCGCCGAGGTCGTGGTCCACCCCGCCGCCCGCCGCCGCGGCATCGGGTCCGCCCTGGTCGCCGCCGTACTGGCCAGGGCGTCGGAAAACGTGCGGATCTGGGCGCACGGCGAGCACCCCGCCGCCGCCCGCGTCGCCGCCCGGCTCGGCCTCGAACCGGTCCGCGAACTGCTGACCATGCGGCTGGAATCCGTGGGCGAGTTGCCCGACCCGGTCTGGCCCTCGGGCGTGCGCGTCCGCGCGTTCGAGCCGGGCCGCGACGAGGCGGCCCTGGTCGAGGTCAACCGGCTGGCCTTCGACTGGCACCCCGAGCAGGGGGCGATGACCGTCGCGGACGTGCTCGCCACCGAGGCCGAGCCCTGGTTCGACCCGGCCGGGCTCTTTCTGGCCGTCGACACCGCAGACGACCGGATCGTCGGCTTCCACTGGACCAAGATCCACTCGGACGGCGTCGGCGAGGTCTATGTCGTCGGCGTCGACCCGGCCGCCCAGGGCGGCGGCCTGGGCAAGGCGCTCACCCTCGTCGGGCTGGCCCACCTGCGGGCGGTCGGCGTTCCCGAGGTGATTCTCTACGTCGAGGCCGACAACAAGCCCGCCGTTGCGGTATACAGTCGATTGGGGTTCGTCCGTTCGGCCGCCGACATTCAGTACGCAGTACGGACACGCGCCGCACACGCCTGATCACTGAGAAAAAACCCAGGTCACAGGCAGGCCACAGGCGTGCTTCGGCAACGTCGCGGCGTCCATATAGACGGCCTTGTTCACTTGCCGTTCACCTCTAGAAGGTGGTCCGTCCACCACCGGTGCCTAGCGTCGCCGGCGAGGCGGCCTGACCTGGTGTCACGCCGCGACCTGAGAAGACTCCTGCTGGAGGAATCACTGTGATCATCAAGCGGCCCGCGTCCGTGCTGGGCATCATCGCGGCAGGCGCCCTCGCGCTCTCGGCGTGCGGCAGCGACGCCAACAACCCGGCGGGTGGCAGCTCCTCCGGGGCCGCCGCGCCCACCAACAGCGCCCCGGTCGAGTGCGGTGGCAAGAAGGCCCTGGTCGCGGAGGGTTCCAGCGCGCAGAAGGGTGCCATCGAGGCGTTCACCGCCGCCTACGGCGTCAAGTGCCAGGACTACCAGCTGTCCTACACCCCGTCCGGCTCGGGCGCAGGCGTGAAGCAGTTCACCGCGGGCATCGTCGACATCGGCGGCAGCGACTCGGCGCTGAGCAAGGACAAGGGCGAGGTCGAGGCCGCCGCGAAGCGCTGCCAGGGCAACCCGGCGTGGAACCTGCCGCTGGTCTTCGGCCCGGTCGGCATCGCCTACAAGCTCGACGGCGTCACCGACCTGACCCTGACCCCCGAGGTCGCCGCCAAGATCTTCAGCGGCGCGGTCGCCAAGTGGAACGACCCGGCCATCGCCGCGGTCAACAGCGGCGTCAGCCTGCCGGACAAGGCCATCACGGTCATCTACCGCGGCGACGAGTCGGGCACCACCGACAACTTCCAGAAGTACCTCAAGGCCGCGGGCAAGGGCGCGTGGACCAAGGACGCCGGCAAGAAGTTCAACGGCGGTGTCGGCCAGGGCGCGCAGGGCTCCGCGGGTGTCGCGGACGCCATCGCCGCCGGTGACGGCGCCATCGGCTACATCGAGTGGTCCTACGTCCAGGACAAGAAGCTGAGCTCCGCCAAGATCGACAGCGGCTCCGGCGCGGTCGCGCTCGGCGCCGAGGGCGCGGCGAACGCGATCAAGTCCGCCAAGCTCAAGGGCGAGGGCAACGACATGGTCCTCGACCTCGACGCGCTCTACGCCAGCAACACCGCGGGCGCCTACCCGCTGGTGCTCGCGACCTACGAGATCGTCTGCTCCAAGGGCTACGACGCCGACACCGCCAAGGCCGTGAAGGCGTTCCTGACCGTCGCCGCCACCGACGGCCAGGCCGCGCTCGCCGACGCGGGCTACGTCCCGCTGCCGAACGAGTTCCAGGCGAAGCTGCTGACCGCCATCCAGGCGATCGCGTAAGCGGCACTGGCACACTGCTAGCAGAGATGACGATATGAGCGATTCCGACATGGTCGGACGCCCCGCGGCCCCCGGTGCGAACACCGGTGGGCCGCGGGGCGGCGTTGCGTCCAAGACCGCACCGGAGGCACCGATTTCATCCACCGCGCCGGGCACGGGTGGTCCTTCCACCAAGAAGACCGCACCCACGGAGCCCACTCCGGCCGCCAAGGTTGTCACCCGACCCGGTGACAAGATCTTCAAGACGTTGACCGTCGGATCCGGCGTCTTCGTCGTCGCCATGATCGTGCTGATCGGCGTCTTCCTGCTGATCCAGGCGATCCCGTCGCTGGTCGACAACGACGCGAACTTCCTGTTCAGCAGAATGTGGGACGCCGAGCCGCCGGACCTGGCCTTCGGTGTGCTCGACCTGCTGCTGGTCACCGTGTTCAGCTCGGTCTTCGCGCTGCTCATCGCGATGCCGGTGTCGCTGGGCATCGCGCTGTTTTTGACCCAGTACGCCCCGCGCAAGCTGGCCCGGCCCTTCGCCTACCTGGTCGACCTGCTCGCCGCGGTCCCGTCGATCATCTACGGCCTCTGGGGCGCCTACGTGCTCGCGCCCGCGCTGGCCCCGATCAGCAAGTGGCTCAACGAGAACCTCGGATGGATCCCGCTGTTCGCCACCGGCAGCTCCGACCTTGGCATCGGCCAGACGATCTTCACCGCGGGCATCGTGCTCGCCGTGATGCTGCTGCCGATCATCACCGCGATCACCCGCGAGGTGTTCGACCGCACGCCGTCGATGCAGATCGAGGGCGCGCTCGCGCTCGGCGCGACCAAGTGGGAAGTCGTGCGCACGACCGTGCTGCCCTTCGGCAAGGCGGGCTACATCAGCGCGTCCATGCTGGGGCTCGGCCGCGCGCTTGGCGAGACCATCGCCGTGCTGATCATCCTCAGCTCCACCAACCAGAACTTCGGGTTCAGCCTGTTCGACGGCGGCGACACGATCGCCTCGAAGATCGCCCGCGCGGCCCAGGAGTTCAACGACCCGCGCGGCGCGGGCGCCTACATCGCCGCTGGCCTCGTGCTGTTCATCCTGACCTTCGTGGTCAACGCGTTCGCCCGGTCCATCATCGCCGGTCACAAGGAGTACGAATGACCACAGCGACTGACCTCGACCGGCCCGCGGCCCCGCCCGCGTTCCAGGAAGTCAACTCGGCCCGCCGGTTCAAGAACCGGGTGGCCACCATCCTGGTCGGTTTCGCCTTCCTGATCGCCCTCGCCCCACTGGTGTGGCTGCTGATCACCGTGCTCGCCAAGGGCTTCGAGCACGTCCTCAACGCCGACTGGTGGCAGAAGTCGCTGGCGGGCCTGACCTCCCGCCAGTTCGGCGGCGGCGTCTACCACGCGATCATCGGCACCCTGCTGCAAGGCCTGATCTGCGCCGTCATCGCCGTGCCGATCGCGATCATGGTCGCGATCTACCTGGTCGAGTACGGCAAGCGCTCCCGGCTGGCGAAGGCGGTGACCTTCACCGTCGACATCCTCTCCGGCGTGCCCTCGATCGTCGCGGCGCTGTTCATCTACGCGCTGTGGGTCACCACGCTCGGGATGCCGCGCAGCGCGTTCGCGGTGTCGCTGGCCTTGGTGCTGCTGATGATCCCGGTCGTCGTGCGGACAACCGAGGAACTGCTCAAGATCGTCCCCGACGAGTTGCGCGAGGCCGCGTACGCGCTGGGCATCCCCAAGTGGAAGACCATCGTCAAGATCGTCATCCCGACTGCGATGTCCGGCATCATCACCGGCATCACCCTGGCCATCGCCCGCGTCATGGGCGAGACCGCGCCGGTGCTCGTCCTGGTCGGCTACACCGTGTTCATCAACTACGACCCGTTCGGCGGCAACATGTCCTCGCTGCCGCTGCTCATGACCTCCGAGCGGCTCACCACCAACGCGGTGGGCGAGGCCCGGGTCTGGGGAGCCGCGGTCACGCTGATCCTCATCATCACCGTGTTCAACCTGCTGGGATCGCTGATCTCACGGCTGACGTCCCTGAAGACCAAGTAAGGCAGCGATCATGGCCAAGCGCATAGATGTGAAGGACCTGAACCTGTACTACGGCAAGTTCCACGCCGTGGACAGCGTCTCGCTGGCAGTGCCGCCGCACAGCGTCACCGCGTTCATCGGACCCTCCGGCTGCGGCAAGTCGACCGTCCTGCGGTCGCTCAACCGCATGCACGAGGTGATCCCGGGCGCCCGCGCCGAAGGCAAGGTGCTCCTCGACGGCGAGGACGTCTACGCCTCGTCGGTCGACCCGGTGTCGGTGCGCCGCACCATCGGCATGGTGTTCCAGCGGCCCAACCCGTTCCCGACCATGTCCATCCGCGACAACGTCGTGGCCGGGCTCAAGCTCGCTGGCGAGCGCGACAAGCGCAAGCTCGACCGGGTCGCCGAGGAGGCCCTGCGCGGCGCCAACCTCTGGGCCGAGGTCAAGGACCGCCTCAACCGCCCCGGCGGCGGCCTCTCCGGCGGCCAGCAGCAGCGGCTGTGCATCGCCCGGGCCATCGCCGTGCGCCCGGACGTGCTGCTGATGGACGAGCCCTGCTCCGCGCTGGACCCGATCTCCACCCTGGCGATCGAGGACCTGATCGGCGAGCTCAAGAAGGACTACACGATCGTCATCGTCACCCACAACATGCAGCAGGCCGCCCGGGTGAGCGACCAGACGGCGTTCTTCAACCTCGCGGGCGTCGGGCAGCCCGGCCGCCTGGTCGAGGTCGACGACACCGAGCGGATCTTCTCCAACCCCGGCCAGAAGGCGACCGAGGACTACATCTCCGGCCGCTTCGGCTGAGCCACCCGGCGCCAGTCGTCACTGACAGTCCAGGTCCCCCGCACGGTTCGCCCGTACGGGGGACCTGGGCGTTTCCGGGGAACTTTCGTCTTTCCCATCTCGTCACAGTCAAGACGAGCGCCGGACCGGATTGGTACGGTGCCCATGGCTTGTGTGATTGATGTTGGGTGCGGGTGGGCGAGCGGACCAGGGGGTGGCATGTACATCGATGAGGGCGGCAACGCGCCGCTGAGCCCGATCGGCAAGGCCATGAACGACTTCGCGGGCAACGCGGCCGCGGGCAAGTTCGCGGTGAACGAGAAGGGCGGCGAGGCCCTGCTGCGGGCCATTCGCGAGATGGCGGCGTGGGTCGACTCCGAGCAGGGCAGGCTTTTCGTCCTCGAACAGGAAGCCAAGCTCGGCAGCAGCAACAACGCCGAGATCATGAAGCCGCTGCTGCTGCAGGTCGCCACCGACGACCGGGGTTTCCTGACGCAGCTCAGGCAGTTCCGCGAGTCGCTGGTCAAGGCCGAAGAGGGCATCCAGCAGGCGATGGCCAACTACGTGCGGACCGACGAGTCCAACGCGGGCAAGTACACCGGCTGACCGAGCCGCTCGACCACGCAAAAGGGGAACAGTGAGGCACTCGCTCTGGTTGGCTCCGGCACTCGCCGTCCTGGTGGCGGGGGGAGCCGCCTGCTCCACCGACAGCCCGGGCAGCCCGGTCGTTCCGGGCGCGACCCAGTCGAGTGAACCGGTCGGCGGGACCAGCACGTCGACCTCGACCACCTCGACCACCCCGGCAGGCGGCGCGGAATCGCCGCTGGCCGAGGTCAAGCCCTGCGACCTGGTGCCCGCGTCCGCGCTCGGCTCGCTGGGCGTCACCGGCAGCCCGAAAGAGGAGAAAGTCGTCGGGAACCGGACCTGCCAGTACCGCGTCGAGAAGGCCAGCATCGCCGACAGCTACAACCTGAGCGTCGTGATCTACGAGGACCTGGGTCTCGCCGACGTCGTGGCCGCGGGCGAGAAGAAGTCGTTGAAGGTGAACTCGCGCGACGCCCTGCAGAGCCTGCGTGGCGGCGGTGGCGGGTGCGCGATCACCCTGGCCGTGACAGCGAAGTCGCGGGTGGACGTGCAAGCGGCAGGCGGCGACGGCGCGAAGCTGTGCGCGCCCGCCCTCGCGGCCGCCCAGCTAGTCGAGCCCCAATTGCCCTGAACGCAGGGGGAGGTTGACAACACCATGCCCGGACCGGTCAGAACCGCGTACACCCCGCACCAGGGGGACCGCACGACCACCGACGTGTCGAACCCGTCGAGTCGGAACTACGACCCGAGCCACCCGTCGTACGACCCGACGTACGACTCGCGGAGCCCGGTCTACATCGACCGGACGGGCACCTCCGACACCCGCGGCGACGTCCGCGAGCAGGCTGAGCAGCGCGTCGACCAGGACATCGAGAACGCCCCCTGGTACGAGGTCTGGAAGCAGTTCACCCGCAACAGCGAGATCAGCGAGCAGTACAACCAGGGGATGAACGCCCAGGCCAACCAGCTCGCCCAGGGCCTGTCGCTGCGGCCGACGGCCGCGATGCAGTGCTCCAACTACCTCAGCATCGAGCACGGCTCGCTCAAGCCCATGGTGACCGAGTCGGTCGACCCCGACCAAATCGGCGAGATGGGCGACCTGTACCTCAACGCGGGCAACGCGATGGCCCGGTTCCAGGACACCGTCGCCACCGCGATCAACGACAGCCAGGCCGACTGGCAGGGCTCCGCCGGTGACTCGGCCCGCCGGTTCATGGCCGACATCGGCAACTGGGTCGGCCGGGCCGGGCAGAGCGCGCAGCTCGCCGGAACGCAGACCGGCATCCAGGCCGAAGCGCTGGCCGAGGCGAAGAACTCGATGCCAGAAGAGGTCCCGTTCGACGCGGACGCGGCCAACCGCGACCTGATGAACACGACCGACCCGATCGAGCTGATGCGCAAGAGCGACCAGTACCAGGCGCAGTACCGGGAAAGCCAGGCGGCGCACGAGGAAGCCGCCCGGGTCGTCGGCTCCTACGACAGCACGCTGAGCAGTTCGGCGGCCATGCCCGCCTTCGACCCACCGCCGCAGATGGGCGGCGGCGGTGGCGACGAGGGCGACCGCCCCGGCGGCGACGACGGCGTCAAGCGGCCCGGTGACAGCACCGTCGACGTCAACCGCGACGGCGGCACCGGCCGCGACGGCTCGATCGACCAGCACCCCCAGCTTCCGCCCGACCGCCCACCGGTCGCCCCGCCGCCCGGCGGCATCGACCCGCACACCAACCCCAACGGCGACGACGGCAGGCCCCCACCGGTGACCCCGCTGCCGTACCCGAACCCCGGCGGCAACAACGGCACCGGTCCCGGCGGTTTCGACGGCTCCACCCCCAACCAGCCCGGCGGCGTCGGCCAGCTTCCCGGCGGCAACAACCAGCAGGGCGGCCACGGCGGCTTCCCCGGCGGCATCCCGCCGATGGCGGGCGGGCCGATGGGCCCCGGCGGCGGTGACACTGCCCGCGGTGGCCGAGGCGGTTTCGGCGGCGGCGGTGGTGGCCGCGGCGGCTTCGGTCCCGGTGGCGGTTTCGGCGCGGGCGCGGGCACGGGTGGTGGCGCCGGTGTCGGCGGCCGGGGCGGACCCATGGGTCCCGGCGTCGGCGCGGGCGCGGGCGCGCTCGCCGCGGAGCACGCGGCAACTGGCGGCCGCGGTGGCATCGCTGGCGCGGCGGGCGGTCGCGGCGCGGCAGGCATGGGCGCGGGTATGGGCGCGGGCGGCGCCCGCGGCCAAGGCGGCGAGGACGAGGAGCACTCGCGCCCGTCGTATTTGGTCGAGGCCGACCCGGACGAGGTGTTCGGCACCGACGAGATGACCGCTCCCCCAGTGATCGGCGGCTAGCGCCAGATGCCACGCTCGTTCTCGCTGTCCCTGGCCGCGGTGGACATGCTGTCGCAGGCGCTGCGGGTCAACTGCCGGTTGTTCCCGTTCGAGATCCCCAGCTTCGGCCAACTCGAAGAGGACCGGAACCGCATCGCCAAGGTCGTGTTCACCGACCTCGCCAACCGCGGCCTGATCCACCACTCGGAGGTCGACCCGGACGTGGCCGCCGCCTTGACGGTCACCAGCGACCACGACATCGGCATCGGCATGATGGGCACCGTCAACCACAACCGCCGCATCCGAGCCCGCGCCGCCGCAGCGGGCTCCACCGCGGTCCTAGCCATCCAAGAGGGCCAAAGCGTCCAGTTCGAGCTGATCAGCCCCGCCGCGCTCGCCCGCAGCCTGGTCGCGCTGCTGCCCCCCGCCCCCGCGGGCCCGGGCCAGTCGGTGCAGGTCACCGAAGCCGCCCCCCAACCCCGCGACGACTCCGGCGGCGGCTTCGTCCAACCAGTCCGCGCCCCCCGCACCACCACCGACGCCCAACTACGCATGGCAGCGGCCATGCTCGAACGCCCCCGCACCGGCTACGGCTTCTTCACCGTCAGCGGCCGAGGCAGACACGGCCGCGAGGTGGACGCGGGCACCGTCAGCTGGATCGACACCGACGCAGGCCGCTACCTCTCCCTAAGCCGCCCAGAACCCAACGGCGCCATCCGTGCCACCTACTCCCCCGCCGACAGCACCCGCCTGGCCCAACAACTGGGCGACCTCATCCTGTCGGCAGCCCCCACCACCAGGCCCTGACAAGGCCCAGGCCCCCAAGGAAACCAAAGGGAGCCACGCTGCCCAACCCCAACGTGGGTGGACAGGAGCACACGGCCCCAGCAGACGCGGCAAACACGCCGCCCTCCTGCCCGCCAACATCCCCAACGCTGCCAGGCCCCCGCTGGGCGGAGCGGCAGACCCGCCTGCCTGCCAGCCGCACCCCAATGCCACCAAGCACTCGACGGGAGCGAAGACAGCGAACCCGAACACTTGCCGACCGGCACTCAAAAGTTGGCAGGTGCTCGGTGGAAGCGGAGACAGCCGGACCCGGGCACCTGCCAACTGGCACCCAAAGTTGGCAGGTGCCCGGTGGAAGCAGTGACAGCCGGACCCGAGCCTCTACCGACCCGCACCCAAAGCTGTCAGGTGCCCGATGGGAGCAGTGACAGCCGGACCCGGGCACCTGCCGACCGGCACCCAAAGCTGTCAGGTGGCCGACCGGAGCGAAGACAACAAAGCCACGTTCCTGCCAGGCAGCACCAATGCTCGCCAGGTGCTCGATGGGGTGGAGTGGTTTCTTCGGGGGTGAAGGAAGATCGCTAAGCTGGCTCCGCGCGTGTGAGGCCGAAGGCTTCCCACCCGTCTTTCACACGGCGATCTTCCTTCGTAGGGGCCCCGAAGA
>NZ_JBVJIN010000040.1:0-9096 GCF_055586285.1 Actinokineospora sp. NPDC051303
TTCGGCCTCACACGTGCGGAGCCAGCTTAGCGATCTTCCTTCTCCCCCGAAGAAACCACTCCACCCCATCGAGCACCTGGCAGCGTTGGTGCTGCCTCGCGGGAGCGTGGGTTCATTGTTCCGCTCCCGCCGGGCACCTGGCAGCTTTGGGGCGGTTGGCAGGGTGGGTTTGCTGTCCCGCTCCCACGTGCGCCTGACAGGGTTGGTGCTGCCTGGCGGAAAGCCGGGTTCGCTGGTTCCAGCCCATCGAGCGCTGGGTGGGCCTTGGTGTGGTCCGGCGGGGTGTCGGGTGGCCTTGCCGCTTGACCTTGCCGTTGGCGGGCGGGGGTGCGGTTGACGGGTGTTCTGTCGGTGGAGTGGTTGGCGGGGTGTTGTGGCTTGTGGGGTGGGTCAGCCTGCTAGTGCGGATACCCGGGAGAGGCGGGCTAACCAGTGTTCGCGGGTGGCGGGGTCGGCTTCTGCTTCGGTGTGGTGGGTGGGGTCGGGGGCTGTTCGGGGGACGGGGAGCCAGCCGTCTACCGGGTGTAGGGAGGGGGTTGCGGCGTCGGCTGTGAGGAGGGGCAGGGTGGCTAGGCCGCAGGCGTGGTTTAACTGCGGCAGTGCGCCTGCCAGGGCTAGGCCTGCGGCTAGGCCGACGCTGGTCTCCACTGCCGAGGACACCACGCACGGCAGGCCGCACGCCAGGGCCACCGCCAGTGCGCGCCGGACTCCGCCTAGTGGTGCGACCTTCAGGACCGCGATGTCCGCTGCTCCGGCCACCGCCACCCGCAGTGGGTCTTCCGCCCGCCGGATTGACTCGTCCGCCGCGATGGGCACGTCGACTCGTTTGCGGACGGCGGCCAGTTCATCGATTGTTCGGCACGGCTGCTCGACGTATTCCAAGCCGCCCGCTGCCTTGTCTAGGGTTCGGATCGCCACCACGGCCTCGTCGACGCCCCAGGCGCCGTTCGCGTCGATGCGGATCAGGCCGTTTGGGCCCAGCGCGTCCCGGACGGCGGCGATCCGCTCGTAGTCTTGGCCGAGGGAGGTTCCGGGGTCGGCGACCTTCACTTTCGCCGTGCCGCAACCGGATTCGGCCACGATCTCGCCCGCCCGCTCCGGCGACACCACCGGCACCGTGCAGTTGACCGGCACCCGGTCACGCACCGGCTCCGGCCACCCGACGTCGGCGGCTTCTCGGGCGGACGCCAGCCATGGGACCGACTCGGCGTCGGAGTAGTCCGCGAACGGGCAGAACTCGCCCCACCCGGCGGCGCCGCGCAGCAGCATCCCCTCACGGACCGTGATCCCGCGAAACCGGGTGCGCAGGGGAATGGCGTAGACCAGTGGCCGCTCGGCAAACACGGGTGAATCGTGACAGATCGGCGGTTACCGTGCCCAGGTGTCCCACCACCCGCGACTGGCCGACCTGCTCGCCCGCCCCACCGCCGACTTCCTCTTCTTCTGGGGCCACCGCCCCACCCCTGACGGCACCGTCGGCAAATCCTGCCTGAGCCAATGGTGGCCCGCCCCCACCACCATCGACGGCGAGCGCTACCCGACGGCCGAGCGCTACCCGACGGCCGAGCACTACATGATGACCGCCAAAGCCCGCCTCTTCGGCGACGAGGCCATCGCCGAGGCCGTCCTGGCCAGCCACACCCCAGAAGAAGCCAAGGCCCTGGGACGCCAGGTCCGCGGCTTCACCGAGGCCCGGTGGCGCGAGCACCGGTACGACATCGTGGTGCGCGCCAACGAGGCCAAGTTCAGCCAACACCCCCGCCTCGCCGCGTTCCTCCGGTCCACCGGCGCCGCGGTCCTAGTGGAAGCCAGCCCCGTCGACCCGGTGTGGGGCATCGGCCTCGCCGCCACCAATCCCGACGCCCGCCGCCCGGCGGCGTGGCCGGGCCTGAACCTGCTGGGATTCGCCCTGATGGACGTGCGCGACCGCTTGCGCCGACAGGTCGCGGGCGGATAGCGCTGCCCGCTGCCCGCTGCCCGCTGCCCGCTGCCCGGTTCCCGTTGGCCGTTGCCGGGTGCCCGTTGGCCGGTGCCCGGTGCCGGTGCCGGTGTCCGTTGCCCGTTGGCCGGTGCCGTTGACCGGTTCCCGTTGGCCGGTGCCTGGCGCCCGGTGGCCGCTGCCCCGGTGGCCCGGACCGTTCCCCCAGGGCGGGCAGTGAGTCATTCGGAAGTCGATCAGGCCGTTGGACAGGGCGACAGCCCTGCCTGCGGGGTCGTCCGCACAGTGCACGACGTGACTGCTCGGTGGCGGGTTCGGCAGGCGGCCGGTTGTGGCCCGAGGCGGGGTGGCGGGACGCACGGCCGCCCGCTGGTGGGTGCGGCTGGGGCGGAGGTGCGGGGGGTTTGGCGCTAGGGAAGGCTCGGCGGCATGCGCGTGATGGATCGTTCTGAGTGGTTGGAGTTTGTTCTTCACGGGACCCGGACGGGGAAGCTCGCGACCGTTCGGCGCGACGGCTCCCCGCATGTGGCACCGGTCTGGTTCCTGGTGGACGAAGGGGAGTCCGGTGATCGGATCGTGTTCACCACGGGGGCCGACACCGTCAAGGGAAAGGCGTTGCGCCGGGACCCCCGGTTCTCGATGTGTGTCGACCTGGAGGCGGCGCCGTTCGCCTTCGTGCAGTTTCAGGCTGAGGCCGAGCTGTCGGCGGACCTGGACCTGATGCTGCACTGGGCGACCCGGCTCGGGGCCCGCTACATGGGCGAGGACGCCGCGGAGGCGTTCGGGAAGCGCAACGCGGTGGTGGGGGAGTTGTTGGTGTTCGGTCGGATCACCAAGACCGTCGCCCTGGCCGACATCGCCGACTGAGGGCTCTCGTAGGGTCGGGGCATGCGGAGCCTTGCAGCGGTGCGCCAGTGGCCGGTCGACAACGTGGCGGCGGCCGTCGTCGCGGCGGACGGGACCGTGGTGGGGGCGGAGGGCGACCAGGCGCGGGAGTTCCGGCTCGCGTCGGTGACCAAGCCGTTGGCGGCCTACGCGATCCTGGTCGCCGTCGAGGAAGGCGCGATCGAGTGGGAGCAGCCCGCCGGTCCGCCGGGGGCGACGGTGCGGCACCTGATGGCGCACACCTCCGGGCTCGGGTTCGACACCACCAGCGTCCAAGCGCGGCCGGGCGCCCGCCGGATCTACTCGAACACCGGGTTCGAGGCCCTGGCCGACCTGGTGCACCTCGCCACGGGCATCCCGTTCGACCAGTACCTCGCGGAGGCCGTCTTCGAGCCGCTGGGCATGACGGCGTCCCGGCTGGCAGGCTCGGCGGGCGCGGGCGCGGTGTCGACGTGCGGCGACTTGGCGCTGTTCGCCGCCGAGTTGCAGGCGCCCACGCTGGTGTCCGCGCCGACCGTGGCCGAGGCGACCACGGTGGCCTTTCCCGGCCTGAACGGCGTCCTGCCCGGCTACGGCATGCACAAGCCCAACGACTGGGGCCTGGGCTTCGAGATCCGGGCGACCAAGAGTCCACATTGGACTGGTAAGACCAGTTCGCCTCGGACCTACGGCCACTTCGGCCAGTCCGGAACGTTCCTGTGGGTCGACCCCGACGCCGAAGCGGCCTGCGTCGCCCTCGCCGACCGCGACTTCGGCGACTGGGCGATCCAGACCTGGACCCCCTTCACCGACAGCGTGCTCGCCGAACTCGCCAGCGCCTAGCGACAGTGGGAGCCTTCCGCTCCGGCGAAGCCGCCGAGCGAGAGCGGAAAACCACAGCCAGGCCCGGCGCGGCCGGGTCGGTGGTCTCGGCGAGCCACGGCCAGACCCGGGACCTGCGTGTGCCCCCAGGCCACCCTGGCTCGCGGGCTTTCGTGCTGTCGTTCGGAGGTGTGATCGCATGCTTCGACGCTAGGAACGGGCACCGACAATTTCGGTTCCGTATCGCGCCGAGGCCGATCGATTCACTCGAAAGTGGATCAGGCGGGCCGCTGGGCGGGCGGGTCGGAGTCCGGGGCCAAGTCGGGGTGGGTCTTGGTCACTTCGCGGGCGGCCTTCTTCGCCTCGTCGATGCGTTCGCGGGACTGTTCGGCTCGTTCGCCGTTGTCTCGGATCGGCTTCTCCGGGATCTCGGTCACGGGGGCACCCTCCTGTCCGTCGTTCGGAAAGAGGGTGCCCGGGTGGGGCGGGGTGAAACTCAGCCGATCTCGGGGATCGGGGGGCCGAGCAGGTCGTCGGCGTCGCAAATGCGGTACGCGTAGCCCTGCTCGGCCAGGAAGCGCTGGCGGTGGGCGGCGTACTCGGTGTCGAGGGTGTCGCGGGAGACGACCGAGTAGAAGTGGGCCTGGCGGCCGTCGCCCTTGGGCCGCAGGAGCCTGCCCAAGCGCTGCGCTTCCTCCTGGCGGGAGCCGAAGGTGCCCGACACCTGGACCGCGACCGACGCCTCGGGCAGGTCGATGGAGAAGTTGGCGACCTTGGACACCACCAGGGTCCGCAAATCGCCGCGGCGGAAGGCGTCGAAAAGCTCCTCGCGTTCGCGGTTCTTGGTGGCGCCCTGGATGACCGGGGCGTCGAGGGCTTCGCCGAGTTCCTCCAACTGGTCCAGGTACGCGCCGATGACCAGGGTGGGCTCGTCGGGGTGGCGGTCGAGGATCGAGCGAACGACGCCGATCTTGGTGCGCGCCGTCGAGCAGAGCTTGTAGCGCTCCTCCGGCTCCGCGGTGGCGTACTGGAGGCGCTCGTTGTCGGTCAGGGTCACGCGGACCTCGGTGCACTCCGCGGGCGCGATCCAGCCCTGCTGCTCGATGTCGCGCCACGGCACGTCGTAGCGCTTGGGGCCGATCAGGGAGAACACGTCGCCCTCCCGGCCGTCTTCGCGTACCAGGGTGGCGGTAAGGCCGAGGCGGCGGCGGGACTGGAGGTCGGCTGTCATCCGGAACACCGGCGCGGGCAGCAGGTGGACCTCGTCGTAGACCACCAGGCCCCAGTCGCGGGAGTCGAACAGTTCGAGGTGGCGGTACTCGCCTTTGCTCTTCCGCGTGATCACCTGGTACGTGGCGATGGTGACCGGGCGGATTTCCTTGCGTTCGCCGGAGTACTCGCCGATCTCTTCCTCGGTGAGGGACGTGCGCGCGATCAGCTCGCGTTTCCACTGCCTGCCCGCGACCGTGTTGGTCACCAGGATCAGCGTGGTGGCCTGCGCCTGGGCCATCGCGGCCGCGCCGACCATCGTCTTGCCTGCCCCGCAGGGCAGCACGACCACGCCGGAGCCGCCCGCCCAGAACGACTCGGCGGCCATCCGCTGGTAGTCGCGCAGCTCCCAGTCGTCCTCGACCAAGGCGATCGGGTGGGCCTCGCCGTCGACGTAGCCCGCGAGGTCCTCGGCGGGCCAGCCGACCTTGAGCAGCAGCTGCTTGAGCCTGCCGCGCTCGCTCGGGTGCACCAGGACGGTGTCGTCGTCGATGCGCGCGCCCAGCATGGGGGCGACCTTCTTGTTGCGCAGGACCTCTTCGAGCACCGCGCGGTCGGTGGAGGTCAGCACCAGGCCGTGCACGGGGCTGTTCTGCAGCGTGAGCCGACCGAACCGGCCCATGGTGTCCACGATGTCGATCAGCAGCGGCTGCGGCACCGGGTAGCGCGAGAACGTCGACAGGGCGTCGACCACCTGCTCGGCGTCGTGCCCGGCGGCGCGCGCGTTCCACAGCGCCAGCGGCGTCACCCGGTAGGTGTGCACGTGCTCCGGGGCGCGCTCCAGCTCAGCGAACGGCGCGATCGCCATCCTGGCGTCGGTCGACCGGGGGTGGTCGATCTCCAACAGCAGGGTCTTGTCGGACTGCACGATCAGCGGGCCATCGGTCACTTGTCCCTCGCTCCTGCGCTCGGCTGCGCTCCAGTGTCCCAAACGACTTACCGGCCGCGGTTAGTCCCACCTTTGGCGCAGCCCACACCGACCGACAGCATTGACCAGGCCGCGTTAGTCGCGGGCCGAGCCGATACCGTCCCCGTGGCCCCACTCACTCGCCGGAGGCGCAGCATGAGTACTTCCGACCCCCGCCCGCGCAAGCTGCCGGTCTGGGCGGTGGCGCTGATCGGCGTGCTCATCGCGGGCGGCGGCTTCGTGGTCTTCCGGTACGTCCTGGCCGACTCGCCGAGCGCGATGTCGACGGCGGAGTGCGCGTCGGTCACCGGCGCGGACGACGCGGCCGCGGTGGCGGCGGCGGACTGCGACGACGAGGACGCCACTTTCCGGATCGCTCTGAGGAAGGACCTCTCGGCGGCCGGTTGTCCGGACGGCGCTTACCGGGAGTTGCGGACCGGCGAGAACCTCTTGTGCCTGATGCCCAACTTCCGCGCGGGCAACTGCTACGCCGAGGACGACAAGAACCAGTCGTTCCGGGTCAGCCCGTGCGATGGCCCGGACACGATCCGCGTCTCGCGGGTCATCGACGGCTCGACCGACCCGTCGCCGTGTCCGAAGGGGAGCGGCCTGGGGTACCCGGAGCCGCCGACAGTGTTCTGTATAGAGACTCCCGGAGTGTCCTGATCGCACGGTGCTGTGTGGATCACGGTAAGTGATTCACGAGTGGAATCCGCCGTTTCCCCATCTGGCTGTCGTCCAATCGGGTTAGATGACGGCGCCGCATCGGACGCGGTCACAGGGGGACGGCGCTCGGACCCCTCTTCAGGAACTCCACGAGGTGTCACGATGTCTCACCCGCAGCAGCCGGGTCAGTTCGGTCCCCCGCAGCCGTACCACCCGGGGCAGCCGATGCCGTACGGGCAGCAGCCCCCGCCGCCGTATGGCCAGCAGCCTCCGCCGCCGTACGGCCAGCAGCCCCAGCCAGGCCAGCCCCACGGCCAACAGGACCCCGGCCAGCCTTACGGCCAGCAGCCTGGCCAGCCCTATGGCCAGCCGCAGGATCCCGGCCAGCCCTATGGCCAGCAGCCTCCGCCGCCGTTCGGGCAGCAGCCGCACCCCGGTTTCCCGCCCGCTCCGCCGGAGGGCGGCGGTGGCGCGCCCAAGAGCAAGGCCAAGGTCATCCGGCTGGTCGTCGGCCTTGTCGTGGTGGTGGCGATCGGCATCGCCGCGTTCTCCTTCTTCGGCACTTCGGCGGCGAGCGCCGACCCGGGCGACTGCATCAAGGTCAACAGCGCCGACGCCAACGACGCCGACGTCGAGAAGATCGACTGCGCCAAGCCGGAGGCCGTCTACAAGGTCGGCAAGAAGCTCGACACCAGCGCGGGCGTGTGCGGCGACGACTACGAGAGTTACTCGGAGCGCCGTACCGGCAGGCGCAGCAGCGGTAAGAGCTTCACTCTGTGCCTCATGCTCAACGCCAAGGAAGGCGACTGCTTCGACAACGTCGTCAACACGACCGCGGGCGGCAAGGCCGTTCGCGTGCCCTGCACGGGTGGTGGCGCCGAGATCAAGGTCGCGGCCGTGGTCAACGGCAAGGCCGACGAGGACGCGTGCGCCCGCGGGACCGACCGCGCGTTCGTCTACAGCCAGCCGCCGACGACGTTGTGCATGGAGCGCGTGAAGTAGGCGATTCCAGTGGGAAGGGCCCGGCGCGCGCCGGGCCCTTTCTAGTTTTTCGCGGCGGCCGTGCCCCGCAGCAGTTCGGCGACCTTGGCCCGCAGGTCCACGAACGTCTCGCTGGCCCGGGTCTTGATCTGATCGCGGGCATTGCCCAGGTCGACGGGCAGGTCGGCGACCACCGAGGCGGGGGACTTGGTCAGGACCAGCACCCGGTCGCCGAGGTAGACGCTCTCATCGATGTCGTGGGTGACCAGCAGGACCGTGGTGTCCTGGTCGCGGCGCACGCGCAGCAGCAGGTCCTCCAGCTCGAACCGGGTCTGCGCGTCGACCGAGGCGAACGGCTCGTCCATGAGCAGCAGCGACGGCCGGTACGCCAGCGCCCGCGCGATGGCCACCCGCTGCTGCATGCCGCCGGAGAGCTGTCCCGGGTGCTTGCGCCCGGCCTGGTCCAGCCCGACCGAGGCCAGCGCCTCCCGGGCGCGCGCGGCCCGCTCCGACCGCGGCAGGCCGCGCAGCGGGAACTCGACGTTGCGCTGCACCGTCAGCCACGGGAACAGCGACCGGCTGTAGTCCTGGAACACGACAGCCAGCTCGGACGGCACCCCGTCCACCCGGGTCCCGCGCAGGCTTACCGTGCCGCGGGTAGGCGTGATCAGACCCGCGATCGCGCGGAGCAGAGTGGACTTACCGCAGCCTGACGGTCCCACGACGCACACCAGTTCGCCCGCGTCGACAGTGAAGGTGAGGCCGTCGACAGCGTTGTGCGCGCCGTCCTTGCCCGGGTAGGTGTGTCCGAGGTCGGTGACTTCGAGCATGGTGGGCAACGTCATCCTCCGGTGGCGCTCGACCGGGCTTCGAGGGAGTGCCGCGGCTGCCAGGCCAGCGCGCGCCGCTCGAAGGCCAGCAGCAGGGTGTTGAACAGGTAGCCGAGCACGCCGAGCAGCACGATCCACGCCCACATGGCGGGCAGCTCGTAGTCGCGCTGGGCGCGCACGAGCTGGTTGCCGATGCCGTTGACCGAGCCGACCAGCTCGGCGACGACCATCAGGATCAGCGCGATCGACAGGCTCAGCCGCAGCCCGGCGAAGACCTTCGGCGCCGCGGCGGGCAGCACGACCCCGAACGTCCACTGGGCCCGCGACAGCCGGAACGCCCGCGCCGTGTCGGTCTTGGTCGCGTCCACGCTCCGCGCGCCGTCGACGGTGTTGAGCAGCACCGGCCAGATCGTGCCGAAGACGATCGTGGGGAGCTGCATGCTGGTGATCCCGACCGAGGCCACGAAGAACGGCACCAGCAGCGGCGGCGGGATGGACCGCATGAAGTTGACGGTCGCGCCCAGGTAGGCCATGGCGGCGCCGGACCGGCCGAGCAGGACGCCCAGCGCGACGCCGATGACCGCGGCGAGCGCCCAGCCGAGCAGCATCCGCCCGACGCCGGGGGCGATGTGGTCGCCGAAGGCGGGGGAGAACCAGAGCGTGCCCGCGGTCTTGGCGATGGTCGACGGCGGCGGGAAGAACCGGTCGCCCGCCTGCCGGGTGGCCAGTTCCCACAGGGCGACGGCGACGGCGAAGCAGGCCCAGCGCTGCGCGATCCGCTTGAGCGCGTTCACTCGGCCACCTCACAAGTTCGGTGG
>NZ_JBVJIN010000040.1:9193-55896 GCF_055586285.1 Actinokineospora sp. NPDC051303
TGGCCGCGCGCGCCCGCGCACTGCGTTGATGGTTCGCTCGCAAGCTCGCTCACGGGGCCACCTCACCAGTTCGGTGGCCGCGCGCGCCCGCGCACTGCGTTGATGGTTCGCTCGCAAGCTCGCTCACGGGGCCACCTCACCAGTTCGGTGGCCGCGCGCGCCCGCGCACTGTGCCGATCG
The DNA here is from genome assembly GCF_055586285.1 of Actinokineospora sp. NPDC051303. Classification (NCBI taxonomy): domain Bacteria; kingdom Bacillati; phylum Actinomycetota; class Actinomycetes; order Pseudonocardiales; family Pseudonocardiaceae; genus Actinokineospora; species Actinokineospora sp. NPDC051303. The sequence continues at coordinate 9,374 of NZ_JBVJIN010000040.1, forward strand.
TTCGCTCGCAAGCTCGCTCACCGAGGGCCGTCCGCGGGCGCGCTCCAGGCGAACACCGTGCGGTGCAGCCATTCCAGCCCGGAGTTCGCGCCGAACCCGATGAGCCCGGCCAGCACGGTGCCTGCGAGGACCTGGTCCATCTGCGACCCGCCGCTGCTCGCCGCCAGGATGAACTGCCCGAGCCCGATGGCGCCGCCCGCGAACAGTTCCGTGCTCACCACCACGGCAAGCGAGATCGCGAACGACAACCGCACGCCGGTAAGCACGAACGGTGCGGCGCTCGGTAGCGCTACCCGCGTCAAGACAGCGAGCCTGCCTGTGCCGAACGCGCGGGCGGTCTCCACGTGCAGTGGGTCGATCTCGTCGAGGGCGTACATGGTGTTGAACAGGATCGGCCAGAGCGCGCCGTAGACCGCGAGGGTGACCTTGGTGTCCGGCCCGGTGCCGAAGGTCAGCAGCGCCAGCGGGATCAGCGCGACGGACGGGATCGGCCGCAGGAACTCCACGATCGTCATCGTCGCCCGGCGCACCGGCGGGAGGCTGCCCAGGACGAGTCCGGCGGGCACCGCGATCAGCACCGCGATGCCCAGCGCGAGCACCGTGGCCGCGACCGTGGCCACGACCGCGCGCAGGAACTCCGGGTCGCCGAGCAGGCGCACCAGGGTCGGGAACACCACGCTCGGCGGACGCAGGTACCGGGCGGGGACCAGGTCGCCCCGGCTCGCCGCTTCCCAGACCGCGAAGAGGCAGGCCAGGCCGATCAGGCTCGCGGGAACTCGCGGTGTGCGCACGCCTTCGCTCAGCGGTTGCCGGTCACTTGCCCAGGTTGGGGATCATGGTGGACACGTCGAGGTGGCCCTTGATCACGCCGAAGTCCTTCATCAGGTTGGCCACCCGCTGGATGCGGTTGGCCTCCAGCGACGTCGAGTAGGTGGAGATGGTGACGAGCTGGGCGGTCTGCGGGTCGATCTTGGCGTACTTGACGAACATGGGCTCGATCTTGGCCCGGTCGGTGGCCTCAGCCTGCGCCTTGGCCAGGGCGCGCTGGAACGCGGCCATCGTGTTCGGGCTGGTGGTGGCGAACTTGCCCGCGCCGCCGACGGCGATGTAGCCGGACATCGGGATCTCCGCGGTCGGGCCGGTCGCGGCGTCGAACACCGGGGTCGCGCCGAGCTGCTTCATCGCGGTGGTCACCCAGGGTTCCACCAGGACCGCGCCGTCGACCTCGCCGCGCTCCATGGCCGGGATCATCTCCGGGAAGGGCAGTTCGACCCACCTGATGGTGGAGGTGTCGACGTCGAGGGTCTTGAGGACCGACATCGGGGCCAGGTCGGTGAAGCTGTGGCGGGCGGTGATGGCGATCCGCTTGCCGGGGGCGTCGGTCGGCTTGCGGAACGAGGATTTCGGCGGGGCGACGACGACTATGTGGCCCTGCTTCGCGCTGAGCGCGTCGGCGACGATCTTGAACTCGGCGAGCTGCTGGCTCTGCGCGAGCAGCGGGGCCGGGTAGGCGGCGAAGGCGATGTCGAGGTCGCCGTTGAGGATGCCGTTGATGCTGGTCTGGCCGGAGGCCATGACGACGGGCTCGACGTCGAGGCCCTGCTCCTTGAAGTACCCCTGCTCGATGGCCAGGTAGAACGGGGCGACGTCGACCACGGGCAGCACGCCCACCTTGATCTTCGTCTTCTCCACCCCGCCCGCTCCCTGGCCGGAGCCGGACCCCTCGTCGTCCCCGCCGAGCAGCCCGCATCCGCTCACGGTGGCGAGCACCGTGACGGCGAGCGCCGCGAGCGGCAGGCGGCCGAGGAAGGACCGCCGGGTGGTAACGCTTCGGAGCATTGGAGCCTCTCCTCGTCGGAGCTGGTCGTGGTCAGCTGCTCGTTGTCAGCCGGTCGTTGTCGCTGCGTTGCCCCCTGGACACCAGGTCGCACTCTAGAGACAGTGGAGTCCATGTCACAATGAGTGCACACAGGATGCCGTGCGGTGAACTCTCTCACTGAATCAGGGGCTCTTGTTGCCCCGTGTGGGGGTATTGTGCAGGAGGTCAGGCCGTGTTTCCACGGCCCGTAGCGAAACGGGACGACAGGGCTCGATGAGTCATCCATCCGGGCGGGGTAGCCGGAGCTGGGCCTCCGCGCAGGGTCACGTCACCATTGTGGTGTCCGGGTCAACCATTTGACACTGCGTGTGACTATGCCCTGGAAGGGTTACATCGTGACGTAGACTTCGCTACCTTCTGTGTTCACAGTGAGGCGTAGGCTCATCTGAGTCGCAGGCAGAGCAGAGGCGACTGCTCAGCGCGTTCATGGTGCGCCGCGCCTTCGACTGGGTAGTTGTCCGTTAGAGCTGGCCAACGAGAGTAACGGGCTACTGGCTCAGATGCAGGGAGTGTGCTGGCTGTGCCCGATCACACCGCTGGGGTGTATTCAGGCCCAGGGAAAGACGGTGGTGGCGCCGTGTCGGACCTAGAGGTTGGCGCGGCCGCCAACGCGAAAGCCCCCGGTCGCAAGACCGTCGAGGGCGGCTCGCGATGGCGGCTGCGCAACTGGCGGCTGCGCACCAAGCTGGTCGCCGTCCTGATGGTCCCGATCCTCACCGCCGTCGCCCTCGGCGTGTTCCGCGCCGCCAGCGAGCTCGACCGGGCCGAGACCTTTGACGAGGCCGCCGCCGCCATCACCAACACTCTCGACGTCGTCGCCTTCGTCCACGAGTTGCAGGCCGAGCGGAACATGGTCGTCGCCTTCGTCGCGGGCAACCGCGCGGGCGACGCGGGCCCGATGCAGGGGCAGATCCAGAAGACCAACGCCAGCCTCGCCCGGCTCGGCCAGGCCGTGGAGAACTCCACCGTCGCCACCGGCGGCATCCTCCAGCGGCTCGCCAACCGGCTCAAGGCCATCGAGGCCGTGCGCAACGCCGCCCTGGCCAGCGCCTACCCCGACGTCGGCGTCTACCAGTCCTACACCTCGCTGCTGGAAAGCGTGCTCTCCGCTGGCGCCGAGTTCACCGCGTCGCTCGCCCAGCCCGAGATCGCCCGGCTCGCGGCGGCGTCACTGGCCATCGTGGAGGGCAAGGAGTTCCTCGGCCAGCAGAACTCCATCCTGATGATCGCCGGGGCGCGCAACGCCTTCCCGGCCAGCATGCTGGACGAGGCCCGCGCCGCCGAGGCCAGCTTCAACGCCTCGATCGCCAACTTCCGCGCGAACGCCGACATCCGCGAGAGCCAGTTCTACTCCGACACCTTCAGCGGCGCCCAGGTCGACGACCGGGAGCGCATCATGCGCACCGCGCTCAACCGCGCCGACCGGGGCACCGACCTGGGCATCCCGCAGGACCGGCTGCTCAACGACGCGCAGGTCACCGCCGAGTCACTGCGCAAGGTCGAGATCTTCCTGCTGACCAAGCTGCGCAACCACGCGCTGGAGTCGGCTGGCGAGGCCAAGGGCACCGCGTGGCGCGACGCGCTGATCGTGCTGCTGGCCATCCTGGTCGCGCTCGCGGTCACCTTCGTCGTGTCCCGCTCGCTGCTGGTGCCGCTGCGGGTGCTGCGCCGCGACGCGCTCGACGTGGCGAACCGGCGGCTGCCCGAGACTGTCCAGCGCATCCTCGCCGACCCGGACCCGGTCGAGGCGTCGAAGAACGCCGTCGAGCCGGTCCCGGTGTTCACCCGCGAGGAGACCGGCCAGCTCGCCCGCTCCTTCGACGCCGTGCACGACCAGGCGGTCCGGATGGCGACCGAGCAGGCGCTGCTGCGCGACAACATCAACTCGATCTTCGTCAACCTGTCCCGGCGCAGCCAGACCCTGGTCGAGCGCCAGCTCTCCCTCATCGACCGGCTGGAGCAGGACGAGCAGGACCCCGACCAGCTCGCCAGCCTCTTCGAGCTCGACCACCTGGCGACCCGGATGCGGCGCAACTCCGAGTCGCTGCTGGTCCTCTCCGGCTCCGGGCTGAGCCGCCAGCTCTCCCGCCCGGTGCCCGCGTCCGAGGTCGTCGGAGCCGCGGTGTCCGAGGTCGAGCAGTACGCCCGGATCGAGGTGCTTTCCGCCCCCGAGGTGTCGGTGCAGGGCCGGGCGGTCTCCGACCTGGTCCACCTGATCGCGGAGCTGCTGGACAACGCGACCTCGTTCTCCGAGCCGGAGAAGAAGGTCTACGTGCGGATGGCCGTGACCAGGAAGAAGGAACTGGCCATCCAGATCACCGACTCCGGCGTCGGCATGAGCGACGAGGAGATCGAAAGCGCCAACGCCCGCCTCGCCGACCCGCCCGACCTCGACGTCGCGGTGACCCGGCGGATGGGCCTGTACGTGGTCGCCCGGCTCGCCAAGCGGCACGAGATCAAGGTCCGGCTGCGCGACAACGAGGACATCGAGGGCGGCCTCATCGCCCGCATCACCGTCCCCTCGGCGCTGGTGCAGACCGGCAGCGCGGCCCAGCCGACGAGCATCGTGGCCACCCCCGACTTCGGCGACACCGCGGTCAAGGCCAGCGGTATCGCGGGCGCGTTCAGCGGCGGCGCGGCCAAGTCGCGCTCCGCCGACGGCGGGCTGCTCAGCGAGTCCCAGGTGGACCGCCCGGCCGAAGACGTCGCCGGGTACCCGTCGTTCGACCCGCAGTTCGAGACGCTGTTCGGCGCGGGCGATTTCGGTTCCGGCAACGTCGAGGACACCGGCGGGTGGGGCCCGCCCGCGTCCGCGGAGGAGATCAACGCCCGGCTCAACGGGCACGTCTTCCCGCCGCCCGCGAGCACGGAGAGCCTGTTCGGCGACCCGCTGCCCGAGCCGGAGGACGCCTACGACCCGTCGACCGAGCACACCACGGTCGAGACGCCGCGCAACGGGACCAGCGTCTACACCCCGATCACCCCGCGCGGGGCCGAGCCCGCCCCGCCGGACCGCTCCAGCCTCGACGCCCCCACCGAGCGGCTGCCGATCTACGAGGCCGTGCTCTCCCAGTGGTTCGAGGCGGGCGACACCGGCTCGACCCCGCACCCGACCACCAACGGCGGCGGCAACGGCGCTGGCGCCAAACCCGACCTGGACGAGCGGGCCGGGACCGAAGCCGACCCCGAGGCCGCCGCGGCGACCCCGGACGACGCGACCGTCGTGACCCCCGCCGCCGAGACCGACGCCGCGCCCGCCGACGTGCCGGACCCGATCGCCGCCGCGAAGGCCGACGCCTGGCAGTCGCCGGGCGACGACGGGTGGCAGCGGGCGCGGGCCCTGCTGGACACCTCCGCCGACACGATGACCACCGCGGGCCTGCCCAAGCGCGTCCCCAAGGCGCACCTGGTGCCGGGCTCGGCCGCTCCCCGGGAGGAGTCCGCCGAGAAGAAGGCGGCGCCTCCGCTTCCTCCCCGCACCGCGGACGCCGTCCGCGGCCGCATGTCCAGCTTCCAGCAGGGGGTCCGGCGTGGCCGGCATGCCCTTATCGACGCTTACGCTGGTGACCAGACCGGTTCAGACGAGAGCCGCCTAGACGAGGAGCAGGAGTGACGACCGCGTCAGTACAGCAGCCCGGCAGCTTCGGGTGGCTCATCACCGATTTCGTCCGCCAAGTGCCCGGCGTGGCCCACGCCGTGGTCGTGTCCGCAGACGGGCTGTTGCTCGCGGGCTCCCAGGGCCTGCCCCGCGACCGCGCCGAGCAGCTTTCCGCCGTCGCGTCCGGCCTGGTCAGCCTCACCGCGGGCGCGGCGAGGTGCTTCGAGGCGGGCGGGGTCAACCAGACCGTGGTCGAGATGGACCGCGGCTACCTGTTCCTCATGTCGATCTCCGACGGCTCGTGCCTTGCCGTGCTGGCCGCGCCAAACTGCGACATCGGCCTGGTGGCCTACGAGATGACGTTGCTGGTCGAACGGGTCGGCCAGCAGATGACTCCGGAGCTGCGCGCGCAGCTCCAGGGCGCGCAGCGCCGGTAGCGGCGGTCGAGACGGCGGGGTGAACACACGATGAGCACGGGTCGGCGAGCCACAGGCAGGCGTACTGAGGACGACTTCTCCTATCGGGACCTGTTCGACTCGGACGTCGCGTTCGGTGGCCCGGAGCCGGACCAGCCCCTGGACCAGCAGGATGAGCCTGAGCGGAGGCCGGAGATGTCGGATCGAGGGTGGGAGGATCTGTCCGAGCACGGAGTCGGCGACCCGCCGAACCGGTTCGACATAGACGGGTTCCGCGCGCGGCTGTTCGGCGGCCCCAGCGCGACCCTCTACGGCGACCCCGGCATCCCGGCGCAGTCCGACTGGGACAGCAAGGAGATCCCTGCGGTCGCCGACCTCGAACCGGAGCCGGACCCGGACGACCTCGCCCCGCACGAGACCGGTTCCCTGGTCCGCCCGTACACCAAGACCGGCGGACGCACCCGGTCGGAGTACGATCTTGCGATTGAGGCGCTGGTCTCCACCAGCGACCGGGGCAGGCTTCCCGACGCCGCGATCCGTCCCGAGCACCGGTCCATCTGCGGCCTGTGCCTCGACGCCCGTTCCGTCGCCGAGGTGGCCGCGCACCTGCGGCTGCCGCTGGGCGTGGCCCGGGTGCTCATCGGCGACATGGCGGGCATGGGATTGGTCTCGATCCACCAGAGCGGCATGGTCGTGGGCGACCGGCCATCGATCGAATTCATGGAAAGGGTGCTCAGTGGGCTCCGCAGGCTCTAGTCCCCTCAGCGCGCGCGGTGGCGCTTCCCCGCAGCCGACCACCTCGGCCAAGATCGTGGTGGCGGGCGGTTTCGGAGTGGGCAAGACGACCCTGGTCGGCTCTGTCTCGGAAATCGTCCCGCTGACCACCGAGGCCGTCATGACGGAGGCCAGCGTCGACGTAGACGACCTGTCCTCGACCCCGAACAAGGTCACCACCACGGTCGCGATGGACTTCGGCCGCGTGTCCCTGGACTCCGACCTGATCCTGTACCTGTTCGGCACCCCCGGCCAGCACCGCTTCTGGTTCATGTGGGACGACCTGGTGCGCGGCGCCATCGGCGCGATCGTCCTGGTCGACACCCGCCGCCTGGCGGACGCGTTCGCCTCCATCGACTTCTTCGAGGACCGCGGCCTGCCCTACGTCATCGCCCTGAACTGCTTCGACCGCGTCCTACACCACCGCATCGACGACGTCCGCGACGCGCTGACCGTCGAGCCGACAGTCCCGATCGTCACCACCGACGCCCGCGACCGCGACTCCACCAAGGAAACCCTCATCACCCTGGTCGAGCACGCCATGCACCAGCGCATGTCCCGCGCGGTCTAAGAAACGCGGTTCTTCGACGCTCCAGGCCGAACTCTTCAGCCTGGAGCGTCGCGCTGTCCGGTGTGGGATTGGCACGCGGGCAGGATCATTACAATGGCTCGGTTGAGGCATCCGTGAGGGGGCTGGGGATGGCGAAGGCCCAAGGGGGGCGTGCGGAGTGGGAGTGGCAGCAGCGCGCGATCAAGCGGGAGATCGAGCGGGAGCGCAAAGAGGCGGAACGGGCGCGCGTCGCTGAGGAAAAGGAGCGGAAGCGACTGCACGCCGAGGCGCGGGCCGCGGAAGTGGAAGAGCGGAACCGGACGCTCGCGGCGCGGGTCACCGACCTGGAAGAGTTGTTGCGTGGGCAGTTGGACCGGTCCGCCCGGATCGATCTGACGGCCCAGCGGGTGCGGCCCGAGGTCGCACCCCTTGATCTCGGGCCGGATGCGGTCGCGGTGCGGCCTCCGGCATGGGAGCAGTTCGCTCCCCGCCCTCCTGGTGTGCTGGCGCGGGCTTTCCGCGGATCGGCCCGCCACGAACGCGATGTCGCGGCGGCGAAAGCCGGTTTCGAGCACGCTGTGCGTGCCGCTGAGCGACAAGAGGCCGAACGTCAGGAGAGGGTCGCGGCCGCACAGCGTGCGCATGCTGCCCGGGTGGCCGAGGCCGAGGCTGCGGCACGCGAGAAGAACGCGGCGATCGCCGCTCAGGCCCGGGGCTTGGCCGAGCGCAGGAAAGACGACGTCGAGTCGTACCTGCGGCAGGTGCTTGAGCGGGTGCCATTGCCCGAGGGCTTCCCGCATTCAGCCGAAGTGACCTTCAACCCGCGGACCGAGCAGGCCATCGTACGCGTTGCCTTGCCGAGTCGTGAGGTTGTGCCGACCGTGGCGGCGTACAAGTACTTGCCGACCAGGGACGAGGTGCGCAGCACCACGCGCGCGAAGGGCGAAATGGCGGCGCTGTATCGCGCGGTGGTTAGCCAGATGGCGCTGCTCTGCGTTCGAGACCTCTTCGACAGCGATCCGGCGTTGCTCACGGTGGGCTTCAACGGGCACGTGCATGCGATAAACCCGGCCACTGGTGAACAGGAATACCCCTGCATCATCAGCCTCAACGTGGACCGTGCCGAGTTCCCACGCGACGCCAACCTGCGGAACGTCACGCCCGAGAAGTGCGTTCATAACCTCAAGGCGATTGTCTCCGGCCATCCCTACGAGCTGGAACCGATCGAACCCATCCTCGACTTCGATTTGAGCAGGTACTCCTTTGTCGACGGGTTCGACGCCGTCGCCACCTTGGACTCGCGTCCGGACCTGATGGACATGTCTCCGCGCAACTTCGAGCACTTGGTGAAGCAACTGTTCGAAGCGCAAGGCGCCGAGGGATGGAAGACCACCGACAGCAATGACGACGGCGTCGATGCGGTCATCGTGCAGCGCAAGGCGCTTATGGGCGGCTTGAGCATCATCCAGGCGAAGCGCTATAGCAGAGTGGTCGGCGTGAGCCATATCCGGGAGCTCGCCGGAACGATGGAGGAGAAGAAGGCGGGCTGGGGGATTCTTGTGACCACGTCGTGGTTCACCAAGGGCTGCTGGGAGAAAGCGCGGGAACACGGCCGGATGGAACTGATCGACGGGGCCCGGTTGACCTTTCTGATAAAGGAGTACCTGGGTAAAGACGTTCTCATCGGCATCCCCGACCGTCCGAAATCCCAGACGGACGGCTGAACGGCGTTATCCGGCTAGCCTTCGACCAAGGCGGCGCTGGTGATGCGGTGCAGGGGGAGCCTGCGGATCTCGGCGCTGGCGGGGTCGCGGCCTTCGAGGATGCCGCCGCCGACGCGGAGGGGTTCGAGCACGCGTTGGCTGGCCACGCCGTGGGCGTCGACTAGGCCGACCCAGACGCTTTTGTGGTTTCGGGCGGCTTCTTGGAGTAGGGCCATCGTTTCCGCGGTGTTGGCGCCCGCGCCCGCTGTGGCGGTGACGGTGCGGCCGCGGCGGGTGTCGGCGGCTCGGTCGCCCGCGCGGATGGCGCGGACCATGTCGGCGATCTGGTCGTCGTCCGGGGGGCGGGTGGCGGTGCGGCGGACGGCCCGCGGGGGGACCTGGACGCGGCGGCCCGCGGGGCGTAGGTCGACCACTTGGCCGTCGGAGCCCTCCGCTGCCGGGGCGAAGCCCGCGGCGCGGAGCTCGTCCAGGATTTCCAGGAGCGGGAACGGGCTCACCAGCACCGTGGGGGCGATCTTGCGCAGTTGCAGCGTCGCCGCCGCGGGGTGGGCGGCGACTTCGGCGATCAGCGCGGGGTCGTCGCAGCGCAGGAACGCGGTGGCCGCGCCGCCGCGGAGGCGGCCGTGGCGGCGGGCGACGTCGTCGATCAGGTATTCCAGGGACTGCGGGACCGGGGTGCGGGAGCGGGTGCGGAACAGCTCGTGCAGGTCGCCCGCGGTGCGCCCGGCGTCCAGCGCCCGGCGGATCGAGGTCTCGCTCACCCGGTAGACCGTGGCGCTGCCCGCGGACTCGACGTCGGCGACCTCGTTGACCAGCGCGGCCAGGTGCGGCTCCAGCGGGCCGGGCGCGACCACGGTCAGGTCCGCCTGCACCAGCACGTGGTCGATCGGCTCCGGCATGGCCTCGGCCATCCGCTTCGCCGCGGCGGCGGCGCCCTCGTCCAGCAGCGCGCGCCCGGGGCCGCTGAGCGCGCCCAGCGCCACCACGCCCAGCGCGGTCGCCTCGGTGAGCGTCCAGCGCACGATCTCGTCGCGCAGCCGCCCGCCGCGCCGGGGCGCGCGCCAGGCCAGCACGGCGGCCAGTTCGTCGGGCTCGGCGATCCCGGCGCCCGGCTTGAGGTTGGCCAGCACCCGCAGCACCCTGGCCCGCTCCAGCGGCGCGACCGGGCGGCGCAGGTCCTCCGACAGCGGGGCCAGCAGCCGGTCCTTGGCGTCGCGCAGCCCGCCGAGGCCGGGCAGCCGGGGCAGGTCCAGCCAGGCCGAGGCGAGCGTGGCCCACTGGTTCGCCTGCGTCGCGGTCAGCCACACGTCCGCGTGATTCGTCGGCACCCATTCGGGGGTGGCGGCCTCGTTGTCGGCCACCAGGGACGCGGCGACGGCGAGTTCCACGATCAGCGTGGCCTCGCGTTCGCTGATCTCCATGGCCCGGGTCAGCTTGCGCAGGTCGCGCACGCCGAAGCCGCCCGCCTTGAGCACCGGCGGCGGCTCGGCCGACCACAGGCGCAGCAGGGTTTCGGTGTGCCGCAGGATTTCCAGCGTCGCGCCAGCCGCCGTGGCGTCCACAGTGGACGGTTTGTGCGCCTTGGTGCGCAACGGCGGCTCGGTGATCGTCACCGTGCCGGTGGGGCCCGTCCCGCGCAGGGTGAGGCCGACCTGGCGCGGCAGCTCCACCGTCTCGGCGTCCACCCGCATCAACAGGCCGCGCGCCAACAGCCGCTGAACCGGGGTTTTGGCTTCGGCCAACGGAAGCACCACCGCCGCGTCCTTGGTCTTGCCCACCGGCTGGCCGTGCGCGAGCGTCGTCAGCACCTTGCGCTCGTCGTCGGGCAGGTCCGTCAGCAGGGCGGGGACGTCGACCCAGTCCAGCGCGGGCGACGGCCTGCCCAGGCCGGTCGGGAACAGCCCGCCCGCCTCCCGGGCCGATGGCACGAGCGCGACCGCGTCGTCCGGGCCCCAGGCGACCGCCAGTTCGCGCAGCCGGTCCACCGCGGCCCGCACCCGATCGGCGGGCACGTCGTCACCCAGGTGGGTCGCGGCCTGGGCGAGGTCGGCTGGCTTGCGGTCGGCGTTCGCGGCGAGCAGCGCGTCGAGGACGGCCAGGGTGAAGGTGTCCAGGCCCTCGGCGACTCGGGCGACCGAGGCCCGCGTCGCCGCGCGGGTGGCCAGGACGGTGGTGTCCGGCGGGCGGGGCGTGGCCAGGTCGGGGCGGGCGCGCAGCACCGCGGCCAGCGTCTCGTCGTCCTGGGCGCGGAGCCAGTCGGTGAGCGTGGGGCTGGACACCCTGACCACGGTATACGGCGCGGCTGTCCGGTAACCTCGGTAGTCGCCGAAGACGGTGTTCTTGGCCAGTTTTTCGTGACCGAAGTTCGTGGCACTAGGAGGACCAGTGGCGAAGGCCGCCAAGCGCGATCGGATCGACCCCAGTTGGGCGGGGGACGACGACAACGGCTCGCACCCGGTCACCGAGCTCACCTCGGACCGCCAGGGGGCGCTCTCGCCGTTCGGCGACATCACGTTCCCGCTGGAGACCGTGCCTTACCAGCACCCGGTCACCGAGATCAATAGGTAGGTCTAGGCTGCTCCCGTTTCCAGACGTGACCGTCCACACGGGAGAGATCGCCCATGCCTGTCCCCGGCCCCGGCTATTCCATCACCGTCCGGGTCGAAGCGCCGCCGTCGGCTAGCGCCGCGGGGGACCTGACCAGCGCGGTCGGCCGGGTCGGCGGGGTCATCACCGCGTTCGACGTGGTCGAGTCGCACAGCGACCGCGTGGTGGTCGACATCACTTGCAACGCGGTGTCGGCCGATCACGCCCGCGACATCACCGACGCGCTGGAGGCGCTGCCGGGCGTCGCGGTCCGCAAGGTGTCCGACCGCACGTTCCTCATGCACCTCGGCGGCAAGATCGAGGTCACCGCCAAGGTCGCCCTGCGCAACCGCGACGACCTCTCCCGCGCCTACACCCCCGGCGTGGCGCGCATCTGCCAGGCGATCGCCGAGAACCCCGACGACGCGCGCCGCCTCACCATCAAGCGCAACACCGTCGCGGTCGTCACCGACGGCTCGGCCGTGCTCGGCCTGGGCAACCTGGGGCCAGCGGCGGCGCTGCCGGTCATGGAGGGCAAGGCGGCGCTGTTCAAGAAGTTCGCTGGCGTCGACGCGTGGCCGGTGTGCCTCGACACCCAGGACACCGAGGAGATCATCCGCGCGGTCGAGCTGATCGCGCCGGTCTACGGCGGCATCAACCTGGAGGACATCGCCGCGCCACGCTGCTTCGAGATCGAGCGGCGGCTGCGCGACCTGCTCGACATCCCGGTCTTCCACGACGACCAGCACGGCACCGCGATCTGCGTGGTGGCCGCGCTGCGCAACGCGCTTCGGGTGGTGGGCAAGGACATCGCGGACTGCCGCGTCGTGGTGTGCGGGGTCGGCGCGGCTGGGTCGGCGATCATCCGGCTGCTGTTGCTGCGCGAGCCGGGCGACGTGCTGGCCGTCGACGTCGACGGCATCGTCCACCCCGACCGCGGCGACATCGATGACAACCTGTGCTGGGTCGCGCGCAACACCAACCGGGACAAGATGACCGGCGGCCTGCACGACGCGCTCGTCGGCGCGGACGTGTTCATCGGCGTCTCGGCCCCCAACCTGTTCGGCGCGGACCAGGTCGCCACCATGGCCCCGGGTGCGATCGTGTTCGCCCTGGCCAACCCGGACCCCGAGATCGACCCGCTGGAGGCGCAGAAGCACGCCGCGGTCGTCGCCACCGGCCGCTCGGACTACCCGAACCAGATCAACAACGTGCTCGCCTTCCCCGGTGTCTTCCGCGGCCTGCTCGACGCCCAGGCCCACGGCATCACCGACGCCATGCTGCTCGCCGCGGCCGACGCGCTGGCCGACATCGTCGACGGCGACCGGCTCAACGCCTCGTTCATCGTGCCCAGCGTGTTCGACGCGGCCGTGGCGCCAGCGGTGGCCGACGCGGTGCGCAAGGCGGCGGGGACGGCGCACTCGGGCTGAGACGGGTGGGCCGTAGCATCGGTCTGTGGGTGAACTGAGCCATGTGGACGACGAGGGCGCGGCCCGGATGGTCGACGTGTCGGCCAAGGAGGTCACCGCCCGTGTCGCGGTCGCCTCGGGGGTGGTGCGGACCACCGCGGAGGTTGTCGGCCTGCTGCGCCGGGACGGCCTGCCCAAGGGCGACGCGCTGGCCACGGCCCGGATCGCGGGCATCATGGGCGCCAAGCGCACCCCGGACCTGATCCCGCTGTGCCACCCGCTGGCGCTTTCCGGGGTTCGCATAGACCTGGAGTTGGGCGCGGCGGAGGTCCGCATCGTCGCCACGGTCCGCACGAACGACCGGACCGGCGTGGAGATGGAAGCGCTGACGGCGGTGGCCGTGTGCGGCCTGACCCTGCACGACATGATCAAGGCCGTTGACCCGGCCGCGGTCATCGACGCCGTCCGCGTCGAGCGCAAGGACGGCGGCAAGAGCGGCGCCTGGACCCGAGGAGAGCCATGACCACCCGCACGGCGCGTGTCGTCACCGCGTCCAACCGGGCCGCGGCAGGTGTCTACCCGGACAAGACCGGCCCGGTGATCGTCGCGTGGCTGCGCGACCGCGGCTACGCGACACCCGACCCGGTGGTCGTGCCGGACGGCCCCCCGGTGACTGCGGCCCTGCGAGACGCCGTGGCCGCCGCGGTCGACGTGGTCGTGACGACCGGGGGCACCGGGATCAGCCCGACCGACCGCACCCCGGAGGCCACCCGTGAGGTCTTGGACCACGAGATCCCCGGACTGGCGGACGCGATCCGGGCGGCGGGCCTGCCAAAGGTGCCCACGGCCGTGCTGTCGCGCGGTGTGGCCGGGGTGGCAGGCCGCACCCTGGTGGTGAACCTGCCCGGCTCCAGCGGCGGCGTCCGCGACGGCTTGGCCGTGCTGGACCTCGTGCTCGACCACGCGGTGGACCAGGTGCGCGGCGGCGACCACCCGCGGCCCATGGAGACGCCGGTCGCCGGTTCAGTGGTCGACCAAGCGCGCGACGACCATCCGCGGTCCGCGGGCGCGCCGGGCGACTCGGTTGTGGATCAGGTGGGCGCCGGTGATTACGCGCGGCCTGAGGGCGCGTCGGTCGCTGGTTCGGTTGTGGATCAGGTGGGCGGCGATCATCCGCAGTCTGCGGGCGCGTCAGTTGCCGACTCGGGGCTCGGGCAGGTGCCTGGCGGCGTCGCGGGGCCGCTGGCGGCGTCTGCTGCCGGTTCGGGTGTTGACCAGGTGCCTGGTGGCGATTCCGGCGGGTCTGTGGCGGTGCCGGTCGCCGGTTCGGTTGTGGGCCGGTCGGAGTCTGCTTCGCGGGGCTCGGTCGTGCTGCGGGCCGAGGTCAGCGACGCCCCGATCACCGTCGAGGAGCACGCCGCCCTGGTGGAGCACGCGGCGGCGGGCGCGGTGGTGACGTTCGCGGGTGTGGTCCGTGACCACGACCACGGTCGCGGTGTGCGTGGCCTCGACTACGAGGGCCACCCGACCGCCACGGACGTCATCGCCGAGGTGGCCGCCGACATCGCTCGCGCGGACGGTGTCCGGGCGCTCGCCGTGACCCACCGGGTGGGCCGGTTGGCGATCGGCGATGTGGCGCTGGCCTGCGCGGTGTCCGCTGAGCACCGCGGGCAGGCATTCGCCGCGTGCGCCCGGCTGGTGGACGAGGTGAAGGCCAGGCTGCCGATCTGGAAGCACCAGATGTTCACCGACGGCACCGACGAGTGGGTCAACTGCCCCTGACCCACCTGACGAAGCCGGTCTTGCCGCGAGAAGCGGCCGGACCCCCACCGCTGGGGCGGAAGGCGCTGAGGGTCCGGCCCGCACGCTCTCGCGAGGTGTGGCCTTGCCGAGCCGACTACTTCGTGGCGATCTTCTGACCCACGAGGATCAGGTTCGGGTCGCCGATGAAGCTCTTGTTCTTCTCGTGCAGGGCCTGCCAGCCGCCCGCGATGTCGAGGCGCTCGGCGATCTTGGACAGCGAGTCGCCCGCGACCACGGTGTAGTCGCCTGCCGGGTTGGACTTGGCGAGGGCGGCCACGGGGGCCGCGGCCTGGACCGGCGCCGCCTTGGGCGCGGCCTTCTCGACAGCCCTGGTCACCGGCTTGGTGGCCTTCTTCGGCGCGACGGCCTTGGCCTTCGGCTTCGCGGCCGCGGCGGCCTTCTGCGGCTTGGCGGCGGTCGCGGCTCCGGCCTTCTTGCCGCACACCGGCCACGCGCCGATGCCCTGCGTCTTGAGCACGTTCTCCGCGACGCGGATCTGCTCCTCGCGGGACGCCGTGTGAGCGCTGCCCTTGCCGCCGTTGGCGGACCAGGTCCTGGGGTGGAACTGCAGGCCGCCGTAGTAGCCGTTGCCGGTGTTGATGCTCCAGTTGCCGCCGCTTTCACACTGCGCGACCGCGTCCCAGTTGACGCTGTCGGCAGAGGCGGGGGATGCGGCGACGGCCATCGGGGCGCCGACCGCGACGCCAGCGACGACGACGCGGGCGATGGTGCGCTTGGCGGCGGACGGCTTGCGGTGCTTGCCCTTGTAACCCATCTCAGTCTCACCTTCCGCGCCTGCGAGTTGTGATCGCTGTGGGCGGGCCTTCGGGAGCCCGACCGGGTTTCACCCCGGCTGCCACGCCTCGCGCTGCGTCGCGCTCGTCGTGGACCCTCGCCCCTGTCCGGAAGTTCGCTTTCGCTCGGGGTTGGTTCCCGAGAGCCCGCCGGACAAGGTTTGGCGCTACGGACTCCCGGGTCGTGCATGGCTGGTCGGGGCCAGCCGATAGCGACGGTACGTAACCGCTAGGGGATACGGAAATCGTCTGAGATGTGACCGTTGTCACGGTAACGCACTGCAAACCGTGACGATCATCGCTGTTTCCGCTGGTCAGAGCACTTCGCTGGCCTGTTATTTGGCTGTGTCCTGGCCGAGATAATTCACTCTAGGTGAGGCTTGGGTCACGTCGACTTTGGCACGTTAGGCCAACCGGGAATCCGGACTCAGCCGCCTGCGAAGGGCGGGAGGACGTCCAGCCCCGTCCCGTCCGGCAGCCGCGCGGCCCGGTCGCGGACCGCCACCCCGTCCACGAGGAAGCTGGCCGCGCGCAGCACCCGCGCCAGCGCGTCCCCGTGCCGCGCCGAGAGCGTCGCGAGGGCGTCGTGCACGGTGGCCCCCGACGGCAGCGCCAGGGTCTCCTGCGGCACCCCCGCAGCCGCCCGGGCCCCCGCGAAGTACCGGACCGTGACGGTCGTCATATCGCCTGCCACGCCTAGCCCCCGATCGCGCTCATCGGCCGCAGCGGCTGGGCGAAACCGGCCTCGTTGATCGTGTGCCCGGCGAGCTTGGCCCACATCGCCGACCGCCACATCTCGGCGATCGCCGCGTCGTCCGCGCCCGCGCGCAGCGGCGCGCGCAGATCCGTCTCGGTCTGGCTGAACAGGCACGAGCGCAGCGCGCCGTCCGCGGTGAGCCGGGTGCGGTCGCAGTCGCCGCAGAACGGCCTGGTCACCGACCCGATGACGCCGACGTCGGCGGGCCCGCCGTCGACCTGCCACCGCTCGGCTGGCGCGGCCCCGCGCGGCGCCGTGCTCGGCGACAGCGCGAACTCCGCGCCCAGCGTCGCCAGGATCTCGTCCGCGGTCACCATCGCGGCGCGGTTCCAGCCGTGCTGCGGGTCGAGCGGCATCTGCTCGATGAACCGCAAGTGGTAGCCGTGGTCGAGGCAGAAGCGCAGCAGTGGCACGGCTTCGTCGTCGTTGACACCGCGCAAGAGGACCGCGTTTACCTTGACCGGGGTAAGCCCAGCCTCTTGCGCGGCGGCAAGTCCTTCGAGGACATCGGAAAGCCGGTCGCGTCGGGTGATCTCGGCATAGCGGTCCCGCCGGATGGTGTCGAGCGAGACGTTGATCCGGTCCAGGCCAGCCTCGGCCAGCGCCTCGGCCCGGCGCGCGAGCCCGATTCCGTTGGTGGTCATGGAAATCCGGGGCCGGGGTGTCAACGCCGCCGCGGCCGCGATGATCCGCTCGATGCCCTTGCGCAGCGTCGGTTCGCCACCGGTGAACCGGACGTTAGTCACACCTAGGCGCACTACCGCGATCCGGATAAGCCGGTTCAACTCGTCGTCGGTAAGCATCTCGCCGCCGGGCATCCAGTCGAGCCCTTCGGCGGGCATGCAGTAGGTGCACCGGAGGTTGCAGCGGTCGGTGAGCGACACCCGCAGATCGGTGGCCACCCGGCCGAACCGATCCACCAGGCCCGGGGTGTCCGGCCTGGCGGCGTGCGGGCCCGGCACTGCCGGAAGCCCGAGAGGAACCGCTGTCACCCGATCTAGGGTAGACGTTGTCACCGACAAGTGACCTGGTCGGCCGAACATTAGCGCTGGGTGACCATTAGTCCGTGGCGCCGGGACGCGGGCCGATACCGTCGGCGCATGCCGTATTTCAGGTTGTCCGAGGCCGCCAGGCTGCTCGGGGTGAGCGACGACACCGTCCGCCGCTGGGTCGACGCGGGCCACCTGCCCGCCGACGCGGACGCCGCCGGGCGCAAGGTGGTCGACGGCGCTGCCCTCGCCGCGTTCGCCCGCGACCAGGCCACCGAGATCCCCGATCCGATCACCGCGGGCCGCTCCGCCCGCAACCGGTTCGTCGGGCTGGTCACCGACGTGGTCGCCGACCGGGTCATGGCGCAGGTCGAGATCCAGTGCGGGCCGCACCGGGTGGTGTCGCTGATGAGCGCGGAGGCGGTACGCGAGATGGGCCTCGAACCCGGCGTGCTTGCCGTGGCGCTGGTAAAGGCAACTCAGGTCATCGTGGAGACACCGTAAGTCCGTTCTTATCTCTTATAGCTAGAGGGGCGTGGGTAGCCTCCTGTCATGACCGGCCGCTGGACGTACCTGATGGACATGGACGGGGTGTTGGTGCGCGAGGAGCACCTGGTCCCCGGCGCGGACGAGCTGATCAAGGAGTTGACCGCGGCGGGCACGTCGTTCCTCGTGCTCACCAACAACTCCATCTACACCCCGCGCGACCTGCGGGCCCGGCTGCTGCGCACCGGCCTCGACGTGCCCGAGCAGGCGATCTGGACCTCCGCGCTGGCCACCGCGCGGTTCCTCGACAGCCAGCGCCCCGGCGGCACGGCGTACGTCATCGGCGAGTCGGGGCTGACCACCGCCCTGCACGAGATCGGCTACGTCCTCACCGACCGCGACCCGGACTACGTGATCCTCGGCGAGACCCGCACCTACAGCTTCACCGCCATCACCCGCGCCATCCGCCTGGTCGAGGAGGGCGCCCGGTTCATCGCGACCAACCCCGACGCCACCGGCCCCAGCCGGGAGGGCTCGCTGCCTGCCACCGGGTCGGTCGCCGCGCTCATCGAGCGGGCCACCGGCCGGGAGCCTTATTACGTGGGCAAGCCGAACCCGTTGATGATGCGCTCGGCCCTGCGGGCGCTCGGCGCGCACTCGGAGAGCACGCTGATGATCGGCGACCGGATGGACACCGACGTCCGCACCGGCCTGGAGGCGGGCCTGAACACGATCTTGGTGCTGACCGGCATCTCGACCAGGGAGACCGCCGAGCTGTACCCGTACCGGCCGACCCGAGTGATCGATTCGGTCGCGGATCTGGTCGGCCGGACCGCGGACCCGTTTTCCGATCTATAATCCGATCGTGCCAACCCGATTACGGCTGGTCACCACGGGTGCGTCTGGGTGCCGATCACAGCGCGCTCGGTGTTCGGCTCGCCTATCGTCAGTGCTGTGCAGCAAGACAGCCCATCGGGGACCGAGGTGAAGACACCCACGACCTATGTCGTGGGCGATGTGCACGGTCACCGCGCGGAACTGCTCGACGCCCTGCGCCGCGCCGGTCTCGTGGACGACGACGGCTCCTGGTGCGGCGGCGAGGCCCACCTGTGGTTCCTGGGCGACTTCGTGGACCGCGGCCCCGACGGCATCGGCGTGATCGACTTGGTGATGCGCTTGGTCGAGCAGGCCGCCGCGGCGGGCGGGCAGGTCGAGACGCTGCTCGGCAACCACGAGATCCTGCTGCTGGGCATGCACAAGTTCGGCGACGCCGAGGTGCCCTCCGACTTCGGCCCGCGCAGCTTCGCGCGGAGCTGGGAGATGAACGGCGGCATGGTCAGCGACCAGGAGGCGCTGACCGACGAGCACGTGGCCTGGCTGACCGACCGCCCCGTCCTCACCCTGGTCGGCGACCAGTTGCTCATGCACTCCGACACCCTCGAATACCTCACCTGGGGCGAGGACATCGACTCGGTCAACGACGCCGTCCGCGCCGTCCTGCACGGCGACGACCTGGCCGAGTGGTGGGAGGTGTGGCGGCGGATGACCACCCGCTACGCCTTCCGCGGCCCGCACGGCGAGGCCGCGGCCGACGACCTGCTGACCACCCTGGGCGGCAGCCGGGTCGTGCACGGCCACAGCGTCATCGCCGACCAGCTCGGCGTCCTCCCGGCGCAGGTCGAGGGCCCCTACGAGTACGCGGGCGGCAAAGCCCTCGGCGTCGACGCTGGCCTGTTCGTCGGCGGCCCGTGCCTGGTCGTCACGCTGCCGTCGGAATCCGACTAGGACCGTCCACCGGCACGATCCGGGAGCCGAGCGGGACCAGCGACACCGGGATCATCTTGAAGTTGGCGATGCCCAGCGGGATGCCGATGATCGTCACGCACAGCAGGAAACCGGTCACGACGTGCCCGAGCGCCAGCCACCAACCCGCGAAGACGATCCAGATGACATTGCCGATCATCGACGGCGCGCCCGCGTCGCGGCGGGTCTCGATGGTGCGGCCGAAGGGCCACAGCGCGTAGTTCGCGATCCGGAACGACGCCAGGCCGAACGGGATGGTGATGACCAGGATGCAGCAGATGATCCCGGCGAACAAATAGCCCAGGGCCATCCAGAAGCCGCACAGCACCAGCCAGATGACGTTCAGCAGTAGTCGCACAACATCAACGCTACCTGGTCGGCGCATCCCCCAGCTGGAGCTGCGCGGGCGACCCGATCGGGGGAAGGATGGCGATCAGGACTCAGCCAGCTCCGGGAGGGCCAGCGATGCCAGCGACGACCCAGCCAGCACTGCCCAGCTACGCGTCAGGGACGTCGCGGACGCCGCTGCTCGGCGACACCATTGGCGCCAACTTCGACCGCGCCGTCGCCGCGCACGGCGAGCGGGAGGCGCTGGTGGAACGGGCCACCGGCAGGCGGTGGACGTACCGGGAGCTGGCGGCGGAGGTCGAGGCCGTGGCGCGCGGGCTGCTTGAGCTCGGCGTCGGCAAGGGCGACCGGGTCGGGATCTGGGCGCCGAACTGCGCGGAGTGGGTGTTCACGCAGTACGCGACGGCGAAAATCGGGGCGATCCTGGTCAACATCAACCCCGCCTATCGCGGGCACGAGCTGCGGTATGTGCTCAACCAGGCGGGCATCCGGACACTGGTCTCCGCGCCGTCGTTCAAGACGTCCGACTACGCGGCGATGATCGAGGAAGCGCGCCCGGACTGCGCGGCGCTGCGGGACGTCGTCCTCATCGGCGAAGAGTCCTGGGACGACCTCGTCCGCGACGAGAGCACCGCGGACTTGGCGGCGGTGGGCCGCACCCTTTCCGCCGACGACCCGATCAACATCCAGTACACGTCCGGCACAACCGGATTCCCCAAGGGCGCGACCCTGTCGCACCACAACATCCTCAATAACGGCTTCTTCATCGGCGAGCTGTGCCATTACACCGAGCACGACCGCATTTGCATCCCGGTTCCCTTTTACCACTGTTTCGGAATGGTCATGGGCAATCTCGCGGCCACCAGTCATGGCGCCTGCGTCATCATTCCGGCCCCCGCGTTCGATCCGGGCGCCACTCTGGCCGCCGTCGCGGAAGAGAACTGCACCGCGCTGTACGGGGTGCCGACGATGTTCATCGCCATCCTCGCCGAACCCGCCGTGGACACGGTGGACCTGAGCGCGCTGCGCACCGGGATCATGGCGGGCTCACCGTGTCCGGTCGAGGTGATGAAGCAGGTCATCGACCGGCTGGGCATGGCGGAAGTGGCCATCTGCTACGGCATGACCGAGACGTCCCCGGTCTCCGCGCAGACCCGCGCCGACGACTCCATCGACCGCCGCGTGTCCACGGTCGGCCGGGTGCACCCGCACCTGGAGGTCAAAATCATCGACCCGGAAACGGGCCTGACCGTGCCCAGGGGTGTGCCCGGCGAGTTCTGCACCCGCGGCTATTCGGTGATGCTCGGCTACTGGGACCAACCCGACAAAACCGCAGAGGCGATCGACAGCGCCCGCTGGATGCACACCGGCGACCTAGCGGTGATGGACGACGACGGTTACCTCGCCATCACCGGCCGCATCAAGGACATGGTCATTCGCGGCGGCGAGAACATCTACCCGCGGGAAATTGAAGAGTTCCTCTACACCCACCCCCGAATCCTCGACGCCCAGGTGATCGGCGTTCCCGACGACCGCTACGGCGAAGAATTGATGGCCTGGGTCCGCATGCGCGACGGCGCCGCCCCCGTCACCACCGAGGAAATCCGCGAGTTCTGCGCGGGCAAACTCGCCCACTACAAAATCCCCCGCTACGTCCACGTGGTGACCGAGTTCCCCATGACCGTCACCGGGAAAATCCGCAAAGTCGAAATGCGCCAGGCCGCCGTCGAAATCCTCGGCCTCGCCGACGCCGCGACCGAACCCGCCTAGGATGGGCGCGTGACCAGCCTGGTGGTCGGGTTCGACCTGGACATGACGCTCATCGATCCCCGGCCGGGCATGGTGTCGGCGATGAACGCGCTGGCCGAGGAGTCCGGGCTGGCCTTGGACGGCGAGCGCTTCGCGGCCAACCTGGGGCCGCCGCTGGAACTGATCCTCCAGGGGTTCGAGGCCCCGGAGGAGCGGATTCCCGCGTTGGTGGATCGCTTTCGCGCGCTCTACCCGGAACTGGTCATTCCCGCGACGGTGGCGCTACCGGGCGCCGGTGAAGCCCTCGACGCCGTGCGGGCGGCGGGCGGGCGGACCCTGGTCGTCACCGGCAAGTACGGTCCCAACGCCGTCCGCCACCTCGCCGCGCTCGGCTGGGACGTCGATGTGGTCGTGGGCGAGCGCTGGGCCGAGGCCAAGGGCGAGACCCTCATCGAGCACGGCGCGGGCGTGTTCGTCGGCGACCACGGCGGCGACATCGCGGGCGCCCTGGTCGCCGGAGCCGTCCCGGTCGGCGTCGCCACCGGCCCCTACACCGCCGCTGACCTGCGCGCGGCAGGCGCTGACGTGGTGCTGGAAAGCCTGGCCGAGTTCCCGGCCTGGCTCGCCGGGCACCTAGGCGGTTAGCGGCGGCGCACGACGTGCACGACGCCGACGACCAGACCGGCGGGCAGGCCCATCGACACCGCCCACAGCCACGGCGCCTGCCGGTCAAGGGCGGCGAGAACGAAGATCGCGACGACCGCCAGCAGGCCGACGGCGAACAAGAGGAACGCGACGCGCGGAGCCCGGTCGCCGTGTGTTGAGGCGGTCATGGGAACAGGATAGGCGTGCGAACCGTTTCGCCCTCAGCGAAGCCACCGGGTAACGCTGAGGTGGTGCTGAGGCGAACTTAGAGCCGTGGCATAGGCTGGAGTGACGCGCCCCGGGCACGCCCCAGGGCGCGTTCGTCTTGCGCGGGGCGAGGGTCAGTGCCGCGCGGGCGAGACAAGACGACGAGGGAACGGTGAGATCAGTGCCGACCGGCAAGGTCAAGTGGTACGACTCGGAGAAGGGCTTCGGGTTCGTCACGCAGGACGGTGGCGAGGACGTCTACGTCCGCGCGTCCGCGCTGCCAGCGGGGGTGCCCGGACTCAAGGCCGGGCAGCGCATCGAGTTCGGCGTCGCGGACGGTCGACGGGGGCCGCAGGCGCTGTCCGTCCGGCTGATCGACGCGCCGCCCTCGGTGGTCGAGGCGCGTCGGCGGCCCGCTGAGGAGCTGCACGGGCTGGTCGAGGACATGATCAAGATGCTGGAGTCGGCGGTTCAGCCTGATCTGGCCCGGGGGCGGTATCCGGATCGGAAGGTGACCAAGCGGATGGCTGAGGTTGTGCGGGCTGTGGCTCGGGAGCTTGATCCGTAGGTTGCTGGGGTCTTTGTGGGGTTGCTCGATGGGGTGGAGTGGTTTCTTTGGGGCCCCTACGAAGGAAGATCGCCCGTGTGAAAGAGGGTGGGAAGCCTTCGGCATCACACGCGCGGCCAGCTTAGCGATCTTCCTTCTCCCCCAAAGAAACCACTCCACCCCATCGAGCACCTGGCGGGCGTTGGTTCGGCCTGGCAGGGGGGTTGGGTTCGCTGTCTCCGCTCCCATCGAGTGCCTGGCAGGAGGGTTCTTCTTAGGGGCGGGCTTGCAGGATCCAGTAGCCGCTGACCAGGAGTTGGTCTCCGTTGATGACCGCCAGTTTCTGGACTGCGGCTATCAGTAGGCGGTCTGCGTTGTCCGGTAGTTCGAGGGTGTAGGCGAACTGGTTGTCCTTGGGGAAGAAGACGCGGCTGCTGGCGTCTACTCGTTTGCCTTCGCGGTCTAGGTAAGAGAAGGCGACGCCCCAGGGGCTTTGGGCTATGTCTGCCGGGACTGAGACCTGAACTGGTTTGCCTGGGCGGATGTGCAGGCTTGCCACCGCGTCCTCGTTCTGGAGGCATTCCTGGGTGCCTACCTCGCAGAGGATTTGCGGGGTCACCCGGACTGTGTTGCCGTCGGCGTAGAAGGTGACCTCGGGGGGCTGCGGGGTTCCGCAGGCGGTGAGGACGGCGGCCGTGCAGGCCAGGGCAGCGGTCAGGACTCGGCGCACGGGTGCGACCCTACGGGTCCTGGTGGACGGTGTGCGGTGGTGGTCCCTCGGGTAGCGCGGCGGGGCGGAAACGGCCCCTTGGTTGCCGGGTGGCGCGGCCGGGGTGAGCTGGGCGGTCGCCGCCCAGGCCGGGGATGAGGGTGGCGCCTCGGCGGGACATCAGGGTTTGGACTAGGCCTAGGGCCAGCATCGCGGAGACGACCAGGAAGCCGACCCACCAGATGGGGGGCAGCAGGACGCCCACGGCGCCGCCGAACACCCAGCCCAGTTGCAGCACGGTCTCCGAGCGGCCGAAGGCCGACGCGCGGGACTCCTCCGGGAGGTCGTCCTGGATCACCGCGTCGAGGCTGTTCTTGGCCAGGGCGCTGGCGATGGCGCCGACTAGGCCGACTAGGGCGGCGGTGACGATGCCCGCCGCGAAGGTGGCGATCACGGTCGAGGTCAGGGCGCCGATCGCGCAGCCCAGGACGACTTGCTCCGGGTTGCCCACGTGCAGTCGGGCGCCGATGCCGTTGCCGACGAAGCTGCCCAGGCCAGCCGCGCCCGCGATCAGGCCGAGCAGCAGCAGTTGCTGGAACGGGGCGGCCTCGTGTTCGGCGCGGACGGCGAACGCGGCGAACATCATCAGGAAGCCGGTGAGGACGCGGATGGTGCCGTTGCCCCAGAGCGACACCACCACGTGGCGGCCCATGGGCTGGCGTTTCGCCTGCTTGGGGTGGGCGCTGATGGAGGCGGGGACCTCGCCCTCGGTGACCTCCACCCAGGCGGGGATGCGCAGCGCCTGGACGGCCCCGAACAGGCAGATCACTACGGTGAACCAGAGCGCGCCCGGTGAGTCGAAGATGTTGGCGAACAGCGCCGCGAACGCGCCGAACACCCCACCAGCGGCCAGCCCGAACACCGTGAGCCGCGCGTTGGACTTGGCGAGTGTGATCTCTGGCGGTAGCACTCTCGGAGTGATCGCCGCCTTGAGCACGGTGAACGACTTCGAGAGCACCATCTTGCCCAGTGCCGCCGGGTAGAGCATCCAGTCGTCGAAGTGCAGGGCCATGATCACGCACATGAGCGCCTGGCCTGCCGAGGCCGCGCACATGGCGAGCCTGCGCCCGCGCTGGAGCCGGTCGAGCATCGGGCCGATGACCGGGGCCAGCAGCGCGAACGGGGCCACGGTGATCAGCAGGTACAGCGCGACCTTGCCCTTGCTCTCGCCGCTGGCGGCGGAGAAGAACAGGGTGTTCGCCAGCGCGACGGCCATCGCGGCGTCACCGGCGTAGTTGAGCATGGTGGCGTAGGTGAGCGAGGTCAGGCCGGACTTGTCCGCGCCGTCGGCCCTGGTCGCCTTGTGGAAGGCGTTCACCGCCTGGCTGGTCAGCTGCTTGCCGCGCAGCGCGGCGACCCGGGTGACCGTCAGCTTCTTGGGGAACTGCGGTGCGCCGGGCGCGGGCGGCTCCTCGCGGTAACGGTCATCCCGGTAGTGCTCGTCCCGGTCAGCGCTGTCGCGGTAGCGGTTATCGCGGTAGTGCTCGTCCGGATAGCGACTATCCGGGCGGCGGTCTTCGTACCGGCTGTCGTATCGGTCGTCATACCGGTCGTCGTAGCGGCGGTCTTGGTAGCGGTCGCGGTACCGGTCGTCGTAGCGGTCGCCGTGCCGGTGGTCGTACTGGCTGTCGTACTGGCTGTCGCGGTACCGGTCGCCGTAGGTCTCGTAGTCCGGCTCGTCGGGGCGCTCCAGCCTGCGCGTGGGATTGCGCGGCGGCGGTGGCTCGCGGTGGGTCCAGCTTCTCGGCTGCCTGGGCTCCGGGTGCGGCGGCTCCGGGTCGCGCCAGGGCGGCTGGGGCGCGTCGGCCCAGCCCCGGCGGGCTTTTCGGCCCGCGCCGAACCGGCCTTCGCGGCCTCGGCGGCCGGATGGCGGCTGATCAGCGGGGCCGTTGCGAATCACAGGACCATCCTGCCGTACCGAGGGCTATAGCAGTACTCGGACGGGGCGAGTTCTCAGCCGCCCTCGGCGAACCGGACCCGAAAGAGCTTCGGCCACAGTTTGCCGGTCACCAGGAACTCGTCGGTGCCGGGGACGGCGGCGATCCCGTTGAGCACATCGGTGTTCGCCCGCTGCCGCGGCGGGAGCAGGCCGGAGAGGTCCGCGATGGCGGTGACCGCGCCGGTCTCGGGGTCGACGCGCACGATCTGGTCGGTCTGCCAGACGTTCGCGTACACCGTGCCGTTGACGCATTCCAGCTCGTTCAGCTTGCTTACCGGGCCGCTGTCAGCGCGGACCCGGACGTCGCCGAGTTCGGCGAACGTGTCCGGGTCGCGGAAGGTCAGCACGTCCGAGCCGTCGCTCATGACCAGCCTGCCGCCCGCGTCGTCGTGGCAGATGCCCCAGCCTTCACCCTCGTAGGTGACCCGACGGCGCTCGGCCAGGGAGGCGCGGTCGCGCTCGATGGCCACGCCCTCCTGCCAGGTGAGCTGCCAAATCCGGTCGCCGACCACGGTGATGCCCTCGCCGAAGAAGTCCGGCGGCAGCGCTGTGCGGCTCCGGACGGCCCCGGTCGCCGGGTCGGTGGCCCGCAGCTCCGACCGGCCTTCCTGCCCGGTGCCCTCGTAGAGGACGCCGTCGGCGAGTTCGAGGCCCTGGGTGAACGCGGCCGTGTCGTGCGGGATCTCGGCGATCACCTCGGCCCGCAGCCGGGGGGTGCCCGGGTGGGTCTCGGGGGCGGGCGCGCTCGTCGCGCAACCCGCCGCGAGGCACGCGGCGGCGGCGGTGAGCGCGGTCAGACGGGCGGACACGGCACAAGCGTGACACGGCTGTGTGGCCCGATCGGGGCGTGGGGCACAATCAGGCGTGATGACCTCGACGCCAGCTCCAGAAGCCGTGACCGACCCCGCGCTGATCGCGGCGGTCGAGTTCGCGCGCGCCGCCGCGCGGGTCCAGGCCGGGGCGGAGGTCGGCGAGCACGTCTCCGTGCGCGTCGAGGACGCGAACTCGGCCACTCACCTGTTCGAGGCCGACAAACCCGGCTACCGCGGCTGGCGCTGGGCCGTCACCGTCGCCAGCGCTGGCCAGGGCGAGCCGGTGACCGTCAGCGAGGTCGTGCTGCTGCCCGGGCCGGACGCGCTGGTCGCGCCGCCGTGGGTGCCGTGGCAGGACCGGGTCCAGGCGGGCGACCTCGGCGTCGGCGACCTGCTGCCCACCGCGCCGGACGACCCGCGTCTGGCGCCCG
Organism: Actinokineospora sp. NPDC051303; assembly: GCF_055586285.1. NCBI lineage: Bacteria > Bacillati > Actinomycetota > Actinomycetes > Pseudonocardiales > Pseudonocardiaceae > Actinokineospora > Actinokineospora sp. NPDC051303. The sequence continues at coordinate 36,389 of NZ_JBVJIN010000040.1, forward strand.
CGTACCTCCAGTCCGACGACCCGGCCGTCGAGGAAGTCGCCATGGAGACCGGCCTGGGCCGGCCCCGGGTGCTGTCCCGCTTCGGCCGCGTTGACGCCGCCGAACGCTGGCAGAGCGGCGAGTTCGGCCCCGGAGCCGACATGGCCCGCAGCGCCCCGGCCCCGTGCGGCACCTGCGGCTTCTACCTGCCGGTGGCGGGTTCGCTGAGCGCGGCCTTCGGGGTCTGCGGCAACGAGATCGCCCCCGCTGACGGCCGCGTCGTGCACGCTGGCTACGGCTGCGGCGCCCACTCCGAGGCCGAGGTGGAGCAGGTCTCCCCGGTCCTGGTCGCCGACCTGATCTACGACGACGCCCAGCTCGACATCGTGCACGTCACCCCGACCGACGACGAGCCTTCCGCTGACGACGAGGTGTCGGCCGAGGACGAGTCCGCCGCCGAGATGGCCGAGGTCTCCGAGATCGCGCCCGTGGACGAGGCCGCCCCCGCTGACACAGTCGAGGTGACCGACGCCGCGACTGGCGAACCTCTCGTCGAGGAAAGCGCCGCCGAGCCCGGTGCGGAAGACTCGACCGGGGCCGAGCCGGACGCGGTCGATGCGGCTATGGAGCCGGAAGTGCCGGTCGAGGCCGATGCGGAGACTCCTGGGCCGGAGGCGGCGGCCGAGTCGACTGAAACGGTCGACGTGGCTGTGGAGTCGGAGACCCCTGGGCCGGATGTGGCGGGCGAGTCGAGTGAAGAGGTGTCCGCCGAACCGATCGTCGGCGAGGCCGCTGGCGAGCCGGACGCAGCTGAGGCGTCGGTTGAGCCGGTGGGCGAGTGGGCCGGTGTCGAACCCAGCGTTCCCGCGGGCATCGCGTCCGCCGGTGACGAGCCTGCCGAGTCCGCGGTGATCGCCGACTCGGTGGATTCCGCGGGTGTCGAAGACGCGGGTGAGAGTGCCGGGCAGCCTTCCGAGGCGGCCGTCGAGCAGGCGGTGGCCGGGGTGGAGTTGGGTGAGATCGCCGCTGACCCGTCCGGTCAGCCCGAGTCCGACCAGCGCGGGTGAGCGCCCCCGACGACCCGTTCGGCACCGCGGCGCTGCGAGCGTCCGTGCTGAGCGCGTGGGCTTCATCGCCGACCCGCTTTCGGGAAGACGCCAACGCTGAGGAAGACCTCTATCTCGGCGGGTACCGGGACCGGCTGCTGGTCGAGTTGGCGCAGAACGCCGCCGACGCCGCCGAGGGGGCGGGCACGCTTCGGGTGTCCTTTGTGGATGGTGAGCTGCGGGCGGCCAACACTGGGCGGCCGTTGGACGCCGATGGGGTGACCGCGCTGGCGTCGCTGCGGGCGTCGGCGAAGCGGCCAGCGCAGGGGGTCGGGCAGTTCGGCGTCGGGTTCGCCGCTGTCCTCGCCGTCACGGACGCGCCGAGGGTGGTGTCGGCGAACGGGGGAGTCGCCTTCTCCGCCGACGAGACCCGCCGAGCGCTCGCCGACCACCCCGAACTCGCCGCGCGGGCCGCCGACCGCGGTGGGCGCGTTCCCGTGCTGCGCCTGGTGTGGCCCACGGCGGCGCAAGAGCGACCGCCCACCGGGTTCGCGACCGAGGTGCGGCTGCCGTTGCGCGCGGACGTGGATGGCGCCGCGCTGCTCGCCGGGTTCGCCGCGCAGGCGGTCGATCTGCTGCTCGCGCTGCCCGCCCTGGGCCGTATCGAGATCGGCGACGCCGCGTGGTGGCGGGTCGACGCCGATCCGGCGCGGGTGGCGATCCACGGGCCCGATGGTGTGGTGTCCTGGTTGCTGCACCGCGTCGAGGGTGTGCTGCCGCGCGACATCGTGGAAAGCCTGGGCGTCGAGGCCCGCGAACGGCCACAGTGGACGGTCTGCTGGGCGGCCAAGGTCGACCAAGACGGTGTGCCGCAACCCCTTGGCGACGATGTGCTGCACGCGCCGACCCCGACCGACGAGCGGCTGTCCCTGCCCGCGCGGCTGGTGGCGACGCTGCCGATCGAGCCGTCGCGGCGTCGGCTGCGGCCAGGGGCGGCGGCCGACGCGGTGCTCGCCGAGGCCGCTCGCGCCTACCCGGACCTGGTGGCGCTGGCGCCAGCCGAGCACCGGACGGCGCTGGTGCCGCTGGTCGGCTTCCCGCTGTCCGAAGTGGACGACAAGCTGCGCGAGCTGCTGCTTTCCGCGCTGCGCAAGGCATCCTGGCTGCCAGCCGCGGGCGATGACGAGCCGCGCTGGCTCGCGCCCGCCCGCGCGCAAGTCCTCGACGTCGAGTCGGACGGCTTGGCGGACCTGCTGTCGGAGGTGATCCCGAACCTCGCGGACGGCGCCCTGTCCGGGCAGCCGCACGCCGCCGCGCTCGCCGCCCTGGACGTGCCCCGGCTGCGGCTGGCCGAGGTCGTCGCCGCGATCACCGGCACCACCCGCTCGCCGCGCTGGTGGCACCGCCTGTACTCGGCGCTGGCGCCCGCGGCCGAGACCGACGCCACCGCCCGCATGGAGCTGGGCGGCCTGCCCGTCCCGCTCGCCGATGGCCGCACCCTGCCCGGCCCGCGCGGCGCGGTCCTGGTCGACGACGCGGAACTGCTGGACCTGTTGACCCGCAGCGAAGTGGGCGCGCTGCGCGTGGTTCACCCGCTGGCCGCGCACCCGGTGCTCGAACGCCTCGGCGCGCACCGCGGCAGCGCGGTCGACCTGCTCGACGCGGGCGGCCTGCAGGACGCGGTGGAACGCAGCCTGGACGACGCCGAGTCCGGTGTGGACATTTCCGGCTTAGTGTCGGTCGTGCTGCGGCTGGTGCGCGACGCCGGTGTGCGCACCGGTGAACGCCCCTGGCTGGGCGCTTTGGCGCTGCCGGACTCGGTGGGCGACTGGCGGCGCGCGGACGAGCTCGCGCTGCCTGGCTCCCCGCTGCTGGACGTGCTGGACGAGGACGCGCCGGTCGGCGTGCTGGCCGAGTCGGTCGCCGCGGAGTGGCCCGAGCATGTCCTGACCGCCCTCGGCGTCCTGGACGCGTTCGCGCTGGTCGTGGACGAGGCCCCCACCGGCCCCGACCACGGCCTGGCCGACGAGCCCGACTGGTGGGACGCCCAGCCTGAGCCCCCGGCCCGCGTCCTCGCCGTCCGCGACTTGGACCTGGTCACCGACGACGCCTGGCCGCGCGCGCTGAGCCTGCTCGCCGCCGAGCCTGACACCTGGCGAGCCCTGCACGAGCCAGGTGGCTACACCGGCTGGTGGATCGCCCGCAACGCCGTCCTCGACGGCGCCGCCCCCACCGACTGGCGACTCCCCGAGGCCCACGACCTGGCAGGCCTGTACGACGTGCTGCCCGACATCGGCGTCGACCCGCGAGTCCTGGCCGCCATCGGCGTGCGCACCGAACTCCGCGTGGACAACGCCGACGACGCCGAAGACCTGCTGATCCGCCTAGGCGACCCCGACCGCGCCCTGCACCCCGGCGCGGTCCTGCGCACCCACGCCGCCCTGGCCGAGGCCGTCTCCGACGAGCTGTTCGACCCAGCCGACGTCCGCCTCCCGGAGCACACCCGCACCCTCGCGGGCACCGTGTCCACCGACTGCGTTGTCCTCGACGCCCCTTGGCTCCTCGCGGTCCTGGACGAGGACCAGGTGGTCTCCGCTGGCCCCGACTTCGCCCTAGCCGACCCCTTGGCGGAACTGCTCGACCTCCCCCTGGCCACAGAAGAGGTAGGCGGCGAGATCACCTCCACCGGCGACCCCGTCCCCTGGTCCGACCTGGGCGCGGTAGCCGCCGCCTGCGAACTCCTGCACGTGGAGATCCCCATCGGCAGCGCCATGGTCCACGACAAACTCCTAGTCCGCACCACCACCGGCGAACACAATGTGACCTGGTGGGTGGTGGACAACGTCGTCCACTGCGAGGACACCCCGGAAGCCCTGGCCCGCGCCCTGGCCTGGACCACCGACCGCTGGACCGACCGACACACCTTCACCGCGCTGATCGAGGAACCGGCCCACTACCTCACCTGAGCTCACCTGAGCCTGTCCTCATCTGCCTTCCCCCGCAAAGCCGTACCCAACCCTGCCAAGCACCAGACGGGTTGAACAGGGAGCGAACCCAACCCCCCCACGAAGCCGAACCGAGGCTCGCCCAGTGCTCGATGGGGTGGAGTGGTTTCTTTGGGGGTGAAGGAAGATCCCTAAACTCGCCGTGGTCGTGGGGCCGAAGGCACCCCACCCGTCTTTCCCACGACGGGATCTTCCTTCATAGGGGCCCCAAAGAAACCACTCCACCCCATCGAGCAACCCCACCCAAGCCACGCCCTACGGAACCCCAGAGAGCAGCCCCACAGAAGCCAGCCACGGAACCCAGCAAGGACTAGTCGAGCTTCTGCGCCCCCCGAGACCCCCGGTTCGCCGCACGACGCTGCCACAGCATGACCAGGGCGCCTACTATGCCCAGAGCCGCACCGGACAACGCCGTCCACAGCCAGATCGGCGGCGTCCTGTCGAAGCCGTAGCGGGCTATCAGCAGGACGATCGCCGCCAGGAACCAGACGCCGGTCCCGAGGTACACGATGGGCCCCAGCGCCAGCAGCCGCCGCGGCAGCGGGGGCACGGGGCGCAGGGGGGCCTGGTCTTCGGTCGGTCCGGCCACAACCGGGAGGCTACGGCATGGCCACGGACACCCCGCCCCGCTCCGCTCTCGACCGGTTCTTCAAGATCAGCGAACGGGGTTCGACGCCTGCCCGGGAAGTGCGCGGCGGGCTCGTCACGTTCGTGACCATGGCCTACATCGTGGTGCTCAACCCGTTGATCATCGGCAGTTTCGCCGCGGACGACGCCGCCGCGCACCGGGACCTGTTCGGCGACATCCTGCCGGTCGACCAGGTCGCGGCGGTGACCGCGCTGGTGGCCGGGGTGATGACCATCCTGTTCGGGCTGGTCGCGAACTTCCCGTTCGCGCTGGCCACCGGGCTGGGCATCAACACGCTGGTGGCGGTCACCATCGCGCCGCAGATGACCTGGCCGGAGGCCATGGGGCTGGTGGTGGTCAACGGGATCGTCGTGCTGCTGCTGGTGGTCACCGGGGTGCGGACGGCGGTGTTCAACGCCGTGCCGGGTCCGTTGAAGTCGGCGATCGCGGTGGGCATCGGGCTGTTCATCGCGCTGATCGGGTTGGTCGACGCCGGGTTCGTGCGGCGCGTCCCGGACAGCGCTGGCACGACGGTGCCGGTGGGGCTGGGCATCAACGGGTCGATCGCGTCCTGGCCGACGCTGGTGTTCGTCGTCGGGCTGGTGCTGATGGGCGTCCTGGTCGCGAAGCGGGTGCGTGGCGCGATCCTCATCGGCGTGCTCGCCGCGACGGCGCTGTCCCTGGTCATCGAGGCCATCGCCAAGGTCGGGCCGTCGCGTGGGGTGAACCCGAAGGGCTGGAACCTGGGCTATCCGGCGCTGCCGGACGAGGTGCTGTCGCTGCCGGACCTGTCGCTGGTCGGCGACATCTCCTTCGGCGCGTGGTGGCGGGTCCCGGCGATCACCGCGGCGCTGCTGGTGTTCACCCTCGTGCTCACCGACTTCTTCGACACCATCGGCACGATGACCGGCCTGGGCAAGGAAGCGGGCCTGGTCGACGCGGACGGCCAACTGCCGAACACCAGCAAGGCGCTGTTCGTCGACGGCGTCGGCGCGGTCGCGGGCGGCGCGGCGTCATCGAGTTCCAACACGGTCTACATCGAGTCGGCCGCGGGCATCGCCGAGGGCGCGCGAACCGGGTTGGCCAATGTGGTCACCGGCCTGCTGTTCCTCGCCGCGATGTTCCTGACCCCGCTCTACCGGGTCGTCCCGATCGAGGCCGCCGCGCCGGCGCTGGTCGTGGTCGGCGCGATGATGATGAGCCAGATCCGGGAAATCGACTTCACCGATTTCACGGTCGCCTTGCCCGCGTTCCTCACCATCGTGGTCATGCCGTTCACGTATTCCATCGCCAACGGCATCGGCGCCGGGTTCATCAGCTACGTCCTGCTGCGCGCGGTCACCGGCAAGGCCCGCGGCGTGCACCCTCTGCTGTGGGCGGTGGCCGCGGCGTTCGTCGTCTACTTCGCCATCGACCCGATCAAGGCGGCGCTCGGATGACCCCGCCCACGCTGGCGGGCATCGAGGCCGCGATCCGCGCGGGCTGGGGCCGCGACACCTGCGACCCCGACGACCTGGCGGACTGGCGCCCGAACAACCCCGCCCGCGGCCAGTGCGGCCCCACCGCGCTGGTCTTGCACGATCTGGTCGGCGGCGACCTCGTGCTCGCCGAGGTCCGCGCTGGTGGTGGGCTGGGCTGTCGGGTCCGGTACCACTGGTGGAACCGGGTAGGCGCGATCGAGGTCGACCTGACCAGGGAGCAGTTCGCGGTGGACGAGCTGGTGGGGCCGGGCGAGGTCGTCGCCCGCCCGGCAGGCCCGCCCCGGCGCTGCCGAGAGCAGTACGAACTGCTGCGGGCGCGTGTGTTCGGGGCGCTCGACGGGCTGTGACCTAGGACGTAACCGGTAGTACACGACCGTTTAGTGAGTTATGCTAACGATCGTGTCGGAGGAGTCAGCCGAACGAGCGCTCACCAGCCGGTTGCGACTGGCCGTGGTGCGGCTCAACCGCAGGCTCCGGGCCCAGCGCGCGAGCACAGCAAGCTCCCAGGTCACCCTGACCCAGCTTTCGGCGATGTCGTGCCTGCACAAGTGTGGTCCGCTCTCGCCGGGGGAACTCGCAGCGAAGGAAGGCGTGCAGCCGCCGTCGATGACCCGGGTGATCGCGGCCCTGGAAGACGCGGGCTACCTGACCCGCTCCCCGCACCCGCGGGACGGGCGGCAGGCGATCGTGGCGCTGACCGAGGCGGGGACCGCCTACATCCAGGCGGACATCTCCGCGCGCGAAGCGTGGCTGGACCGACGATTGGCCGAACTCGACGACGGTGAGCGAGCGATCCTCGCCCAGGCCGCCGAGATCATCGACAGGATGGCGGGGAACCAGAACTAGTGCGAGCCTACGCGGACGGAACCCGAGAGCAGCGCGACTCTTCCCTGCCCCCGCCTAGGCCGACCGCACCTCCACCATCCACTTCGGACAAACAGCGGCCAGGGATGTTCTCCTCGCTGCGCATCCGCAACTACCGACTGTTCGCCGCGGGCAGTGTCGTGTCCAATGTGGGCACTTGGATGCAGCGCATCGCCCAGGACTGGCTGGTGCTGGTGCTCACCGGCAACGACCCGGTCGCCCTCGGCGTCGCCGCCGCGCTGCAATTCCTGCCGACGCTGCTGTTCTCCCTGTGGGCGGGCGTGCTCGCCGACCGGCTGGACAAACGCAAACTCCTGATCGGCGTGCAGATCGGCCTCGCGTCGTGCGCCCTGGTGCTCGGCCTGCTCGATGTGACCGGCGTGGTGCAGGTGTGGCATGTCTACCTGCTGTGCTTCGTCCTCGGCTCGTTCTCCGCGGTGGAAGTGCCGGTGCGCCAGTCGTTCGTCGCCGAGATCGTCGGCCGTGCCCAGGTGGCCAACGCGGTCGCCTTGAACTCCACCAGTTTCAACCTCGCCCGCGTCGTCGGCCCGGCCATCGCGGGCGGCCTGATCATCCTCATCGGCACCGGCTGGCTGTTCCTGGCCAACGCCCTGTTCACCGTGGCCGTCATCGTCGCCCTGTGGCGAATGGACCCGGCGAGGCTGATCCGGGGCACGAAACTGGTCCGCAGCAAAGGCCAACTCCGCGACGGCCTGCGCTATGTCCGCCACCGCCCGGACATCCTGTCGGTGCTGGTGCTCGTGTTCTTCGTCAGCACCTTCGGCATGACCTTCTTCGTCAGCCTCGCCGTCGCCGCCGCGACCGTCTTCCACCGCGACGCCGATGGCTACGGCCTGCTCACCACAACCCTGGCCGTGGGCACCCTCACCGGCGCCCTGTGGGCCGCCCGCCGCAGCGCCCCCCGAACCCGTGTCCTCCTGGGCTCCGCGCTGAGCTTCGGCCTCCTGGAAATCCTGGTCGGCTTCATGCCCACCTACACCACGTTCGCCCTGGCCCTGATTCCCGTGGGCTTCAGCGTGATGACCTTCATGACCACCGCGAACGCCACCGTGCAACTGGCCGTAGCCCCGGAGATGCGCGGCCGGGTCATGGGCCTGTACATGCTGGTCTTCCTGGGCGGCAACCCCATCGGCGCCCCCATGACCGGCTGGATGGCCCACCAATGGGGCGGCCGTTCCCCCTTCATCATCGGCGGCGCCATCGCGGCCATGGCGGCGGTGACCTGCGGCTTGGCCCTCATCCGCCGAGGCGGAGTCGACCACCCGACACCTCACTGGGGCAGGCTCCTGACCAGACGCGGGCGCACACCGGTCTCCCGCTGACCAGCAGAAACCGGCCCAACTCCACGGCCGGGCCGGTTTCTGGTGTCCTAGTCACTTCCCCAAGGGGCGGCGAGCGCGTCGTCTGTCGCGGCGGGCCGCTGGATTGAGCGCATCCCACGGGCCGTCCTGGTCGGGTCCGACCGTTGCCGTCCGGGTGACGCGGGGCGGCGGCAGTGGCGTTCCGATGACCGCTTTGTGGTAGCCGCGGGGTGGCAGTTTCCCGTCTTCTTTCATCAGGACAGAGTGCGCCCGCATGATCGGCGTTGTGCGCCTGAATATCTCGATCAGAGTGGCGGCGGTGATGTCGGACAACTTGAGGAACAGTGTCAGGGGGGTTTCCGGTTCGCCGAACTGGATCTCCAGGCGGTTTCGGTTGATGGTGTACTCGATTTCCCCCGTGCCGATATCGTAGGTGCCGGTGACCGCGGCCGAGGGGGCGTTCATCGGCGAAGTCCGACCGGCTGGAACGGGTGGTCGCCGGGCTGGTCGTGACCTGGTGCTGGTGGCATGCCGATGAACGCCTTGTGGTAACCGTAGGGTGGGAGATCCTCGGCCTGGAGGATGGAGCACTCCCGTAGGGTGGGCAGCGTTTGTTCAAGTATTCCGGTCAGGGTGACGACGGCCTCGTCGGTAAGGCTGAGGATCAGGTTGATTCCGGGTTGGCTGACCCTCATTTCCAGGCAGTCTTCGCGGACGCTGTACTCGATCTCTCCTTTCGCGATGTCGACGGAATTGATCAAGGAGATCGGGAAATGGGACACGGTTGGGTTCGATTCGGTGGGTGGTGGGGGAGTGGGTGTTCAGCCGCGCGGCATGGCGGCGTGCTCATCGGGGAGCGTCGACATCGCCGCACTGCGAACGAACCACACCAGGTGGGTCTGGCTGACTCCCGATGAACGACGGCGGATCTGGAACAGCCGCTGGGCGCTTTCGGCGCTCTGGGCCGTCAGGTGGAAGCCGCCCGCCACGGAGGTGACCTCGGCTCGGTCTTCGTAGGCCAGCCCGTAGGCCGCGACGAGGGCGTTGTCCGCGTCGCCGTACTCCTCGACAAGGGCGAACAGCTGCGGGGACTCGTCGGCCGCCAGCTCCCGCACGACGTTGGCGAACCCCTCCTTGGTCCACGGCGGCGGCTCCGCTGTGATCGCTGCTTCCTGCTCGGCAATCTCGTTCACGAACTCTTCCTCTCTGTAGCGGAATTGGTTTGATGAGGGTGGTCAAGACCCCGCTGGGGTCGTGCCACCAGGGAGTCCACGGCCGAACGAGGGGTAACCCCCGTGCCCCGGGTCTGCGCCGCGTGCGGCGCTCTAGACTGCTCTGACATGGCAGACGCCTCCACTCGTCCGACCTGACCGGTGGGTACAAGTACCCGTAGGGGACATGTAACCCTACTTGCGCTCCTAGGGATACACGTACCCGGAATGTTGCCCCGAACGGGCGATGTTCGCCGTCGGGGGTTGACAGGCCGCGCCGACCGAGCAAGAGCGAAGGCAGGAAGAAGGGCCGGATGGCTAAGGGCGTAGCGACGATGCCGAGAGTGTTCCTCGGTGAGGCATTGCGCCAGCTACGTGAGGAGTCCGGCCGGACGCTGGACGACATGGGCGCGTGCATCCGGAAGTCGCGCACCCGCATGGTGAATCTGCTCAACGGCGAAGCCACTTTGACCGACGACGAGCTGACCGCGTTGGCCATCTTTCTGGGCGCGAAAGGTCAACGGCTTCGTGAGTTGCAGGCGCTTGGGGTCGAGGCCCGCAAACCTCCGACCGATGACCCGTACACGGACCTGGGTCCTGACTCATGGCGACGGGTGGCGTACTTGGAGGCCAAAGCTCGGGTCATCCACGATTATGTGATCAGTGTATTTCCCGCGCAGATTCAAAGCCCGGAATACATGGATGCTCTGATTCGGGCGACAGAGGGCGTCTGGCTGGACGAGCTGGACGACCAACAGCGGCAAAGTCGGGTGGCTTTCAGGCTTGAACGGCAACGACGAGTGTTCCATAGTTCGGAACCCAAGCGGGTATACCAGTTCTTCTCCGAAGACGCATTCGATGCTGGTGTCGGCTCTCCCAGTGTGATGCGGGCGCAGCTGGTTTACATGTTGGATGCCATCCGGAACCGCAAGAACCTCACCGTCCAGATCGTGCCCAGAACCGTCTGGGACAACCCGGTTCACGGTAGCGGACTTACGTTGTTCGAGTTTGGCCCGATCTTGCGTCCTGTGGGTTTCCTTCCCGTTACTTACGGACCTTCGACCTATCTGCACAAGCCGGAGGATACGCAGCGAATGTTCCGCGCCTTCGACAGGCTCAAGGGTCTGGCGCTCGACCCTAAGGAATCGGAAGAAGTCATCAAGGTGAAGTTGGAGGGATTTTAGGCAATGGCGAACATCCTGGACTCCGGTTGGTTCAAGAGCAGTTTTAGCGGTGGCGCAAATGACCACTGCGTGGAAACGCGCTTCGTCAGTGCAGGGGAGACGACGGTGCATGTTCGGGACTCGAAGAACGTCGCCCACACGTTTGCTGTCCCGGTTGCGGCGTGGGTGCGGTTTGTCGGGAAGGTGGAGGGGTTCTAGGCAATGGCCCATGCCCTGGACTCTGGTTGGTTCAAGAGTAGTTTCAGCGGTGGCGCAAATGACGCCTGCGTGGAAACGCGCTTCGTCAACGACGGGGCAACGACTGTGCACATCCGGGACTCGAAAAACGTTGCCCACGCGTTTGCTGTTCCGGGCACGGCGTGGGAGCGGTTTGTTGGGAAGATCGAGAACGGGTGACTCTGCCCAGGCTTTAGGGGCGTCCCGCCTCCAGTGACCAGTCGCGCCCTGGTGTCAAGGGAGCGCCCCACGGCCTGTGGACAACTTCCCCAACCTGTGGACAACTCGACGCCCCGGCAGGAGCGTTGCGCCAAACGGGTGTATAGGGACCGTCTTTGCGGAACATTGAGGCGCGCCCTCTTGCGTCGACAGAGAGGTAAGGCTAACCTAAGTCTCGTCGCTTCGTGGTGGGAGCGGCAGTCAGTTCGGGAACAGCGAGACCCCCGCGCCAAGCGTCCGGCGCGGGGGTCTCGCGTTTCACACGGCGGGTTCAACTTGTCGGAGCATCCGCCGCCGGGTCCTGGGGGTTACTCGGCGGGGGCGGGTGGGCGCGGGCCGTTGCTCCCGGCGCGGGCGGCGTCGAAGCGGGCGGTGACGTCGGCCCAGTTGACGATGTTCCAGAGCTTCTCGATGTAGTCGGTCTTCACGTTCTTGTACTGCAGGTAGTACGCGTGTTCCCAGGTGTCGAACACCAGCAGCGGGGTGGTGGCGATCGACAGGTTCGAGTGGTGGTCCTTGAGCTGCTGGGTGATCAGCCGCTCGCCGACCGGGTCCCAGGCCAGCACGCCCCAGCCGGAGCCCTGAATGGTGCCGGAGACCGCGTTGAGCTGGGCGCGGAGGTTGTCGAACGACCCGAAGTGCTCATCGATGGCCGCGGCGAGTTCGCCGGTGGGTTTGTCGCCGCCGTCGGGGCTGAGGTTCTTCCACCACTGGTTGTGCAGGGTGTGCCCGGCGAGGTTGAACGCCAGGGTGGTCTCCAGGCCGACGATCGCGCCGAAGTCGCCCTTGTCGCGGGCGGCGGCGATCTTCTCCAGGGTGTCGTTGGTTCCCTTGACGTACGCGGCGTGGTGCTTGCTGTGGTGGAGTTCGTTGATGTCGCCGATGATCACCGGCGCGAGTTGCCCGTAGTCGTAGTCCAGGTCGGGCAGGGCGTAGGGCGCCACGGGGTCTCCTTGTTGCCAGTCGGTACTAATTGCAACATACTGGCAGAAGCCTTACAGGTCGACCGGCCAGGTGTGCACCGGCTCGCCCGCCGCGCTGAGGCGGATGTAGCGGCGCAGCATCCCGACCAGCGCCGCGTCCCTGGCCATCCCGCGCGTCTCCAGCAGCGCCACGGTCTCGCGCTGCCAGGATGAGCCGGTGCGCCGGGCCAGGCAGCGGCGTTCGATGACGCCCAGGTATCGCTCCCGGCAGGCGTCGGAGACCCCGCAGTCCCTGAGGCCCTCGTGCGCCATCGGCAGGAGCTTGCGCAGCACCAACTCGTCCGGCGGCACCCAGCCGATGCCCGGCCAGTACAGCTGCGCGTCGAAGCCGTGCCGGGCGCCCGCGTGCAGGTTTTCCTCGGCCGCCTGAAACGACATCTGCGTCCACAGTGGACGTTCCTCGGCGATGAGCGCGCGCTGGGCGCCGTAGAAGAAGGCCGCGTTGGCGATCAGGTCGACCACGGTCGGCCCCGATGGCAGCACCCGGTTCTCCACCCGCAAATGCGGCACGTCCTCGGTCACGTCGTAGACCGGCCGGTTCCATCGCCAGATCGTGCCGTTGTGCAGCCGCAGTTCCGCCAGCTTGGGCGCCCGCCCGGCGGCCAGCGCCTCGAACGGGTCCTCGTCGTCCAGCTCCGGCAGCAGGCCGGGAAAGTAGCGCACGTTTTCCTCGAACAGGTCGAAGATCGAGGTGATCCACCGTTCCCCGAACCACACTCGTGGCCGCACGCCTTGGTTTTTCAGCTCGTCGGGCCGGGTGTCGGTGGATTGCAGGAACAGCGGAATCCGCGTCTCGTGCCACAACGCTTTGCTCAGCAGGAAAGGCGAGTTCGCCGCGATCGCCACCTGCACGCCAGCCAGGCACTGCGCGGCGTTCCAGTTGGCCGCGAACGACTCCGGCGCCACTTGCAGGTGCAGCTGAGTCGACGTGCACGCCGACTCGGCGAGAATGGTGTCCTGCATGGCGCGCAACCGTTCCGGGCGCTGCCCGGGCATCGGCGAGCCCTCCATGTGCAGCATCAGCTCCTCGCCGCGGGCGGCGAAAATCTCGTCGTTGAGCGCGCGGAAACGAGGGCTGTGCGAAAGCCATTTGGCGTCGAAATGCTCGCGGCGCAGCGTCGGCAGGGAGCCGATCATGACCAGGGTCGCGCCTGCGTCCTGGGCCTTGGCCGCCGCGTCGGCCAGCGAGAGCCGCAGTTCCGCCTCCAGTTCGGCGGACTGCTCGCCATGCAGCGGTCTGTGGCGGACGTTGAGCTCCAGGTTGTGCTGGCCCAGTTCGACCGTGTAGCAAGGGTCATCGATCTTTTCCAGCACCGTTCGGTTGAGCATCGCGGGCTGGAGGGCGTTGTCGACCAGGTTCAGTTCGATCTCCACACCCATCCGCGGCGGCGAGTCGGCGAACCCGCCCTCGGCGAGCATCCGCTCCAGGGCGTCGAGGCACCGCTGGACCTTATGGCGGTAACGCTGTCGGTCTTCTCGGCTGAAAGCGTTGGTCGAAACGTCCTGCCCCATGCCGCCTCCCGTCTGCCGGCCCGCGGTCCGGCACGTGCCCGGGAGGTCAACATTTACACAATGATCACCTCCGGGCTAGCGGCCAAAGTGGTGCCGTGCGTTATGTGGGTGTAACACAGAGCGAGCAAGATGTGATCTGGGTTCACAGCCGGGACCGACGTGGGAGACTGCCCCTGTGGCGCAGGTGATCGAGGTGAGCGACCCGGGGGACCCTCGGCTCGCCGATTTCCGCGACCTGTCGACGGCCGACCGGCGGCCGGACCGGCCGGGCGGGCGCGGCCTGGTGATCGCCGAGGGCGTCGTCGTGGTCCAGCGGCTGCTCGCCTCGCCCTACCCGGTGCGCGCGCTGCTCGGCGTGCGGCGCCGGATCGAGGCCATGGCCGAGGACCTTGACGGCATCGACGCGCCCGCCTACGTCGCCACCGCCGAGGTGATGGCCGAGACAGTCGGCTTCCATCTGAACCGTGGTGTCCTGGCCTCGGCCGACCGCGCGCCCGCGCCCGACCCGCTCGACCTCATCGAGCGCGCCCGCACCGTTGCGGTGCTCGAAGGCGTCGGCGACCACGAGAACCTCGGCGCGCTGTTCCGCAACGCCGCCGCCCTCGGCGTCGACGCCGTGCTGCTCGGCCCCGGATGCAGCGACCCGCTCTACCGGCGCAGCGTCCGGGTGTCGATGGGGCACGTCCTCGCCGTGCCGTTCGCGCCGATCGAGCCCTGGCCCGACGCGCTGAAGTGGCTGCGCGACAGCGGGTTCCGGGTGCTCGCGCTCACCCCTCGGGCGGATTCGGCCCCGCTGCCCGACGTGGTCCGCCCGGGTGAACGGGTGGCGGTCCTGCTCGGCTCGGAAGGCCCGGGGCTGACCGACGCCGCGATCGCCGCGGCCGACGCCGCGGTCAAGATCCCGATGGCGGGCGGGGTCGACTCGCTCAACGTGGCCACCGCCGCCGCGGTCGCCTTCTACGCGCTCACCGCGTCCAGCGAAGGGGGTAGCTGATGGAACTGCGCGCCAAGGACGAGCGAGCCGTCCTCGTCGGCGACGGCGCCCGCGAGGTCGACCCGAACAGCCTCGCCCTCGGCGGCGACCTGTCGGCCGACCTGCACGAGTGGGCCCGCGTGGTCGGCGCCGTGCGCCGCAGCGAGACCGGGGAAGCCGGTTCCGCCGCGCACGTCGTCTCCCGCCGCGGTCACCAACTCGCCACCCGGGTCGCCAGCGCCATGGGCGTCCCGATCAGTTACGTGGACCCGCTTTCCGGAGAGGTGTCAGTCGTGGAACCACCCGCCGCCGTGACCGAGCCGGAGCAGAAAGCCGTGCCCGCCGAGCCCACCCCGTGGGGGACCGGGCTGCTGATCTCCGCGTTCACCATGGTGCTGGTCCTGGCCGCGGTCCTCACCCTGGCGGTGACCCTCTACCAGACCAACCCCCTGCTGGCGATCGGCTCGAACCTCGTGGTCAGCGCGGGTCTGCTGCCCTCGGTCTGGCTGGCCCGCGAGGCCCCGACCTGGCGCTGGGTCGCGGTCGGCGTCGCGGCGGGCATCGCCCTGGGCTGGCTGGCGCTCCCGTTCATCATCTTCGGCGACTGACCCTCAGACCAGGGAGTCGCGCCAGGCGGTGTGCAGGGCGTTGAAGCGGCCGTCCGCGCTGATCAGCGCGGTGGGGGAGCCGTCTTCGACAACGCGGCCGCCGTCGACCACCAGGACCCGGTCGGCGATCAGGACCGTCGACAGGCGGTGGGCGATGATCAGCGCGGTGCGGTCGGCCAGGACGGACTCCAACGCCTTCTGCACCACGCGTTCGGTCGGCACGTCGAGGCTGGAGGTCGCCTCGTCCAGCACCAGGACCGCCGGGTCGGCCAGGAAGGCGCGCGCGAACGCGATCACCTGCCGCTGGCCCGCCGAGAGCCTGCCGCCGCGTTTGCGCACGTCGGTGTCGTAGCCCTCCGGCAGGGCGGTGACGAACTCGTGCCCGCCGACCGCCCGCGCCGCCGCCTCGATCTCCGCGCGGGTCGCGTCCGGCTTGCCCAGCGCGATGTTGTCCGCGACCGAGCCGCTGAACAGGAAGTTCTCCTGGGTCACCATGACCACCGCGCGGCGCAGGTCCACATCGGACACCTCGCGCAGGTCGATCCCGTCCAGTCGCACGGTTCCCGAGGTCGGGTCGTAGAACCGGGCCACCAGCTTGGCCAGCGTCGACTTGCCCGCGCCGGTCGGGCCGACCAGGGCCACCGTCTGCCCGGCGGGCACGGTGAGGTCGAACGCGGGCAGCACCACCGGAGTCGCCGGGCTGTAGCGGAACTCGGCGCGCTCGAAGGTGATCGAGCGGCCCGGCCTGCCCGGGTTCTCCGGCAGCGGCGTCGGCTTCTCCGGCTCGGCGACCTCCGGTTTCTCTTGCAGCAGACCGGAAATCTTCTCCAGCGAGGCGATGGCGGAGGAGTAGGCGTTCGTGAATTGCGCGATATCATCGAGAGGGTCATAGAAGCGGCGCAGGTAAAGCAGGAAAGCCGTGAGCACGCCCAGTTCCAGGCCGCCGTCGACCACCCGCCACGTGCCGATGGCCAGCACCAGCGCCAGTGTCAGGTTGCCCACCAAACGCACGTTCATGGTGAACCGGGCCATCACGGTGAGCGCGTCGGCGTTGGCGTCGCGGTAGCGGACGTTGAGCCCGCCCATGATCGACTCGTTGCGGCCCTCGCGGCGGAACGCCTGCACCGCGCGGATGCCGTTCATGCTCTCCACGAACTGCACGATGATCTTGGCGATGGCGCCGCTTGTGCTGCGGTACGCCAGGTTCGAGCGCAGGTAGAACCAGCGGGTGACCAGCACCAGCGGCACCAGCCCGGCCAGCACCAACAGGGCCAGCGGCAGGTCGAGCCACAGCATCAGCGCGGAGATGCCGACCAGCGACAGGACCGCGGTGAGCAGGTCATCGATGCCGACCTCCAGCAGGTCGTCCAGCGCGTCGACGTCGCTGGTGAGCCGGGAGATCACCTTGCCGGAGGTGTAGGACTCGTGGAACGACAGCGGAAGCCGCTGGGCGTGCTCGAAAATCCGCTGTCGCAGGTCGATCAGCAGGGCTTGGCCGATGCGGCTGGACAGCCGCAGGAACACGTTCCACACCACCGCGGACGCCACGCCGCAGAACGCGTACCCGCCCACGCACCACGCCAGCACCGTGGTGTCCCCGGCGATCGCGTTCGGGATGCCGGTGTCGATCGCGGCCGCGATGAGCAGCGGCCCGGCGAGCTGCGTGATGTTTTCCAGCACCACCAACAGAAACGCCAGCGCGGTCCGCCCCGCCACCGGGCGCACCAGGGTGGCCAGCAGCGCGCGCGAGCGGGCGTGCAGCTTCACCCCGACGGCGTGGGTGACTTCCTCGGTGTCCTCCGTCGCGACGCCCCGCCAGGCGAAATCGTCGTCGGCCGCGCCGTTGGGCGCTGGGGTGGTCATCACGCCACGCTTTCCTCGTCGGTGTCCGCCGGTTCGTCCATAGTGGACAGAAGGCTGCGGTAGGCGGGATTGGTGGCGAGCAGGTCTGAATGCGTGCCCACGGCGGTGATCCGCCCGCCGTCGAGCATCGCCACCCGGTCGGCGAGCTGCACGGTGCTCGGCCGGTGCGCCACGACCAGCGCCGTGACCCCGGAAAGCACGCTGCGCAAGGCGTGCTCGACCTCGGCCTCGGTGTGCACGTCCAAAGCGGACAGCGGGTCGTCCAGGACCAGCACCTGCGGCTTGCCCACGACCGCGCGGGCCAGGGCCAGCCGCTGCCGCTGCCCGCCGGAAAGCGACAGGCCCTCCTCGCCGATGCGGGTGTCCAGGCCCCACGGCAGCCGGTCCACGAAGTCCTCGGCCTGCGCGATCCGCAGCGCCACCCGCACATCCTCGTCGGTGACCCCGGGCGAGCCGAGAGCCACGTTTTCCCGCACGCTCGCCGAGAACAGCACCGGGTCCTCGAACGCCATCGCCACGACCGTGCGCAGCTCGGCCAGCCGCAGATCGCGCACGTCCACGCCGTCGATGGTCACCTTGCCCCCGGTCACATCGGCCAGGCGCGGCACCAGCGCGGTCAGCGTCGTCTTCCCCGACCCGGTCGGCCCGACCAGCGCGACCGTCTCACCGGGACGGACGGTCAGATCCACCCCGCGCAGCACTTCGCGCCCCGAACCGGTGTGCCGGAACCGCACGTCGTGGAAGCGCACCTCGCCCGTGCCGTCCGCGGGCAGCTGGCGCGGCGAATCCGGGTCTGTCACCGTGATTCGCGCGTCCCGCACCTCCCAGTAGCGCGCCGACGCGGTCGCCGCCTGGTTCGACTCGGCCAGCAGCCAGCCGATCGAATCCGTTGGCCAGCTCAGGTAACTGGCCACGGTGACCCCCGCGACCAGCGTGCCGACCGTCATCGTCCCGTCGACAACCCGGAACGTGCCGAACAGCAGTTGGGCCGCGATGCCCAGCTCGGGCAGCAGCAGGATCGCCGACCACAGCTTCGCCTGGAGCCGGTACTTCGCCAGCTCCGTGTCCCGCAACTCGTTGGCCTGCTTGAGGAAACGCGCCGTCATCCGGGGCCCCCTGCCGAACGCCTTGAGCACCCGGATGCCCAGCACCGACTCCTCGACAGTGGTCGTCAGGTCGCCCACCTGGTCCTGCGACCGCCGCGCCAGCACCTGGTACCCCGACTCATACCGCGAGGAGATCATCACCAGCGGCGCGGCGAAGACGAGCGTGATCAGGCCGAGCACCGGCGAAAGCCAGAACAGGACCACCAGCCCAAGCACCAGCGTGATCGAGTTGACCACCAGGAAAATCCCGGCGAACGCGATGAACTGGCGCAGGGTCGATAGGTCCGACACCGCCCGCGACAGCAACTGCCCCGACTGCCACCGGTCATGAAAGGAAATCGGCAGCCGCTGCAAGTGGTGGTACAGGTCGGCGCGCAACTCCGCCTCGACCCGCGTGCTCGCCCGCGCCACCAACCGGCGGCGCAGGTAGAACAGCAACGCCTCCGCCGTCCCCAACCCCGCGACCGCCAACAGCAGCCACGGCAGCGGCCCTGTGTCCCGGCTGGCGACCGGCCCGTCCAGCACCCGCTGGATGACCAGCGGAATCATCAGCCCACAGATCATCGACCCAAGCACCGCGGCGCCCGACCCGATCAATCGCCCGCGAACCGGCCGCAGATAAGGAGTGAGCCGCCGCAAAGCCGCGATGCTGCTGGTAGGTGTGGAATCGCCTTTCCCCTGAACCGACGTCGCGTCCATGTCGCTCCCTGTCCTCCACAAGGACGTTAGCGATCCCCGGTGCGGACGGTCATCCGGTTTTCCGGCACCCCGCACGGCATCATGTCCCCATGACACGACCGGACGCCGTGCGCTTCCTCCGCACGGAACCGAGCATGGCCTTCCCCGAGGGCAGGCTCCTAGCCCTCCGCGACGGCCAACTGCACCTGCTGGCCCCGGACGGCTGGACCCGCCTTGGCCGCTCCCGCCCCGACACCGCCACCTGGTTGACCCGCGAAGCCGCGGAGGACTGGTGCGAACGGGAGGGCTGGGACCTGAACCTGCTGGACGCGGTGCCCGCCACTACTCTCTAGCTGGCTTTTGTCAAGCGCACGAGGGCGGGTTGTCCACAAGCGTGCCGAGTTATCCACAGGTTTCGCGCTCCCCTTCTTTTCGGCCCCAGAGCCGATAGACTGGAGCGGGGCGGCCCCCCGGGGAGGGTGGGGTATGCCGTCGCGCGGGTTCGCGGGGGTGGGGTCTCGGGCTTGGCGGGGTCTGCTCGATGGGGTGGAGTGGTTTCTTTGGGGCCTTGGTCTCAGGTGGTGGGTGCGACACCGTGGTTGATCAGGAGTTCGTTGAGTTTTTCGGTGG
>NZ_JBVJIN010000041.1:0-52717 GCF_055586285.1 Actinokineospora sp. NPDC051303
CATCCGCGCCGTCCTCCGCAGCAGGGGCTGCGACCTGGTCCACCTCACCGGCAACCCGCGAGCCCAGTTCGTCTGCCTCACCCACGAGACCACCGCCCACAGCACCGGCGACCACCCGCCCACCACCGGCGGCCTGCTCCGCTGGCACACCCACACCTGCCGAACCCCCTAAAACGTTCCCCCACAACCAATTCCCTCCGACTTCGTCGCATCCCCGGAAAGGACCACGCCCACAAATTCGCGCAAGCACACACCTGTCTCGGGTGCGGGCACCACCTCCCACGACCCACACGCGCACGCGCGGGAGATCGCCGACACCGCCGCCGCCGCATGGAACCGCGGCCACGGCAGCGACGAGGACATCGACGTCGCCCTGTCGGTGGTCGCGCTGCTCGCGTGCTGCCACACCGACGACGACACCACACTCGCGCTCCTCGAACAGACCATCCTCGGATACGACAACGCCCAATGGGCCCAATTCGCCCGTGGCGTGTGTGCGCTGTTCCTGGTGAACCGACCCGACATCAGCCGCGCCGCCGCGCCACTGATAATCCCCTGGCTCGGAGACGACCCCATCCACGGCGACCTGCTCACCACCAAGAACCTCGCTCACACCGCCATCCGGGCCGGGCAACTACGCCTCACCGCCACCCGGCGACGCTACGAGGTCGACCTGCTCGGCATCACCCTCACCGCCCTACGCACCACCACCGAGACGACCACGCCTGCGGGAACCGGCCCCACCACGCACCCGGTCGACCCGCCCCAGGAAGGCAACACGATCCGCGATCCCGCCGCCGGAACCGGCGAATCCCTCCGCAAGGTCGCCCAAGCCATGCGCGCCACCGGCCGCGACCCCGCCACCCTGACCTGGCTCGCCGCCGACACCGACCCCATCGCCATCGCCGCGCTCGCCGTCAACGCCCAGAACTGGGCACTCGGCCCCACCGTGATCCTCACCGCCGAAAACCCCCTCACCCACGACTGGGCCGACCACGCCACCACCCAACACGACCAGGACAACGCCCTCGCCGGAAACGAAGAACACTTCTGGGACGTCATGGAACACCTCGCCTACATCGAGATCACAGGCACCGACGACCCTGACGACACCCCCACCGCCCCCAGCCCGACCTGACACCACCCCGGCCCTGTCGCCGAACCAGGAAGCGGCGCCTGGCTGTCGCTGGCCGTTCGGTCCATTGGAAGACGCTCGCTGATTTACATGGCGTCGCCGTCACCACAGCCAGCACCCGACATCGAAAAAACGGCGGCGACCGCACCAGCTGCGTCGCCAGCCGCGTTCGCCATGGACAGCGCAGCCCGTCACCGCTGTCGAGCAGGAAACAGCTCCTATTCCGTAGTGACATGTCCATGTCCGACCTCATCACCCCCGGGCTGACGGCAATTGGACTAGATAAGACCGCGTCGAGTATATCGATTCCGCGACGGGCCGTTCTCCCACAATTCGTGCGCAGGGGTCGGTGTTGGCCGGATCGGTTTCACCCCGCCCGGCGGAAGCCGGGCGGGAATCTTCTTTTACTACACCGCAAGGAGGAACACCATGCGCTTGACATGCACACCTGTTCCGGACGGCACCGGGTGGCAGGTCCTGGCGACCAAGCAGACCACAACCTTCTACCGCCTCACCGTCGACCACGCCGACGTCGAGCACGGTCCGCAGGACCTCACCGCGTTGGCCGCCGCAACGCGCCCCCTCGATGCGGAGTTCGAGCGTCGGGGCGGCTGGACCCGCGCCTGGCTGGTCCTCAACACCGGCGGCCACGTGCACCGCACCACCGCCTGCCGCACCTGCTTCCCGTCCACCCGGTTCGCCTGGCTCACCCAGCTCTCCGGGCACGACGAGACCGAGATCGTCGAGCAGGCCGGCAAGACCGCGTGCACCGAGTGCTACCCCAGCGCGCCGATCGAGGTCCGCAACCGGCCCAGCCGGATCAAGACCCCCGAGCAACTCGCACGGGAAGCGGAGAAAGCCGAACACGCGAAGGCCAAAGCCGCCAAAGCGATCACCGCACCGGAAGGAACACCCCTGCGCACCAAGGCGTATGGGCAGATCGACACCGAGTTCACCGCCCGTCGCTCCTACGCGGACGCCTTGGCCTACGCCCGGCATCTGACCAGGGCAAGCATCGCCCACCACCGAGACACCATCGCCGAGTACCAAGAGGACGCCCGGCTCATCCTCGCCGCGCTGGCCGCGAAGCACAGCCGCACCGAGGACGACCTGCGCGCCGAACTCGCGCCCAAAGTCGAAGCCAGGTGGAAGCACGAATACAAGTAGCCGCACCAACTATCGCCTGTGTCTGGCTGGAACGCGTCCCCTGCCCACGCACCTACCGCTTCCCACGAAAGGACCCACCGATGATTCTGGTCGAAACACTGGAAGACCTGGTTCACCACTACCTCAAAGATCCCGCCCGGCCCGGCTCGGCCGTCGGCAAGGTCAACGCGCAAGACCTCGTCAGCCACGTCGTACAGCACCTCGCCGAACGCGGGGTCGACGTGGGATTTCAGGATGGCTCGCACCTCACCACATCAGGCAGCACGCGCCAGCGGCCGGAGCCCGAGCGGCACCGCCTTCCCCTAGTACTCCAGGAAAACGACGACGGGCACGTCCGCATCTACTGCGACGGCCGCGACTGCGTCTGGTCTTGGCCGCTCTACCAACAAGCGAGCGCGCAGACCAACAGCGACACGATCACCAACGCCGTCAATCACGCCATCCGGCGACACCGCCACACCTGACCACTCCGGCAACCAGCTACGCACATCGGCGCGATGTCCTCCCCAGCGCCAACTCGCCACGGGGAGGGCATCGCGCAGCATGTGCTGACACACATCCGAAGGACTCGATCGCCATGACTACCAAGGACATTCACGCGCCCGGCAACTGATCGCCGAGATCAACATCCCCACGGAACGCCCGCGCTGGACTTGGCGGGCTCCCGGTGACGCCACCCGATACCACGCCACGCTGATCAGCACAGCACCCAGCGCCACCATGGTCGGCGCCGTGCCCGGCGGCACCTTCCGCGCGCTGATGATCACGATCGGCCAACCGTGCAGCCACCTTCGAGCCGATGACGAACGAGGACCAACGGCCGACGATCCGAAAGCCAAGTGTGGCAACGGATCCGGGCCTCCTGCGTGCCGTACCACCTGGCCTACGACCAGGACATGACCCGACATGTTGACCGGACTACCAAGCGACACACCTGCGTTGGCGTCGGTGAGCGGGCAGCCCTCGGTAGGGGTTAGGCAGTCGAGTTGGAGGTGGTTCCTCTGCCGGTCCTTGTTCTCGGGTCAACCGCGAGCGGGACGGTCCTCCCGCGCTGTCGCGGATGATCGGGGTGGGATCAGCATCTGTGGCCGGGCGGGCGCAGGGTCCTTGGGCCGGGGCGCAGCACGCGCACCCGTCCTCGTCGGACTCCGCAGCGACGGGGATCTGTTGCACCGTGACCGTGGTGCGGTCTCGCCGAGGCGGAGCACAGCCCCTGCCCGCGGCTTGATGCGCCGTCCTGCATAAGTGCCTTACTCGACGAGCTGAGACACGAAGGGGGATCCGACCTTCCGCTGGGTGGTCGGGATTGCCTGCCCAACCAGCGCTGAGCACGAGCTTTCGCCGCGCCAGTCATTCTCGGTGGACGTCCTCACCGCGAGCGAAGTCAATGATTTCGTCGCGCACTCGTTTGAGGATTCCTGCGTTCTGACCCATGACAAGTGAGTCGTAGGTATGGGTCGCCTTCAGCATCGAGAATCTGCTGAGCAGCTCCTCGTCGGTCAGCTGAGCCAGCCATGCCGACACCTGTTCGCCGCTTGGGGAGCCGTCAGCCTGGCTGAGGACATCGACCAGGTCGAGCCGAACCGACGCGGCGCTGACCCGCTGTTTGTGGCGATCGGCAGCCGAGAACGTCGATCCCGCCGCGATCGCGCGGCGTTCGTCCTGATGACCGACTCCGGTGTCGTAGCGCGCCGGAAGCGCCGGCTCGGGCGGCTCCGCGCCCGTGATCAGGCGCGGCACCGCCTGGAGACGAACCCACTGAGAGATCTCATCGAGCTCCTGCATCAGCACCGGCCACCGGTCCGTGCCAGGCCGGTTGATCCCCACCGTCGGGAACAGAGTGATGGGGATCTTGGTGCCCATCGGAGTCTCCGCAATAATGTCACCGACACGCAGCGGTTTCTCTGGCTGCGGCGGCAGGTCATGAATCGAGCGAGGTCTCTGATCGTCGTGGTACATGGCGGCCAGTCGGACCGCCGTGATCGCGGGTGTTCGGTGCTTGGCATGGTTGGTATGGAGCACCAGCCGGGCCAGCGGGTGCATCTGCGGTTCTGCCGTCCGCTGGAAGGGCTGCAGACCGGCGACGCGCCGAAGTAGTTCGCTGCCCGCTTGGAGCGACTCGGGACCGTTGCGGACTCGCTTCTTCGTCCACTCCTCAAATTTCTCGTAGGTGTCCGACGCGGGCATCTCCACGAGCCTGGCCGCCTTCTCGTCGAGTGGCGCACCGTCCAAGAACTCGACCTCGGCGAACAACGCGTGCTCAAGCGCAGCTCGCAACGCCACCAGCGCGTCAGCCACGAGCAGCGGCACCTTGCGCGGGATCGGAGCCACGCGGTCCACCACGGTCCGACTGACCGGCCCAGCCGGAACCTCACACATGCCGAACACGCCCTCGGCGTGTGTCTGGTAGACGACGAGCAGATCGCTGATCTGCCCGATCAGCTCGTCAGCATGGGACAGTGTCGCGGCGACACCGAGATGACGCTGGGGAAGCCAGTCATGCGTCGAGTCCACCATTCAGCGATCGTACGTGGGCGCAGGTGATTCCAGAGCGCCCGCGTCGCGCAGACACAGCGTGTCGGCACCTCGACCTGTCGGCCATCGACGAGCCGCAGCGTCCGACGAGTCAATAAGGTGATCGGCTGCTGAGGAGCCAGCGAAGTTCGCCTCATCAAAGGGGCGTGTGGCCCGCGTTAAACAGCTGCGCGTAGGGGCGGCTCCGGGGGCCGGAGCCACCCGGACCACCCGGACCACCCGGACCACCCGGACCACCCGGACCACCCGGACCACCCGGACCACCCGGACCACCCGGACCACCCGGACCGACGATACGCGGATGATCGCGGATGTTGATCGACCGCGAGCTCTATCTGCCCGCGTCCTTGGACCGACGACCGTGAACGCGGCGCGGAGACCGGGATCGGCGAGGATATGGAGTTCGCGACCAACCCGCGCTGGCCCAACACATGCTGGCTCGGCTGCTGGAGGCGGGCAGGGATATCGGCTGGTTCACCGCAGACGAGGCCTACGGCGACAACCCCGGCCTGCGAACCTGGCTGAAAGACAACGACATCAACTGCGTGATGGCCGTCTCCTGCGATCACCGCTTCGTCACTTTGCAAGGTGCTGCGCGGGCGGACGAGTTGGCCCGCGCAGCACCGCGCAAGAGCTGGCAACGGCTGTCTGCCGGGGAGGACAGCAAGGGCGACCGGCTGTATGACTGGCTGCTGCTGGACCCCGGTGCGACGAGCACCTCACTCTCCGTCCCGTGCCGCTGGTCGAGCTTGTCCGGGTCGCCGAAAGTCGTTGGGTGTCGAGGAAACCTTCCAGTTCGCTAAGAACGAGGCCGGCATGGATCACTACCAGGTCCGCAAGTATCAGGCGTGGTACCGGCAGATCACGTTGTCGATGCTCGCCGCCGCGTTCCTGGGCGGCGTTCCCACCGCCGTCGGCCTCGCGCCAGCCGACCATCGGGCCACCGACTGGCTCGACCCGCGCGCCTTGTACCGCTGCCACAACCAAACCGTGCGACTCGAACTCCGCACCGGCAGCCACACAAACAGGCACCCACGCGACACCAGGCCACGCACAGCCTCAGCCTGACAGCCCGAAGTCGGACCCGACGCGGGCATCCGCCTCGCCGTCATTCCCACCTTCAGCGTCGCGTACGGGCCTTCGCGTGCGTGCGCGACGCGACAAACCCCTTGAAGACAGTAGTAAGGATCATGTCCGACGTCACCGTGCCCCCGATTCCCTTGTCACTACAGCACCTCGCGACCGTGGGCGAATTGGTCGTGCCCTGGATCACGCCCCGCACCGCCGACGGCCGATACCTCTTCGGCTCCGTCGACCGCGATCTAATGGGCCGCGCCTTGGTCAACCGGTGGTGCGGCGTGTGCGGCCGTCCGTTGGAGCACCGCGCCGTGCTGATGATGCGACTGTCCGACCTCCCGCGCCAATGCACAAGCGAGCCCGCGCTACACCCGTGGTGCGCCAATTACACCAGCGAGTCCTGCCCCATGATCGGCGGACGACTGGAGCACTACCGCTCATCCCTGCCGCGCCTGGACACCACCATGCTGCCGGCACCCGATGCGACAGCCCGCCAAGGCGCCGCTGCCGAACCGTGGGTTCGCCGTGTGGCTTGTCGGCTACCGCGTCATCACCGACCACGGCAACCTCGCCGCCTCCTACGCCGGTATGCGGCCCCTGCGTATTCGGCCCATCACCTGGCGCCTACCGAACATCTCCTGACCACCGCAGCCGACCCGCGCGGATCGACCGCAGCCCGATCTCCGCGACCGCGGGCACCCACAGCGGACCTTCGGAGCGCTGACCGGCAGTTTTGATGTCGCTCCGCAGACGCTGCGACGGGATCTATCCGACCCAGGAGGAGTTCTACACGGTCGCTCCCGCTCAGGCACAGGACAAGGAGCCCGACAGCTTCACCGACGCCTGGGCCGCCCACGCCGACGAGACGCTGGTCCGGCTGGAACGCCGCGTCGACATGGCCATCACCGTCGTGCCGGCGAGCCCTCGTCGACGGCCGAGGCCCACAGCAACGCGGCCTGAACCACTCACAGAAGTTTCTGATCTCTTGAAGGGATACCGCCATGTCTCGGTTCGACCTACACCCTGCGCACATCGACGGACTCGTCAACGCCGGACTGCAATTCGGCCTCATCGGCGTCTTCGACGATCCCACCCAAATCGGCCGGATGCTGCTTCGGCAGCACCGCCCCCACCGCGACGCCGAGCAGGAGAACAAAGAGCGGCCGGACTACGTCGCGACGGTGACCAACCGCGCGCTGCACCCGATCGCCGTGCTGTGCCTGCTGGACTGCTACGCCTACCAGACCAGCGGCACGATCGGCTGGCACACCAGCGAAGCGCACACCTGGACACAGCGCCTGCGCGAGACGGTGCTGACCCGGTTGCCCGCCGAAGCCAAAGCCACTGTGCGCCATGGCGCCGACTACGTCCCGGCCTACCGGCTTCTCGCGGCGTACACCGAGACACCGTGGGGCGTCACGGATCTCGACCAGATCCCTGAATTCGAGGACGGCGTCATCGAGGTCCCGGTCGTCCGGAAAGGGCTGCGCGCGGAGATCCTGACCGGCCCGATCCACTGCCCCAACCAGGGCCTGTCCTCCCGCGTCCGCTACGTCACGATCCTCGGCGTCGGGGAAGACCGGACGCTGCCCGCTTTCGCCCGGATCTCCGAACCCACCGACGACGCACCGGGTGTCTACCTGCTGTTCCAGCACGGCCGCTACGTCGCACGCCCAGCCGACGCTGCCCCCGGCAAGCGGTTCATGGCCTCCGGCGCCCACCTGCACACCAGCGACTCCCGCTGGCGCGAGCTGATCGGACACAGCCTGCCCATCCCGCTGCACGACCACACCGAGCCCTAGCCGGGCCCGTGAACCGCACCTGCCAAGCCCACTGCCCGAGCAAGCCTTACCACCATCGAGGAGTTGAACCGTGCCTTCACACGACGAACTGCGCGCCCGGCTGTTTCTCCTGCGCGCGGCCGAACCACCCGCACCCGCGGTTCACCACTACGTCGCCGTCCACGGCTCGGTTGACGCCGTCGCGCGGATCCGGCACGGCACCGCCCCCGCCGCCGTGCTCAACGAGGCCACCCGCCCTGACGCCCGGATCGACGACGACCTGCGGGCCCTCGACAGCGGCACGGCGCGGCTGCTCACGCCCGAAGACTACGACTGGCCGGACGGACGGCTGATCGGCCTGGCCGGCCTCGGCGTCCCGCTCGCGCTGTGGGTGCGCGGCAGCGGCTCCTTGGCCGAACTCACCGGCACCGCCGTCACCGTCACGGGCGCACGCGCCTCCTCTGCGTACGGAAACACGGTCGCCGCTGACCTCGGCTACGACCTCGCCCGCGCTGGGGTGACCATCGTCAGCGGCGGCGGCCTCGGCGTGGACGAACAAGCGCACCGCGGCGCACTGGCCGCCGACGGCCGGACGATCGTCGTGCTCGCCAACGGCATCGACCGGACCCATCCGCACCAGCACGCCCAGCTCTACCAGACCATCATCGAGCAGGACGGATCGCTGGTCAGCCAATACCCCATCGGCACGGTGCCAACCCGCATCCGGCTCCACGCGCGGTGCAGGCTGCTAGCCGCTCTCGCCGCGGCGACCGTCATCGTCGAAGCCGGGCCGCGCAGCGGTGCCCTCGCCGTCGCCCGAGCCGCTGGCGAACTCGGCCGCCGGGTCTACGGCGTACCGGGACCGATCCACTCCGTGACCTCGAACGGCGTCAACGAACTGCTGCGCACCGGCGCCGCCACCGTGGCCAGCTCAGTCGAGCACATCAACTACCAGGAAGGAGTGCGATGACCAGCCCCGACGCCTTCCAAACCGCCATAGCCGCCCTCGACCTGCCACCCGAGTGGCAGGTCGAGGTAACCATCCGTCCACGACGACGCAAGACCGGCATCCAGATCAACCCGGGAGGCAGTGTCACCGTGCTAATCCCGCCGACAACCGCCCCGGAACAGGTGGCGCGGTTTGTCGACAGTAAACGCGGCTGGATCACCGAGAAGGTCGACACCGCCACACGGCTGGCCCCGGATCACCCTGTCAAGGAATTCGTTGACGGCGAGGAGTTCGATCTGCTCGGCAGGCGCTACTGGCTCCACCTCATCGACGCCGCGCCCGCGGGCATCGAGCAGCTACCTGTGATCACGTCCGACGGCGTCCTGTCCGCGCGGAGACAGCGACCTGAGCTGGTCCGCCGGGCAGTGATCGGGCTGTACCAGCAGGTCGGGCTCGCCTGGCTGCGCCGCGAGGGACGCCAGTACGAACTGGATGACGCCATCACCGGCCTGAACTACGCAGTTCGCGATCTCGGACGGCGCCGCTGGGGCATCTACGAGGGACCACCGAAGCACACGACGACGCTGCACTGGGCCGTGTTCGGCCTGCCGATGCGGCTCATCGAGTACGCGCTCGTCCACGAACAGGCCCACGCCACCCAACCCGGTGGACGCCCACACGGCCGCGCATGGCAACAGCGGATGTACCTCTGGATGCCGGACTGGCAGCGGCGACAAACCGAACTCGCCGAAATCGGCCGCCACGCCTGGCTTGGCGACTGAAAACCGAGGTCATCACCGATACGCTGCCCGCAGTTGGCTGGGTCCTCGCGTTCGGGACGGCCGACTTCGGTCGTGCCCGACGTGAGGCCCCCTAAGATGTAGAGCTGAACTGTTGCCGTCTACAGTGTGATACAACATGTCGCTACCTCAGCTTGGCAACACGACCCGGGAAGAGGCAAGGAAGTGGACAAGGAACAGCACTTCGAGCTCCTCCGGGAGAGTGCGGCCAAGGTCAAGGAACTCCAGGAGCGACTCCAGCGCATCCGTGATCAAGAGGCGGCGCTACAAGCCCAGCGAGTCACAACGCTCGAAGAGCTCCGGAAGGCCCGTGACGCCCGGTTCGAACGCATGACTGCGGCGATCGACGACAAGATCCCGAAGGCGCAGGTCGCCCGCGCACTGGGCATGGACCGCACCAACTTGTACAAGCTGCTCGAAGGCAAGGACGCCGACGCGTGACCGCGTCGAGTGATCGTCCGCGCAATGCCAGCTCGCCCATGTCAGGATCGAGACATCCGCCCTCGTGCGAAGCCATGCCAACTTGCTCGGTCTGAACCGCCGCCGCACCGGAGTGCTAGAGCTGTACGTTCCGCACGAACATGAACAAACTTGATTCGCATGACCTGGCGTTTCCGTGCGGTGTGAGCGGCCTGGCCTCGGCTGGTCTCCGCACTACTTGAGCACTCGCTGCCCTGAATAGTGTGATCGGTCAGCGGCATGAGCGGATATTCGGGATCTGGCGAACGAGGTTGCTGTTGTGGGCGGTTCAGGGTGTGGGTCGATCCCGGTAACGTGATCAATGCGATGAGGGAGGCCGTGTGGCAGAGCCGCTAGCTGTGATTGTTGCGCAGTCCGCCGCGAAAGCTGTTGGCGGGCTTGTCGTACGAGCTTCGGCGCCGGTGTGGCGGGAGGCCTTGGCCCGGCTTCGGCCCGCGCCGCGAATTGTGCGTAGGTCGGCCGGGTGGGCCGAAACGAAGCAGGTGCGGGTTGCTCACAACGCCATCGCGAAGTATCTACAAAGCCGGGTATGTGGTGGCTTGTTGGAGATCCTGGCGGTGGTGGAGTCGGCTCCGGACGGAGCAGCCCGCGAGGCGGAGAAGGCGGAGTTGGCGGCGACATTCCGTCGTGAACTGGTGCGCAAGGTGGACTTGCCCAGCGAGCAGGTGGAGCGGCTCGCCGACGCGTTGTGGGCGGACCTCGGGGACTGCGTGCGCCTGCACGTGGCGGAGCTTCGGGCGGCCGACGCGTTCGACGTGCAGGATCTGGCGTACATCTCGCGGTTGGTCACGCCCACCGCGCCGCGAACGTCGTCGGCCCCGATGGCGCGGGTGGTTGTGGAGCGGGCCGTCGTATCGGCCGAAGACGAGCGGGTGCGACGGGCGCACGGCGCGGTGTCTGTGATAGGTCACGCCCAGCAGCAGCGGTACGGGAAGCTCGTCATGCCGCACTCGAGAGAGGACTACCTGGTCCCTCTTGAGCGGCTGTATGTGACCCGGTCACTGAGCACCACCGATAACGCAGAAGTCAGCGAGAGCGAGATCCCCGAACGCCGATACGTGGTCATCGGCAACCCCGGCGCGGGGAAGAGCACCCTCATCCGGCACCTGCTCTACCGTACGGCGGTCGACGAGGATGAGCCTTGTGCTCCGTTGGTGGTCGAACTCAAGGATCACCAGGTACCGAACGACTCGTTCGTCCGCGCGCTCACAACTCGGCTGCGGCTGCTTACGCAAGCTGAGTTGGACGACGAGATCGTCCGAGACATCCTTCTGCTCGGGTTGGCCGTTGTAGTGTTCGATGGCCTTGACGAGATCGTCGACATTGAGCACCGCAGATCGGTGGCCGAGGCGGTGCAGGCGTTCACTCACAGATACCCGCTGGTCAGGGTCGTCGTGACAGCGCGGGAAGAGGGATTTTTCACGGCTCGTTTGGATCCTGACCTCTTTCCGACATACCGGCTGCCGGACTTCTCCGAGAAACAGGTACGGCTCTACGTCGCCCGCTGGTTCGAGATCGCCGACCTGGCGATGGCGGGCGTTGATCACAACGTACTCGCCGAGCGTTTCCTAGCCGACAGCGCGCATGTCGCCGATCTGCGGACTAACCCGTTGATACTGTCACTGCTGTGCCTTATCTACCGACACGAGGGCTACATACCCGAGAACCGGCCTGAGGTATACGAAGAATGTGCCCACCTGCTGTTCGAGCGTTGGGACAAAGTACGGCGCGTCCCGACGCCGGTCAGCCGTGGCACCCAGACACGATACCTGGTCCAGGAGTTGGGTTACTACTTCTTCAACCGGGAAGCCAACCTCGGCGGCGAGACGGAGACTCGCCTACGGCAGATCATCACCGACTACTTCGAGCGCAACATCGTCGGCAACGTCGAATCGTCACGGCAGCAGGCCCAGGATTTCCTCGACTACTGCGCGGGCCGGGCGTGGCTGCTGACCCGACTGGGCACCTCCGAGCGCGGGGAGCGCCTGTTCGGGTTCACCCACCGCACGTTCATGGAATATTATGCCGCGCGTTACATCGTCCGCTACTGTCGGGACGCCAAGGCATTGGTCACGATGGTCACCCCACTGGTGCTGCGGGGAATCAGCGATGTCGTGCCGCAAATCGCGCTGCAGCAGTTCGAGGATAAGTCCGCGGGCGGTGCGGACGAGGCATTCAGCCTCCTGGTGTTCAACTCGACCGTGGGCGGTGCCGATCGGCGAAAGCTGCTGGAATTCGGGCTAAGGACGCTACGGTACCTGCGACCCTCCGCCCGGACGACGACCCGGATGTTCCGGGCCGCACTGACCGAGTTCGGTCGCACAGTCGACGACAGCCTCGCCGCGGTCCTGCTATCAACCCCACTCGACCTACACGACCTGATCATCGCAACCTGCAGACAAGTGCCGCGGGCCGAGGTGCCAGGCATCGAGCACGACGACGAGCTGCGCGTCGTCGACCCAGAGGCCTACACCAGAGCATCCCCGCAGGCCGACGAACTGGCACTCCGAGTTGGTGCCATCCTCATCGAGTCGTTGTTCCGGCACCCCGACGTCAAAGATAGCCCGCGGGACGTATCCCTGCGGCTCACAGAATCCAGGTTCCCGTTCGCTGATCTCGTGACCAGACACTATTCCGAGCTGATCCAC
Source organism: Actinokineospora sp. NPDC051303 (assembly GCF_055586285.1). NCBI lineage: Bacteria > Bacillati > Actinomycetota > Actinomycetes > Pseudonocardiales > Pseudonocardiaceae > Actinokineospora > Actinokineospora sp. NPDC051303. The sequence goes on from NZ_JBVJIN010000041.1 coordinate 12,573, forward strand.
CAGATCGAGCCGCCGGTGCTAGCCACCCTCAGCGAGCGCGGGCTCATCTCGATTCAAAAGTACACCCAGGTGGCAGGAGCGCGCATGTTGATCGAGACCGGGCAACTGAGTCGAGCACTCACCGCGTTCTTCCACCGTGAAACCGAACCGCCGACACTGCGGCCGATGCTGGCGACGCTGTACAGGGAAACCCACGCGCTAGCACAGCTGACCCCACAACTCACCGAGGACCTCATCGCATCGACCAGGCTCATATCGCCCGCCGGTGGACTACTGGGAGACAGCAACTTCACCCCCAGGGTGCTGAATCTGCACTTCCCCACGAGCGGTGACGCCGAGGACGGTCGAGGGCTGCGAATAATCTACCTCGCTACCCTGTGTGCCGCGTTCGACTTCGAGAATAGGAAGTTGTGGTACGCCGAGCGGTCGTGGCGGAATCTGATCACACTCATTCCGGGGATCGAGCCGCTGCTGTCCTCCGTCTCCCGCACAGCGTTCGCGAGCAATCAGCTCAGGGTCACCCGCGACCAGTTGGCGCCGCTCGTCATCGCCCAGGTCATTCAGTGGGACACGTATCAGCAGTGGCATCCACTATTTGCGCGGTGGGCGAAAGGAGACCCCGTCTTTAGCAGTATTGGCCGGTAGCTTGCGCATGTTCACGGGCTCAGACAGCCACACGCGCCTCCCACTCGGCCGAACTCGTCGATTCAAGGACCTCCTCGAACGTGCGCTCGTCGGCACGAGTGGGCGTTGGCTGGACGGTGGGCTGCGGCGGTCGAGGCACACGGAATTGTGTGCGGCTGAGGGGTTACGGGGTCGGCGGTATCTGGTCGATGAGGCGCCGCTGTGCGCTGTCGACATTGACGCCGAGCAGGCGAAGTTTCCGTTCGGCTTGGTCGCGGACCGCGGTGTCGAACAGGGGTTCGTACCAGGGCAGCAGAACCCACATCTCCACGCTCGCGTCGAGCCGGTTGAGTTGCTGCAGGCGCCACAGGCCGTAGGTGGGCTTCGGGTCCAGGCAGAGGCGTCGCGCGGCGTCGATCGGCCCGTGGTCGGCGAGCATTCGCCGGAACAGGGTGGCGTCGTATCCCAGTCGCGCGAGCTCCTCGACACCGCGCTGCATGTCCCCACTGAACTGTCGGGTCAACGCGGTCAGATCGCTTGAGTCACCCACGGGTGCTCCATCGCGTTCGGCGGCTACGTCGTAACAGTGCCTGCCGATCCCGATCACCCGGATGCAACCGGCAGCGAACAGCAGGCGAAACCAGGCTAGGAAGGTGGGTTAGGTGCCGGAGGCCATGTAGGCGGCGAGGATGTAGTTGGGGTGTCGGTCGAAGTTGGTGCGGGCTCGGTCGTAGCGCATGGTGGTTCTGGGGTCGGCGTGGCGGGCGGCGATGGACGTCGCGGAGGTCGACGCCAGCGTCGAGCATGGTGGTGACGAAGGTGTGGCGGAGCATGTGGGGGTGCATGCGGGGCAGCCGCACGACCGCAACCGCGGCAAGGCGGCAGAGCCGTCGGGTGGCGCAGTGGCGGTCCATGCGGTGTGCTCGCCGGTTGAGCAGGATCGCCCCGGTGGTGCGGTCGCCGACAGTCCTGTCGAGGGCCCGGCCGACGGCGGGCGGAAGCGGCACAAGAGCGACCTTGGTGCTTTTGCCGACCACGCGCAGGACTCGGTGGCCGTGTTCCTCACCGATGTCGGTCACATTGGAGCCGCAGGCTTCGCGAAGATCCGCAGCCCGAGCAGGCCGAGCATCGCGACGAGGGCGAAATCGAACGGGTTGGTGGAGTCGCGGGCGGCGGTCAGCAATGCCTCGAACTGCAGGTGCGACAAACCCAGTGTCGGTGACTCGTTCGCGACCACCGGTCGGCGAACGTAGTCCGCCGGTGAGTGCTCCAGCACGGAGTCGATGACACAGGTGCGGTAGAAACCGGTGACCACGGCCATCCGCCGCGACACCGTGGACGGCTTGAATCCGCGGATCTCCTGCATCCACCGCACATACCGCTCCACATCCGCACGTGCCATGCCCAGCGGGGCGAGCTGGTGCTCGCCGCACCAGGTCAGGTAGATCCGCAGGTCGGACTCGGTATGCGACCGCGAGGTGCCGGTGAACCGGGCCAGGTACGCCGAGCAGGCCAACCGCAACACGACGTCACCGTCGGGAAGTACTTCTGAAGTAGTCATGCCGATGACGGTGAACCCGACCCGCTTGCCCAGCGACCCTGCCGCGGCATGAGCGGTCGTTGACGGTGTGACGTGGTGTGGATCGGTTCGCCGCTTGTGGTCGGGTGTGCGGCCGTTGGGTTGATGTGTCGTGTTGTATGGGTCGAATCCGGGTTGGTGGGGGCTCGGGTAGTCAACGATGTCGTGCATGGAATCGTTGCAGGTGAGTAGTGCGGTGGTGGGGTTTCCGCGGGCGTCGCGTGTGCGGCGGGGGTCGGCGGTGGTTCTGTTGGTCGGCGCCGGGGTGAGTGTGGCGCCGGGGTGGTGGGCGCAGGTGGCGGTGTCGGCGGCGCGGTATGCCGGTCGGTTCTGGCCGGCGGTGGTCCTGACGCTGGTGGCCGTGGCGCTGCTGGTGGGTGGTCGGCGTCGGACGGCGACGATGACGCTCGGGCGTCGACCGCGTGCACCCCGGATCCCGCTGTCGTTCCACGTGGTGCTGCTGCTGGGTGCGGCCGTGGTGGTGACCGGTGTGGTGGGTCTGCTGCTGTGGGGTGTGGTGGGAGGGCCGGTCGTCGGTGTGCCCGGCCGGTCGCTGCCGCCTGGTGCGTCGACGGGGTGGGGTGTCGGGGACCGGCTCGACGCTGTGAAGGTGGTGCTGGCGGTCGTGGGCGGTGTCGGGGCGGTGGTGGCGTTGGCCGTCGCCTACCGGCGACAACGCCTCAACGAGGTGGAGGTCTACCGCGAGGATGCCAAGGTGCTGCTCGATCGCTTCGGCAAGGCCGCCGAGTTGCTGGGAGCGCCCGACGCCGCGGTCCGCACCGCCGGTGTCTACGCGCTCGCGGCCCTGGCCAATGACGCGCCCGAGGCACGCCAGGGCTGCATCGATGTGCTGTGCGCCTACCTGCGACAGCCCTACTCACCCGCGGGCGGCGTCGGGGTCGATCCCCTGCCCACCACGCACGACAGGGGCGACCTGGCGACCGTGGGCCGGGACCCGGTCCAAGAGCGGCAGGTCCGGCTCGTCGTCGTCCGGCTCATCCGGGACAACCTCCACCTGCCCGACGACGATCCGCGGACCTGGCGCGGCCACGACTTCGACTTCACCGGCGCCGTGTTCGACGGCGGCGACTTCGCCGGTGCGACGTTCACCGGCACCGTCACCTTCACCGATGCCACGATCATCGGGCAGTTGTCGTTCGACCGTGCGACATTCGCCGCTGGGACCGTCTCGTTCGACGGCGCCAGGTTCGCCGAAGGTGGTGTATCCCTCACCGGTGCCAGGTTCAGCGGGGGTGTCGTCGACCTGTCGAGGACCGATCCAGCACGACCACCCACGATCACCGAACCATGGCCGTCGGGAACCCCGACCCCCACCGGTCTGCAACTACCGCCGCCGCGGGACATGACACCACAGCAAGGATGAACCACGTCCGAACACGAGCACGCCCACGACAGAGCACACCGTCCGGTGGCCACCGCGCCCATCCTGCTGGGCAGGTCCACTCAAGCCCGACGAGCGAATCGCTCGGCGGCCCCGTCCGCACCACGCACGAGCATCCGCACATCGGCATGAGGGTGCGCCGAGGCCTCGATCGCTCAGCGGCATGAGCGGATGTTCGTGATTCTGTGACGTGGGCTTGGTCATCGGAGATCTGCTCGCCGCTGGCGGACTGAGACCCGTCGTTACTCGAGCATTCTCGGCCTGATCGACTGCGTATGGCGGCGAGGGATGTCGGGCACGCTGTCTGCGACGCGCGTGGGCGGCATCGTCACCCGAATCGGAGAATGTTCGGTTTTGACTATGGGGATGAGGGAAGAAGGTCAACGGCCGCAAACGTCAGGTCGCCGTCGATACCCTGAGCCTGTTACTGGCGGTCCTGGTGACACCCAGCTCACCCCCAGGGCGGGGCCGTCGCTGCGCCACGCCTGCTCTGACTTCCACGCGCGTCCGACACGCCCACCCGGACCCGTTCACGACATCTGACCAGGTGAGCCGGCATAATCGAACACACGTTTCCGGCCTGGCGACGGCAGAGCGAGCAAGATCGACCTGCACGACGTGCGTTGCTCAGGAGCGACGAACGCACGTACGTCACGGGCGAACGCCCACCGAGTTGAGGTGATAGCCATGGTTCGTCGGATCTCGCCAAGCCAAGCCGCGAGCCAGCTTCGTCAGGCCCAGCAGAAACTGCGTCAGGCCGAGCAGAAGCTTCGGCAGCATTCCAGCAAGCTCAAGACCGCGGCGCGGAACCTTGAGCAGGCAAACAGCAGGTACAACCGAGAGGTACGTGCTTACAACTCCCGGGTTCGTGCCAATCAGCAGAGGTTGCGCTCCGAGCTGTCAAGGCTCCAATCCCGGCCTGCGGTGACCACTCGTTACGTCACGTACCGCACGTCTGTGGCATCGGTGCAGCGCACGTTCGCACAGGTCGAGCAGGTCGCGGAGAGCGGACAGTGGGTCGATGAGCACGATCTCTTCGACTTGGTCGAAGGCGAGGCGGCGAACAGCGTTGGCACGCTCAACGCTCTTCTGGACATCGTCGACCAGGAAGCCCCTGCCGAGGCAGACCTCCAAGCCAGCGTAATCGCCGCCGAACTCAGCGATATCGACCCGGAACTCGATGAGCGGTGGCACGGCGCGCTCTACTCGCTCAGCCCGAGGAACCCGGACGCCGCACGCCACTTCTGCACCAGCGCGCGAGAGATCATCTCCATGATCCTCGAGCGTGAGGCACCCGACGTCGCGGTCAAGAGGGCCATCCCCGACTATCCGAAGACGCCCCGGGGGTCCGTTTCCCGCCGAGCCCGCATCCAGTACTTCCTCAAGCGACAGGGCTACGACGAACTGACCGACTTCGTCGACAAAGACATCGACAGCGTCATCGCGCTGTTCGACGATTTCAACCGCGGGACGCACGGTTCGGCGGGAGCCTTCGATCTCAGCGAGCTCCGCGTGATCAAGGAGCGGGTCGAGAGCGCGATCAGGTTCCTCCACCGGCTCGTTCGGCCCCGGAACTAACCGAGACCGTGTCGACCAGCCGCATACATGGCGGGCTGGTCGACACGGTTCTCCCCGGGGCTAGTTGCGGTCCAGGTTCTGCCGTGCCCGGTCGCAGCGCGTGGTGGTTTCTGGGTCGGCGTGTCTGGCGTCGATCAAGCTGCGTGCCCGACAGCGACCTGACGCGCCGGATGGTCAGCCCGCTCAGCCAGCCAACCACCTCGTGCAGGTCGGTGGCATGGCTTGAGATGATCTTGGCATGGTCGTGTCGAATCGTCAGGCTCCGCACATCTGCAAGTCGACCCCCGTGACAGATGGTGGTTGTGCGGATCTCCTGCGCATGTGCGCCAGTACTCTTTCCGTTGCCGATGGACCAGGTTGGCAGGCAACTCCGTCCACGGTGTGTCGGGTCGACGGTCGCTGTCTCGCCGCCGTACTCTCCCTGCGTCGGGGACATGATCTTGCTCAATGTGGGAGGCTGCGGACCCGGTGCGATTGTCAAGTTTCAATGTTCGAGGGTTTCGGTCGTTGGCGGATGTGAGTGGTATCCCCATCAGCAATCCGACGATTCTCGCGGGTCACAACGACGGCGGTAAGACGGCGGTCATCGACGGGTTGCGGTACCTCCTGAACCACTACCAGGTCGTGGAAGAGGACCGAACTCTGTGCGGGGACTCGTCACCAGGTGATGCGGACCAGCCCTCGACGGCCACCGTCGAGGTCGAGGGGATCTTCGTTCTCGACGACTGGGAGAAGGCGAGTTGGGCTCTGCCGGACACGGTGACTGCCCGGCGCCGATGGGCGGACGGGCGACACGTCTACGAGGTCAGCACGATGGCCCCGGTCGACGAGCGATTTCGACGTCTCGACGCCATGTCGGCCCGGGATCTGAAGGCGATGGTCGACGAGTTCGAACTGAAGCCGGAGAGACTGCTGAAGGCGCAGTGCATCGCCGTGCTGAAGGAACACATCGCCACCCTGGCCATGGAGCAGGCGTGGGTCCCTCCTCCGACGGGGTTCGAGCAGCGGTTGCCTATTCCGCTCGTGTTCGATGACGGCCCCCAAGCACCGAGCAACGCCGTGCGGACGGCGCTGATGAGCCGGTTCAACGAATACATGAAAGAGTCGGAGTTCGTCTCCCGGGTGGAGCAGCTCGAGTTCGAGTTCGCCGACCGCATCCGCCGTGATGCCAAGGGCCTGTGTGATCACATCCAGACACAGTGCGACGACCTGGGTGCGGTACGGATCGAGCCCAAGGTGTCCATCAAGCAGGCGTTCACCGAGGCGACCCTCAGTGTCACGCGACCGTCCGGCGCCGTGGGCATCGAACGGCTCGGCAGGGGAAGCTCGCGCAGGGTGCTGCTGGCGGTGTGGCAATGGACCAGCAACCTTCTGCGCGAGGACGAGAACACCGCGAGCAACCTCACCGCTCCCTCGATCGCGGGTGAGTTCCCGCCTCGTCAGACCATCGTCGTCTACGACGAGCCCGACACCCACCTCGACTACACTCACCAGCGGCGGATGATGCGGCTGGTACACGAGCAGTGCGCGCTGGAGCACGTCAACGTTGTGGTGGCGACCCACTCGATGAACCTCATCGACGGGGTGGACATCTCCGACATCGTGCACCTGAAGCTCGACGGGGGGCGCACGGCGGTGGAACGGCTACTCGAGGACACGCACACCTCCGTCGATGAGCACCTCGGCGCGATCGCCACCTCGGTCGGCCTGCGGAACTCCGTGCTCCTGCACGAGCGGTGTTTCCTCGTGGTGGAAGGCGAATCTGAGTATAGAGCGTTCCCGGTTCTGTTCCGGCTATCCCAGGGCATTCCACTGCAATCCGCGGGTATCGCCCTATGGGCCTGCGGCGGAAACATCGGAGCGCTAGAGCTGGCGAAATACCTCCACGAACGCGACCGCACGATCATGCTGGCGATCGACCACGATAGCCTGACTCAGAAACCGTTCAAGGACAAGCAGCTAACAAAGGCGTTCGGTGCGACGTGGCGAGAGCGCGTAGAGTTCATCGGCGACGATACGACACCCGAATTTGAGGCTGTCTTTCCTGACGAGACCTGGGCGCTGGCCGCCAACCGGGCATGGCCACGCCGAAATGGCGACTGGACCGAGGAGCACTTCGCCGCTTTGCGCGGCACCGGGAAGTTCAGCGAAAAGGTCTTCTCGCTTCTTGTCGAGGACAGCAACTCACCGCCCAGCGGGAAGCCCGCAATCATGTTCGACCTTGCGAACGCGCTCACCGACCGAGGTCAGATCCCCGAGGAAGTGACCAGCGTCTTCGACAGAGCCCGGGACCTCGCCGAACCGTGACCTCAGCTCGCCCGCCGCGCGCCCACGGCCGCCCGCGCGGCGCGACGGGCCCGCATGCGGTCTAGTCGCTGCTCGGAGGTGGGGCCGACCCAGCCATGCCTGCCCGTGTCCCGGTGCCAGCGCTGCCCGTGCCTGAGCTCAGCGATGCCGCACCACCGACACCCGTCCGGGTCCACCGTCCGCCCACCGGAGTCGTCCATCTCGCACCTCCCAGGTTCTTTGTACCCCGACCCACCGACAGTTCTCGCAGTTCAGTCCATGGTTACCTCGTCTGGCCCAGTCACGCGGACAACGACCGGACGACTTCCCCGCCCCCGCGACGGAGTGACGCCTGATGACTCACGTCCTGCCGGACCTCGACGATCGCAGAACCAGAGCAGCGATGCTCCGCGAACTGGACACCGACGAACAAGGCCCGGGCATCTACCGCTCTACCCGTCTCACCAGCGCAGGCCACGCGGCTTGGACCCGACTACTACGCACCGCGCTGGGCGAGCACGATCCGGGATGGTTGCACGAGAGGATCATGCTGCCGACCTACTGGCTGTCTCACGAGCAGTACGTCCAGGACGGAATGACGAGGACCAGGAAGGTCCCGGGCAACGCGCCACAAGTGCACGCCGAATCCGAGTTCATCAAGTACTACTGCCGCGGACTCGCCGTCCGCTCCCTCGATGAACGCCGAGGCCTGCGATTCGCCCGCCTCAAGCAGGTCCGCACACCACGCCAGACATCGGAAGCACTCATCGGCACCACAGTCGACCCCGCCGAGTTGCTTGCCGATCTCCGATCCGGCGACGGACCATCTGTTCGTGGCCTTCTCCCAGGTCCAGGCTCAGGCATCGGAGTCGTCCTGCACTGATCAACTGCATCGGCGCGCCAGCTTCGCCAGCTCCAAGCGTCGTAGCGAGCATCCGAAGCGCAGGGTCCTTCCCTTGAGATCATGCGCTCATCTGCGCATCGCGGCATGTCAAAAGTCACCGACATCGATCATGGTTTGACCGACGAAGGGACGTCGGAATTGACCAGCAAGTGACGTCGCTTCACACCGTCACAGCCACCACGCCGTCTCGTAGCGGACCTAGATACATTCGGCCAGGGCGACGGCGATCGAGGCCCGTCGAGTGCGGCGTGCTGGGCCGGGTGACCGGCAGCTCTTCGGCGACCTCGCCGAAGAGCCTGGACAAGGCGGCGGCGCCGGCGCCGTTGTAGATGCGGAGCGGATCTGGACCAGGCTTCTTCCCAGACTTGGCGGCGGGGTCTGAAGAATCAGGAGGGAGCGGCGTCTGGGGGTGTGGTCAGTTCGCGGAGGAGGTGAGCGGCCTGCTCCGCGCCGTGGGGGTCGTTGGTGTCGGTGTACGCGGCGTGGGCGTGCATCCAGCAGTGAGCAGACTCCTCGAACCGCCCCACCTCCCGCAGGGCCAACCCCAAGTTGTGCCACGCCCTACCCTCGCCGTGCCGGTCGTCGGTCTCCTGGCAGATGACCAGATCCTGCTTGTGGGCGGTGATCGCCTCCTCGAACCGCCGCACCTGTCGCAGGGCCAACCCCAGGTTGTTCCACGCTTTGCCCTCGCTATTGCTGTCACCGGTTTCCTGGAAGACGGAGCGGGCTTGTTCGTGGGCGGTGATTGCCTCGTCGAACCGTCGCAGGTGCTGCAGGGCCAACCCCAGATTGTTCCACGCCGTGCCTTCGCGGTGCCGGTCACCGGTTTCCTGGAAGACGGAGCGGGCTTGTTCGTAGGCGGTGATTGCCTCGTCGAACCGTCGCACCGCCTGCAAGGCCAACCCCAGATTGTTCCACTCCGCGCTCTCGCTGTAGCGGTCTCCGACCTCGTGGAGGAGGGTGCGGGCCCGTTCGTGGGCGGTGATTGCCTCCTCAAACCGCCGCACCGCCTGCAAAGCCGACCCCAAGTTGCCCCATTCCATGCCTTCACCGCGACGATCACCGACCTCGTGGAGGAGGGTGCGGGCCCGTTCGTGGGCGGTAATCGCCTCCTCAAACCGCCGCACCGCCTGCAAGGCCAACCCCAGAAGGTTTGCGGTGGTGGCTTGGCGGCGCGGGGTGAGATGGGTGGCGCTGGTGTGGGCGTAGGTGGCGACGGTGACCCCGTCGATGAGGTGACGTCGCCAGGACAGGTAGATGACGAAGGCGGTGCCGAGACGGACGGTGTAGGGGTGGCGGCCGGTGGTGGCGGCCTGGACGACGACGGCCAGAAGGTTGGCGCGCTCGGTATCGAACCAGGCCAAAGCGTCCTCACGGCCACTGAACCGGTCGGGTACCGCCTCGCCTGGCAAGGCCCGCAGGTGATCGTCGGCGTACTCGGTGGTGGTGGTGTAGTGGTCGAGGAGGCGGGTCTCGGCGGCGGTGAGGGTGGCAGGGTCGAGGCCGGGTGGAGTGTGGGTGCTGGTGTGGGCGCGGATGAGGTCGTGCAGGCTCCACCGGTCGGGGCCGTGGGGGCGTAGGAGGTGGGCGTCGCGCAGCCCGCGAAGCCAGGTGCGGACGGTGGATTCGGGGTGGCCGGTGAGGGCGGCGGCGGCCTGGGTGGAGATGTCCGCGCCGGGGGCCAGGCACAGCAGCCGCAGCGTGCGTGCCCGTTCGAGGTGCAGGTTGCACAGGCGCTGCCAGGACAGGTCGAGCACGGCGGCCACGGCCTGTTCCCCGTAGCTGTAGCCCTGCACTCCGGGCGCGGCACGCAGCTGCGCGGCGAGCTCGGCGGGCCTCAGGTCGGGCTCGGCACCCAGCAAGGCCGCGGCGACGCGCAGCGCCAGCGGCAACCCCCCGCATGCCCGGGCCAACTCCTGCGCCCCGTCGGGCTCCTCGACCAGGCGCGGATCGTGCGGGTCGACGACGCGTACGGCGGCCTTGAGCAGGCCGATGGACTCGGTGTCGTCGAGGACGTCCAGCAGCAGACGGCGGGCGGGCAGGTCGAGGGTGTCGCGGGTGGTCACCACCACCACGTGCCCACTGCCGGGCGCGGGCAGCAGCGCCCGGGCCTGGACGCTGGTGGAGACGTTGTCCACCACCAGCAGCACCCGCCGTCCCGCCGCAGCGAGATGGGCCAGCACCTGCTGGTAGACGGCATGGGCGTCGGCGGGCTCGGCGGGAATCTGCTCGGCCGCCAGCCCGAGACGGCGCAGCAGCGGGGAGAACACCGCCTCCGCGTCCACCGGGGTGCTCGAGTAGCCGAGCATGTCCACCTCGAACACCCCGCCTGCGAACCACCCCGACCCCGCCGCGCGGGCGGCGCAGTGCCGGGCCAGGGCGGTCTTGCCGACCCCGCCCATCCCCGCCGACACCACCCCCATCCCCTCCGCAGCCGTGTCCGGGTCCAGGGCGGCCAGCAACGCCTCGACCTGCTCACTGCGGCCGGTGAACACCTCCTCCACCCCCGCGGCGGCCAGAACCTGCACCATCGCCGCCGCCCGCGACCCCACAGCAGGCGGATAGTGATGGTGGTGTGCGTCGCCTACATGGACGTCCCGGACGTCCCTGCCAGCGACGAAGGCGGGCCCGTCCACGGTGTTGTCCGACACCGTCGAACCACCACCGGCCCCGGTCTCGGGCACAGGATCGGAGCCGTCGCGGCGTAGGCGCCAAGACCGGGGGCTCACCGCAGATCCTCGCCCGGCTGTGACCGCGTCGTATCTCCGATCTTGATCTGGCTGATATCCCCACCAGCCAAGAATGCTGGACCCGTGATCGTGTTGTCCGTCATCGACGCCGACACCCCAGCATCGCCCCCCTCGACTGCTCCCGACCGCGGCGCGCCAGCCCCCAGCAGTGGCCCCCGCACATGCGGCGCAGGCGGTACCGGCGGCTCACCGCTCAGCGTGACCCCGCTGATGTCGCCGCCGGCCAGGAACGCGGGCCCGCCGATGCGGTTGCCGGTCATCGACACCCGCCGCTGGGCCACCGCCTGCCTGGTCTTCACCAAGCCGACCACCGCTACAACCACACCGCACACCCCGGCCAGCGCCCCCACCACACTGGCCACCCGGTCCGCGCCCTCCCACCCCGCCTTGGCCACCAGCACCCCAGCAGCGGCCACCACCACACCTACCACGACCACCCCAACCCATACCGCCATCCGAGACGCCATCCCGTCACCCCTCCCAAGATCGGCTGACATCACCAGTATCGGCTCCCGACACCCAGCGTTGCCAACACAACCCCGCCGATGACCGGTGTCGGGAAACAATCGGTTCTCAACATGGTCGACTTCCACAGGTTGATGGGCCTCCGACCAGTACCGAAGGGTGTGTCAAACGAGCCCGCTTTCACTGCACGAGCACCCGAGGGTTCGAACGCTCGCTCCGCGGCATGAGAGTGCGTTGCGAGATGACGCCTCACGTGAATTTCCTTCGTAGCCCGCGTGTTCAGGTGGCCCTCGCTCAACAGCCGTAGCCGGTTGGTGACCAGCCGGTCCAGGTTGGTGATCGTCTCGTTCGTGCGACCAGCCTGTCGATACGAGATGGCCAGGATGGTCCGTACGGACATCGGCGCTGGTCGAGCAAGTCCGGCCACCGAGGTGAAACGATTGTTTCCCTTCGTACGACATTCCACGTTGTCAGCGGTGGGGATGCCGAACGGGGTGCCGCGGTTGTGGAAGAAGGCGTTGCTGGCCCTGCTCGTTCCACTGTTACTGGGCGGCGCATCTGTCGGCGTCTACCTGATTGCGGCCGCGTTCGACCGAGGCCAGGTGGACGATGAGTTTCCCTGCGCGCCAGAGGATCTAAGAGCCGTGGAGGTGTCGGCCCGGTTTACCATCAGCGCTCCGAGCGGTGATTACGTCCGGCACACCACGAGGGTCGAGCTGAGTCTGCCGGTCGAGCATAGGCTGAGCTGGGCGTTGCTCGACCACCGCGACGACCCCGACTTCCGCGCCGTCGTGCGATGTCTGCTCGGTGCCAACCACGACGACCTGCGTGCGAAGGAGCCAGAGATCAAGCTCGCCGACGGGCGGATCCGGCTAATCGACACGATCTATCGCAAAACGACGAACCTTTCAACGACGACAGTAGGCGTCGTCGCGCTCGATGCCCTGGGCACCACGCGGTGGAAGCTCAGCCTGCGGATGCCAGCGGCTCTCACCCAGGCGAAGTGGTCCGGTTTCACAGTGGTGACCCCCAAAGGGTGGCAGGCGCAATGGCTCGGCGTGACCCCGACCAGCCGCACCGACACCGAGATCGTCTGGGACGTGCCCGTCGACGGGATCGGCCTGCTCGTGGTGCCCGATTTCGGCGTGATGTTGGCGTATTCGGACAACCGTCTTCCCTACTCCGCTGTCTCACTGGCGATGTACTGGGCACCGCAGGTGGTCGCGGTGCTGCTGCTGCTCGTCGCGATGCGCAGGGCTCCGGCCACCGCTGGTCCCTCGGCACGCCGGGCCGGTGTGCGAATGAGTGTTCTCGCACTGGCCGTGCTCGCGTACAACATCGCGGACGACGTGGCGACGGCCGTGTTCAGCGAGCAGGCCACCGTGTCGTGGAGCATCCTGACACTTACGAGTGCTGTCGTCGGCGTGTGCGTCGCGGCCGCTTTCGCACTGTTCTCACGAGCGGGTGTGGTGGTCGCAGCCTTCGCCGTGTTGGCATTGGGACTGATCGGATGGCTCGCAGTGGGAACGGCAGTCGGCGTCGGTGGGTTGACGATGGACGCACCCCCGAGGCTGGCGGTGAAGACCGCTGTCGCGTTGCTGCTGGCCACTCTCGTCGGCGCCGCTGCAGTGCAGGCGGTTCGGTGGGTGTACCGGCCGGACTCCACACGCTGGCCTGGGCCGTTTCCCTGGCTGCTGGGCGCGGTGTTCGCGGTGGTGCTTACGTACGACAAGCTTCTGGGCGACGTCATCAGCCAGATCCGCGGGTCGTACCTCACCGCAGAACCCGTCACGAGCGTGAACCTGTGTTGCACCTACGACTACTTCCCGGACGCCCTCCTCACCGAAGTCGGTTGGCTCGCGCCGCTCCTGCCTGCCATAGCGTTGGCGGGGTTGCTCCTCCGTTCCCTCGATCAGGCAACCCCGGATCGGCGCTGGGCCGGATGGGCTTGCGGTGCGCTGCTGTTTGCAGTCGTGCTGCCGTGGGGCGCGTACCTCTGGGGGTGGAGGGTTCCGGTGTGGGTGCTGTGGGCGGTGGTGTGCCTGGTGGTGCTGCCCCGGATCAGGTCACCTCTCGACCGGAAGGCCGGCACCCAGACGGTGCGAGAGTTCGCGGCAGGCCTCAGCGACGACGAATTGCGCGAATGCGCGCTGGCATGGCCCCTGGACGTCCAGCGGGCGAGGGCCGAGGAAGACGCATATGCCAAGGGGGGACCGGAACTCGGCGCTGTGGACCGGGAGGGTGTGCTCAAACGGGTCACCGACCGGTTGCTGCGTAGGAAGGCCCCACCCGCACGCCAGGACTTCCCCGTCGCCGGGCTGACTCCGGTCGACGTCCTGCTCGCGCTCGGACCCGGCGGCACCACCAGGGGTAACGTGCGCGTCGCGGTGAGAACAGTGCTGTGGACCGGGCTTCCGGTAGGACTCGCCATCGCCGTGTGGTGGTGGCTGGAGTTCGATGTCAGCCAGCTCAGGCCGACCTGGTACCTCGAGCCCTTGGTGTACGCGGCCCTGTACGAGGTGGCGAAGTGGCTGTTTACCGGACTGGTCGTGGGCGCGTTGTGGCAGCAGCTGCCAGGGCGGCGCGGACCGCTGCGCATCGCGCCCGTGGCAGGGGTCTTCGTGCTGGCACAGCTCGGCATCGTCGGACTCACCAGGGTGACCGGCCACCCCGGCTCATGGAGCGCACTGATCGACGTGACGACGTACATCGCGGTGCTGACCGGCATCGGTCTCGCGATGGACGTGACCGTGCTCAGAGGGCTACGCACCACTTGGGCGCGCCCGTGGCAGGCGTTCCGCCAGGCATATGGGATGCAGAACATCGGCGGACAGTTGACGTTCCTGCTCGCACAGATCGCGGCTGTACTGGCGATCGTGGCGTACCTGCTCGGCAGCCCGGAGCCGCCCTCTTACCCGAGCGTCGATCCGTTCCAGTTCAACCGGCCAACAGCTCCGTAGACACGTTGACTCAACCGAACGCCAGCACCCTATACATCCGTACTGTGCCCGACACAGCTCGACGGCTTCGGCATAAGCTGTGGACGAGTGACGTCCGAGCAACTTGAGCGCGTGCCTTGTCTCCTCCAGCGTGATCGCCTCGCCGAACGGGCTTTCCGCCGCCGCTTCAATCTGCGAGCCACAGCAGAGCGAAATCGTCTCGCCTTCCTCGCCTTGCAGCGCCTTGAGGTAGCCGAGGTTGGTGACGTTCGCCGTAACGACGACCCGACCACACGCCCATTGTTGATCGATTGCAGCTGAAGCGTGTCCGTGGTCATACTGAAGGTGATAGCCCGCTCCAGGTCTTTCAACCGTTAGCGTCCTCGGCCGTCAACCCGTCCAACTGGTTATGCCACCGGTAGTAGGTGGCCTCGGCGACCTGCAACGTTCGACACACACGTCCACGTCCTAGCCTTGGGATAAGAGCTGATCGGGCTGGGTCAGCTTCCGAACCTCCTCAGGGGTATGCCGCCTGGTGCTCATCGTGATCGAGCCCCTCCGTCCACGAACTGGGATTGCAAGATCTCACTGGCGCTGGACCAACCCAACTGGGTCGCGGCACAACCGCTGATCCGTCACACTCGTCCGACCATTACCCGCAACGGGATTGCTCAACATCCGCTCATCGGCATGAGCGTGCGTCAGCAGATGCCTCGGCCACGATCACGCAGACAGGCCGACAGCGTCAACCCCCGACGGTCACCCCGCACCCGGTCGGAGCCTGCCTCACGGCGTCGATCACACCGGAATACAACATGTTGGAATACCTGCACTCCACCGGCTGGTTCCGTTTCGCCGGTCCAGCGGTCTCGAGCGACAAGGGCGGTGTTGCTGGTGTACTTGAGGTACCGGTCAAATACTCCGCTGCCTCATTTCCTTGTCCACACCAAGTGTTCGAACACCGTCCAACCGACACCATATGTAGTAAGGTCAGGAAGGACGCTGCGGCCGTCGTCGCGCGAACGCATAGCTGGAACCTTCATGGTCCACTATGGATCAGAGGTGCCCAGAGGTCGGCTCGGTCGGGGTATTCGGCACGCAGTTCGTGCGCGACCCGGTGCAGAGCCACCGCGGCCTGATCGACTGTGCCGCCCAGATGACCATAGAAGGAGCGCGCGGCAGTGGCGGCGACGTCGTCGTCCAAGGGCCACAGGCTCGCGACCACGTGCCGGAACCCGGCCAGTTGGAACGCCGACGCGAGGTGGATCGCCTCGTCGGCGAGTCGGGTTCCGCGGTGCGCCGTGGAGCAGGCGGACAGGTAGGCGAGTTCGGCGTGGTCGAGGCGGAGCTTGCTGATCTCGGGAATGGCGAGGGTTCCGTCGTGCAACCGTAAACCGCCTTGCGACGGTTTGGTGAGGTCGGCATTGGCGTGACAGGCGAAGTGCACCCATGTCGAGTCGGCCAGGGCAGCCCGCACGAGTTCGGTCGTCGCGTTCCTGTCCGTCAGCGGTGGTGCGTCCGGGTGGTCGCGGTGCAGCGCGGCGGCTTCGGTGACGCAGCCGGGCAGGTCGGGCAGGCCAGGTGTCTGTTTGAGTGCGATGGTCAACTGGCGGCGTTTGGCCGCGGCGGGGCGGGTTCGCGCGTACGCCAGCGCGCGCAGAGTCGGAGTGTAGGACGAGACCACGTAGTCCAGTGCGCCCGGCTCGCCTGGTTTTCCCGCGGCGTGCAAGGGGAATAGGCCCAGCGGGCCCGTGGGCAGCCAGCACACCTGGGGCATGCCGCTCGGCCCGATGGCGGAAAGGACGCGTTCGACCGCCGATGTCCACAGCCAGCCGAGGATCTCGCGGACCACCCGCTGCCGCTTGAGCGGTCCGGCTAGGCGGCTGCGGCCACCGGAGGCGTCCAGGAGTTCCTGGGCCTTGGCCCGGACATCGGCGACTTTCAGCTGTGGCAGCGGGACCGGCAGCGGGTCGGAGCCAGCCCTGATGATGACGGCGTCGCTGCGCAGGATGCCCGCGTTGATCAATACCACGGTTCGGTCGATGCGTAGGTCAGAGAACTGGGGCGGCAGCAGGAAGCGCGCGAAGCGCGGCTGCTGGCGGATCTCGGCGAGCAGGGTGTCCTGCTCTGCCCACAAGCGTTTGCGGTTCTCGACGTGCTGGATCGTGTCCGCCGAGGTGTGTTCGACCTCGAGTTGGTCGCGCAGACGTCGGAAGTGTTCGGCCAGTTCAGGATGCGCGCGTTTGAGTTCAGTGAGGTCTGTGCGGCTGTCGAGGTCGGCTCCGAGCAGGATGCCACGGCCCAGTTCCGCCACCTCCACGGCGCGGACCGGGTCACGTCGCGCGCAGTGGGCAGCGATCGCGTCGGAGACCACGCCGGTGTGCTTGCCGAGGCCACGTTCCTGGTCTGCTCGAACACCTTCGCGTGGTGCGGTGGATGGTAGCAAACCCACCGCAGTGTCGAGTAAGTCCACCGCAGCGGCATGGTCCCGCATCGCCCCTGCTAGCACTCCCGCGTAATGGCTTGCGAGTATGCGATCGGTCGGCGAGGATGCCGTGGCCGCGCGAACTTCCACACCGAGCTGTTCAATCGATTCCAGGAGGAGGCCGCGTCTGTCGACGTTCAACCGGTACCAATACGCTTCAGCCAAGTAGCCCAGGTACCTCGCGCGGTAAGGATGATCTTCGGCAGTGCACGCGGCCGCCTGCTCCCCTGCGTGGAGAGCCAGATCGAGATCGGCCAAGTCCTCGGTGCACATGAACCGCTGGAAGTAGGCGAGCCCGAGATCCGACCAAACTGCGCCGCGTTCAGGGTGACTCACCGGAACACCGGCAGCCGCCTGCTTGCCCAAGCTGACAGCCCGATCGAGATCAGCGGCCTCGCCGCTGTGAAAGTAGCGCCGTTGGTAGACGAGCCCGGCGGAAGAGACCACGACGAACCGCTGGGGATGATCTGCGGGAAACGCTGCCAGGGCCAACTCCGCAAACTCCACGGCCCGATCAAGGTCGGCGACCGCCCTGTCGCGCATGTACCGCTCTTGGCAGAGGACTCCGAGATTGGACAGAAAGCCCGCGTATCCGGCAGTGTCGACGCTGGTACGGATGGCTACTGATCGCTCGAGCAACTCGATCGCATGATCCAGATCCGCCGCCACACCGTTGCGGCGGAATCGCTCCCTATGAGCGATAGCGAGCGACGCCAGGTCGTCCGCCCGGGAGGGATGATCCGCTGGCGTCGCAGTGATGACCTGTTCGGCGAGTGCGATGGCGTGGTCGAGATCGGCCAGGGATCCGCCGCTGCGGTACCGCTCCTGATATACGTCGCTGAGGTTGGACAGGAACTTCGTCCGGTTCGCACCGCCGTCCGGGGTCACCACGAGCGCCTCTTCGGCGAGTTCGAAGGCGCGACGCAGGTCAGCCGGTACGCCGCTGGCCCTGTGTCGCTGCTTGTACGCGAGCCCGCACGCGGACAGCACTGCCCCACGGTTGGGATTGCTGTGCGACATGAAGCGCAGCGCCTGCTCGGCGAGTTCGATTGCCCGGTCCAGGTCACGAGGCGTGCCGCGGCGGGAATGCCGTTCCTGGTAGGCGTTGCTGAGGTTGGATAGCCATCCCGGCTGATTGGGATGGCCTTCGGGGGTGCCGGCGATGGCCTCTTCCCCTGACTTGATTGCCTGGTCGAGATCGGTGAGCGAGCCGGTTTCGTCATACCGTTGCCTATAGGCGGCGCAGAGATTGGCCAATTGGCCCGACCGCTCGAAGCCTGCGTCCGGGGTGAGCACCAGTGACTGCTCGATGAGCTCGATCGCCCGGTCCAGATCGGTCAGGCGACCGGTGAGGTCGTAGCGTTGCATATAGCAATTGCCGAGGTTGCTCATCGCCGCGTCTAGGTTCGGGTGGTGGTCCGCCATGCCGATAGCCTGCTCTCCCGCCTCGATTGCCCGTTCGAGGTCGGCAGGGTCGCCGTCCCGCGCGAACCTTTCGCGTAGGGCGTTACCCAGGTTCGTCAGCCGTCCGATCCGGGTCCGGGTGACCGGCCTGGGTGAGCGGCAAGGCACGCTCGTTGTGCTCGACAGAGAGGTCTAGGTCGCCCGGCGGGCCGCCACGTTCGTATCGCACCAGGTGCGCGACGGCGAGGCTTGACACGACCTGTGGGTCGGGTTTCAGCCGCGCGGCGTTGGCCAGCAGGAACACGCATGCTTCAAGCACGTCCGGCTCAGGTGATGCAAGGGCGGCAGTGAGCAGCCCTCCGCCTACGCTGCCCATGGTCTGCGGATCAGCGGCCGGGCCCATGACAGCCTGCAATGGTTCGGGGATCGCGCGGCTGTCGTGCGCCACGGGCATGAGCACGACGATCGCGTGGGCGAGTTCGGCGCTTGACTCCAAGCTGGGAGGAATCATGTTGTGCCGGTAGAGGTAGACCCAGCCGAGGGCATACGCGGCGGCGGACTGCCGTTGCGCGTCAACGGATTGCGCGGCGTTCCACAATCCCGTCGCCTCGGCCAGTGCCGAATCGCCGAGCACCAACTCGGGATCTTGTGTTTGTTCCAGCGTGTCGAGCCGTCGGTGCATCAAGGCAAGCAGCATGTCGAACGCCATCGTCCGATGCTATCCGTAACAGGATCGTCGAGAAGGAAGGGAGATGCGGTGGACGCGTCGGAACGGCTGGCCCTGACCGCGTTGTGTGAGGAGTTGCCCGAGCTCCGAGCGGAATGCGCCCGCCAGCCTGTGGCACGCCAGCAACTGCTGGCTCACATTGAGGCCGAGGCACAGGCCCGGCGTCCAATCCTCGACCTGCTCACCGAACTGCTGGGCACCGAATCGGACAGCGCCGTCCGGGCCTTGGGCGCCGGCCTACCAGGCTCGAACCCCGGCCAGGCGGATGACGAACAGTTCGTTTGTCCGGACAATGCATGTGCGCGCGTCGCGTTTACCCTGCCCGCCGGACCTGCTCCGCGCTGCCGCGTGACCGGCAAGCCGATGGTCCGCCCGTGAATAACTTCTTTCAAGAGCTTGCCAAGAAGCTGGCCGAACGATGGATCACCCTCCTGCTTGTGCCAGGAGCACTGCTCGTCGCGACGACGTGGGCCGGGATACAACTCGGGCACACGCTCGACATCGCGCGCCTCACTGAGGCATCTTCTGCCGTCACCACTAACGCCGCGCGTCAGCCCGCAAGTGTACAGGCGATGCTGATTGCCGCGCTGCTGCTACTGACGACCGGCGCGGGCCTGGCAGTGCAGGCGCTCGCCCCGGTGACGCGCCTGATCTGGCTTGGCCAGTGGCCACTCCTGGGCCGCTGGCGGATCAGACGCAGGCGAACCCGCTGGCTACGCCACGTCGACCGTCGCCGCCAACTCACCCGTGATCACCCCAGCGGATCCCGCACTCCTAAGCAACAGCACTTGATCGACACCGCCGCCGACCGGGCCAACCGCATCGCGCTAGCCCAGCCCGGCAGGCCCACTCGGATGGGCGACCGGATCCACGCCGTCGAGCGGATCGCACAGGACCGCTATGGCCTGGATCTGACGTTCGCGTGGCCACGCCTATGGCTCGTACTCCCGGACGTCACGCGCACCGAACTCAACGCCGCGCACGCGGCATTCGCCGCTGCCGTAGCTACAGGTACCTGGGCATGGCCCTACCTGTTGCTCGGTGTCATCTGGTGGCCGGCGGCGCTCGTCGGGGTCGGCATCGGCATCACGGGGTGGGTGCGCGCACGCAGCGCGGTCACGGACCTGACCGCGTTGTCCGAGGCTGCGCTCGACCTGCACACCCGCACGCTGGCTGTCGCGCTCGGAGTCGGCAACCCGGACACGGCCAGCCCGATCACCATCGCCGAGGGCGAGAAGCTCACTTCCCTCGTGCGCAAAGGTCGTTGAGGGGGAGCAATCCCCACCCCGTGGTCGCCCAGGGCCGCAAGCACGCCGGCGAATTCGCTCCACGCCAACCAACGACGAACTCGCTCTCATGCCGCCGGGAGCGTGTTCTTTTGACGGCAGGCTGCGGTCGATGTCAGCCCACCCCATGGCTCTAGTTCAGAGAAGAAGAAGACGGCGGATTCGACTGCTCCGGACTCACCACCGCCGCCTACGCCGCCGCAGGAATCACCCTCCCCCGCACCGCCCACACCCAGTACCACGCCGGGCCGCACGTGCCTCCCGGGCAACCCTTGCTGCCCGGCGACCTCGTCTTCTACGGCGACCCGAACACCAGGATCCACCACGTCGGCCTCTACCTTGGTCGAGGTCTGATGATCAACGCCCCGACCTTCGGACAACCGGTGCAAATAGACAACCACCGATATCCCGGAGACGACTACGCCGGTGCCACCCGCCCGACAAATCAACCATTATCGTGAATGCATCACAGGGCGAGGTTTCTGCAACTTTGGTTCATAATTCCCATGCGCGGCTTGCCGTAAGAATTGAGCGGTAGGTCTGCACGGCGTGTATGTCCAGGCGAGCCCGGCGCCCGCAGAACGCTCTGGCCCTGTTGACGCCGCCGGGACGCAGAACCGCCGCGACGTCGGGTCGGCTCCGCTCGCTCAGCGGCATGAGCGTACGTCTCGCCGTTAAGAACCCTCCGGTGCTGCTCACTGCACGGCGCTAATCCGCCCCAAGTATTCGGATGTGCCGCCATACGTGGGCGTAACTGAGGCGCACTGCGCGTATCCAGGAAGGAACGGAGTGCCAGTCGGCGGCAACCTCTCGCTCGCCCCAGGTCACTTGCATGATCCGGCGATCACCGGTGAAGCCGTCGACGAGATCGCGGCGCAGGTAGAGCAGGTGGCCGCGCCAGGGCTTGTCCGCGCGGAAGACTGCGGAGGCGCGTCGGCCGTCCAGGCCCACGAGGTCCACGGTGCCGGGCAATTGGCGCAGGTCGAACCGGGCGGCGAACTCGAACGACGGCACGTCGTAGCCCCCGCCGAGCCCGACCTCTGAAGTACTGTCGGGCGAGAAGTCCACGGCGACTTGGCCGAACCCGATGCCGTCGTCCTGCCAGTCGCCACGCAGCGCTGGGTGCGGGAAAGCGCCCGGGGCATCGTCGTCGAACTTCGGTTCGAACCGGGGGCTCCAAGGCATCTCAGCGGCCAGCACGTCGCGGACCGTCGGCAGCGGGGGAAAGAAATGGTTTCCCGGATACTGGCGTTCGCTGGCGAGTTGCCGAGCGGGTTCCACGTCCTCCGGCTTCAGCAGGAGGGTGCGGAAGAACCCGAACACCTTCCGCCCGTCGTGGCGGTGGTCCAGGTATCCCTCGACCAGAAGCCAGCCGCCGTCCACTCCGTGGATCTCCTCGGGCGACCACAGATGGTCCGGAACAGCCACCGTCCCCGTGGTAAGCCAGGTCTGGTCGTCGGTCGGCTCCATGGGCGCCCACAGCGGAAGGGACATGGGTGCTACCGGGGGCCTCGTAGGGAAGGTCGGGTCGATGTCGGGCATCAAGCGTTCTGCGTCCCCGAGGGGGGCTGGTGCACGGCCGACGTCCACGAGGCGGCCGACCATTTCGTGGTAGGCGATCCAGCCGTACTTCTTGCCGTACCGCTCTACCCTCCTTTTGGTGCCGTAAGGCCGCTCAGCGTCCGCGGCAATGGATTGGTCGACACCGCCGAATTCCTTCTCGCGCCAGCCCAGTTCCCAGACGCGAGCCATGACCTCGGCGCGGGCTCTGCGGTAGTCGGCGTGGTCGTAGTCGTGGTTGGCTCTGCCGTTGATGGCGGCCCCGATGATGTAGTTCTCGAAGTCGAAGCCGAAGGTGCGGTCGCATTCGTCGGCGTTGGGGTCGTCGTCCTCCATCACCTCAGCGGGTGCCACGGCGGCGAACCTCGGCGCGAAGGCATCGACACCGTCGGGGACGGCGGCGGGGTGGAGAGCGCCGGCGAACTCATAGGTGGCCCGTACGTAGCCGCGCAGTTGCTCGTGCGAGCTGGGCGTGGTCCCGCCGTCGAGGAAGCGGTCGCGCAGCTGCACCAGCCAGTCCCGCAGGGCGCGTTCGAGCGGTCCGCCAGGATCGGGCATCTGATGGGTGCTAGCGGCCCCGAACGCTGCGGCGACGATGCGTTCAACGACGTAGGGGTCGTTGACGTCGAGCATCCGGGCGGCGAGGTCGAACAGCCGCTTGGGTTGTGGCTGGCCGTAGCGCTGGAGAGCTTTCGTCGCCAGGTCCCGCAGGCTCGAGTCCGTGGAAGTCAACAGCCAAGCGATGGCCAATGCGTCCAGGTTATCGCTCTCGGCGCGATCGCTGCTTCCGGACCACCTGTGGATCGCTCGTTCCAGGTCTGCTGTCAGCCGACCTGGAGCCTGGCCTCGGGCCCATTCGGTCCAGCGCAGGTCACGTTCGGGAAGGGACAGTTGGCGCAGGACGCGGTCGAGGAAGACGGCATTCAGGCGGTGCGGGGTGGACCTGCGGATCTCCCACAGACGGCCGAATGCTGGTCGGCCCGTCCTCTTGCTGGGATGCGCGGTAACGAGCGCGGTTGCGAGCGCGTCGACGGTCTCGTTGTCGAGGAAGTCCGACTCGGTGTCGAGTTCCTGGGCGAGCACCCACGACCGGTGCTCTTCCGGGGCGACGCGCCACAGGTGGTGCCGGGTGAAGCGTCGTGGCAGCAGTGAGATGAGACCGATGAGGATGTCCTCGCCGAGGGGGTGCGCCTGGTCGCCCAGGAGGGACTGCCAGAGAGTCGCCTCCACGAGCTGCTCGTTGACCTCCGCAAGGGGAATGCGCACCACAATCGCGTCGGCGATCAAGTATCCAGCAAGACGGTCAAAAACAAAGCCGCACTCAGTGCCGTCGGAACCCCTGATCTCCTCGCGGAAGATCACTCCTTCCTCTACGAGCCGCCGGAGCAGGCTTTCGTCCCAGTTCGCCTGGTCGGTGTCGAGGATTCTCCGTGCTTCGTCGAAGTGAAGCCGACGAACGTTGTGAGTCCACAGGTGCCTCGCCAGAGCCGCGAGGCGGCGCTGGATCTGGTCGGCCGGCACCGGGATGCGGGCCGGGTCCTGGGCCAGCCGTTCGACCACGCCCTCGCGGTACAGCTCGAAGACGCCGACGAGGGAATGAGGTAGCGCTTCCACGCCCACCGGCGCTCGGCGGTCATGGTTCGCGGCCTCGCAGTACATACGCACGAACAGCGGGTTGTGGAACTCTCCGATCGGTAGCCAAGCGTCGGCCGGGTTGATCAGGTAGTGGTGGAAGTAGACGCGGAGGATGTCGTCGACTTCCGCGCGCTGCCACTCCAGTTCCAGGGACACCGTGTCCTTCGGGAGGGCCTGGTCGGCGAGTGGTTGGCGAAGAGTGACGATCACGGCCACGTGAGGGTAGCCGCCCAGGGCCGGGGCCAACCCCGTGAGCAGTGTCCTCCATTCCGAGGGCCGCTCGGCTTCGTTCAGGCCGTCGATGATCAACGGGATCCGGCAGCCAGCGCGGTTGCCAGCCGAGTTGAGCGCTTCCAGGAGGTCCTCGAAGTATTCGACCTTGAGTCCCGGGATCCGTCGCGCGAGGTCGTCGAGGGTCATACCGGCACGCAAGTGCCCGCCCTGGATGAAAACCCCTGCCGTGGGCTGGTCGCTAGGTGAGGTCATTTGCGCGGCGAGGTGCGTCTTGCCCTGTCCCGCGGCGGCGATGACGGCGAGCAGGGGGGCTTCGGTGTCCGCCCGCGTGTCGTGCAGCCACTGGACGATGTCGCGGATCTCCGCGCCGAGGCCGGTGACGAGAAGCGCTTCGGGCAGGCGACGCTGCCTCAACTTGAGCACCAGGCGTCGCAGCGCGCTGGGAGAGGTTGCGGGTGGCCGCCGTGCGGCGAGGCGCTCGCGGACTTCCCAGGACCGGAGGCTCCTCCCGGCGTCGAGGATCTCCCGCAGGTCGTCGACGAACCGATCCAGGTCGTCGGCAATCTCGACGGCGCCTTGGCGGACATTGGTGTCGAGGCCGTCGAGGGCTGCGCGCAGTGCCTGGATCCGGGCTGCGATGTCGTCTGCGCGCTGCTCCAGCCACTCGAACGACGCCGGACGTAGCAAGGCCCGGTCGATGCGGTGCTCCACGTGGTGGGAGGTGTGCAGCCGCGGCGTCCACCGGGCCTCGACGGGCGCAACAGATCGCTTGTGGGCTTGCGCCAGTACGTCTGTGGTGAGGGCGAGTTCGCCGAAGAAGGTGGAGCGGAGCTCATCGTGTCCGGCGAGTTGTTCGTCGTAGTTCTCGGTGGACCAGAGTTTGACGCTGACGCCCTGCTCGCCGAGTCCGTCGATCCACTCCTCGTCGTCCTTCGCGGGCCGCTGGGGAAGGCAGAGCACGAAGTCGGTCAGGCCGGCGACGTGCTCGACCGCCTTGGAGAGCGAGTCCTCGATCAGATCACGCTGGCGCCCTGTCAGGCGGTTCTTGCTGGTGAGGATGAACCACTTGCATGACCAACCCCATACCCGGCCTGAATCACCCAGGAGACCGGCGTGGTCTACACGGAGGTAGAACTCGACGCCGGGCTGGTTTCGGCGCTCGCGCATCGTGCCCAGCGCGCCGTAGCGGCGGGACACGATGGCCCGCGTGAGCGCTTCGAAATTCTGGTCGGGGGCGCCGGGCAGGCGTGCCAGATCAGTCAGATCCACCGTCGCTCCGGTCGCTCGCATCCGACCGCGTGATCGCGTCCTCGTCCCATTCGTGGAGGGAGAAGACCTCGACCTTCGCACCGTAGTGGAGAAGCACCTTCAGAAATCCCTGAACGTCGGACTCGTCGGTCCAGATCCGGACCGTCTCCGCTGTGCGGGCGACGCGGTGATCGAGTGCGAAGACGTCGACGTCGTACCGCCCCATCTCGTACAACTTCATCTCGGCCAGTGCTTGGCCGAGTTCGCGAGGCATGCGCTCGTCGGGGCTCCGCCAGTCGTCGTCGGACCACTTGTCCTCGGCGAGGGCCTCCATGCGCTCTTCGGCTGCCGTCGCGCCGGTGACAGTCTGGAATCGGCCGATCAGAACCAGGTCCATCGAGTGCTCCGAGCCGTAGCCGTTCCAGATCCTCATGGCGCCTCCCTCAATGCCTGCACGGCCTCCATGATGAGGCTTCCGACTGACAATCCCGTGGGCGCGTAAGCGTGAGGGCGCAGGACGCCGGCCGCGTCGATGTGCATATGCGCGTCGAGAGGGTGCTCGCCTGGGATGGCCTCCGCTGTCGGCAGCGCGGCTTCGAGGCCGGTACGGGAGATCGCGAGCCGAACCCCTGTCCTGGCGATCGCGGCCCATTCGACGAGGCGCTGCGCGTCAGCGTCGCTGATACCCGGAGTTGCCGCGGTCGACTGCTCCGGCAAAAGCAGAAGTTCGGACGCACCGACCTTGTCGGCGAACTCGGCGAGGTCATCTAGTTCGCTGACCGTGTCGGCATTGACGACGGCGTTGATGCCGAAAGGGGCGAGGGTGCCGAGCAACCCGGCCGCCTGGACCACGGCCGCGAACGGTCGGCCGCGGAGCCGCTCGTAGGTGGCTCCGACCCCATCGACTGAAAGGCGGACAAAGTGCACGGACCCGCACAGGGATTCGACGAGTTTGGGTGTGAGCCGGTGCCCATGGGTCGTGAAGGTCACCGCCATAGACGTGGACCGAGCTATGTCCGAACACAGCTGAGCAAACCCTCGGTATGCGGTCGGTTCCCCTCCTCCGAAGCCGACACCGAGGCACCCGGCGGCATCAAGATCGACCACCCATGCCAACACACGCTCCCTGTCGAGCGCGGCAGCGTGCTTGGGCGCGTAGCAGTAGGCGCAGTGGAGCTCGCAGGCATTGGTCAGCGCAACGGACAGGTACCGGGGAGCACGGGAGAACTGCTCAGCGGGAACAGGTACCTCATCGAGCAGTACGTTCATCCCGGAGACACGGTCAAACAGATGAACACCAGCTGCGGACAGGCGAACCTTGCACGTCACCGACAGCATGATGCCACCCCGTCAGCCGCTTGTCCGCGGCACCTATCGAGCTGAGCCTATGCCGAGGCAAGACGACCTCGAGGAGGTACCGTTTCGTGATGAATGTGCACGTCGCACCAACATCGTCGGTCTCTGGCCCGATGCCGCACGTCGGTGACAACATCGCGAAGAAGGGGTGAGGCATGGCACGGCGTAATCCCGCGGCCCGGTTTCTGGGCAACCTCGATGCGGCACATCTCGGTGACCCATTGACCGAGATCGGCCTGTTCCGTGGCTGCAGGACCGTCGCCGATGTCCGTGGGGTACTTCACGGTGAGGTGGTCGCTGAGATCGATGAGATGCTCAAGCTCATCGAGGACGCCGACGCGTTCGACGTCATCGAGCTGATGCGCATGCGGGAGTTCCCGCCGGTCCCGGACCCGAACCTTCAATGGGAAGGGTCGGCGCTCAACGTTGAGATCGTCGCTGCGATGCTGCTCGGCCGCGGGTCCCGCAAGCCCACAGACACGCCCAGGATGGACACCCGTCCGCACGAAGCCATCAGCGAGCTACACAGCCGCGCCCAACGCCTCGGGCGGCTGTCCATCTACCGGCAGCAGCTCGAGGCGCAAATCAGCGACGACCCGCTCGCGCCGCTGGCCGCGGAGTACCAGGGGGCGGTTCTGCACATTCTCAACCTTCAGTACGACACCATCCGCGAGACCCACGAGAGACAGCTGTTCGACAACACCATCGTCGCCCCACTCATGGCCGAGCACGTCGGCTACACCTACCCCGACGTAATCACGGTTCGCAACTCCATGGGCCAGCTCGGTAGCGCCAGGATGACCCGGCTGCGTGACGACACCGGCGCGATCGTGATGCAGCACCACGGAACGCCACCAGACCAGATCCCCGACGAGGCAAAGCAAGAGTTCATGGCAGCGATGGTCTCCTTCATGTTCCTGCCCGCCGACCGGGCCATCATCACCGCGGAGGACATAGCCGCTGACTCTGGCGCCGACGTGGAAGTGGTCCGAGCAGTCCTGGAGTCCTACGCCCAGACGTTCGACGACAGCATCCTGCCCGCCCGCCGGGTCTACGACCTCCTCACGAGTGGCAATCCTTTTCAGACCACGCCTCTGGTTTCAGATGACGTCGGCAACTACGTGGAAACTACGACCGGTGTAGGACTTGACTCGCTCCGGCGGATCGTGGAAACAGCTCTGGCCGGTACGAAGCAGTTCCACCGCTACGACCAGAAAGTCCGTCAGGTCGTCAGCGAACGACTCGCAATCTCCTCGCTCGAGAAGGTGCTGCGCACCCCGCCGAGGCTCACTGGGTTCACGTACTACGCACCCAACGATAACGAAACCCACACCCTCCTCAGCCACGATTGCGCAAGCCCGAAGACCGTCGGGAAGCCGGTCGAAGGAGACGGCCTGTTCATCGTCGGCGACGTCGCCATCTGCGTCGAAGTCAAAGGCAAGTCCATGGCATCGGCCGCACGCCGAGGCGACGTCAGGCGACTCTGGAGCGACCTTAAGGCCACCATCGGCGACGGGTGCAAGCAAGCCGCACGCCTCCAAGCACTCATCGAGACCAACGCCGGCCTCTGGCTCAAAGATGACACTTGGCTCGACTTGTCCGAAATTCGCGAAGTGCGGTCCGTCGTCACACTCCTCGACGACATCGGCCCCCTCGGCACCAGCCTCGGCGACCATCGCAAAACTGGCCTCCTTCCGGCCGAACGCACACCCTGGGTCACGTCCCTGCACGACCTCGAAACCATCGCCCAGGTCTGCGACCGCCCTTCCGAGTTCCTCCTGTACCTACGCCGCCGCACTGACTCCGACGTCGCCACCTACTACAAGGCATCCGACGAACTAGATCTCTTCATGCTATTCATGAATGCCGATCTTTACGTCGACCCCGACCCCGACAAACTCCGTGAAGAACACCCGACAACCGGCCGGGTCACGAACCGAGATCGAAAACAGCGCGCCCGAAGCGCCATCCCCACAAGGGTCGGCGAACAGTGCCGCCGCCTCAACGCCTGGATGGCCCGCGAACAAACACGCGACCCCGCCGCCGACGTTCAATCCACGAAACCCACCTATCGCGCGCTGCCGCGCATCATCGAGCTCATTGACGTGGTCGACGCTCACAGCAACGACATGGTGCGCTTCGGCGCTGACGTCCTTGCCCTATCTGGCGGTGGCCAGCGACATCTGCTCAGCATCATCGACAAGTGCGTCTGCCGCGCCCGTCAAGACGGCCGACCGCACGACGGCATGTTCTCCCTGGCTGGAGTCTGGGGCCACCCAACGGTGTTCATCGGCTCCCGCCCACGTGGAATCCCTCTGGAACCAGCCCGGCAGCGCTTCCAAGCGTACATACACGTCAAGCGCCACCAGATGAAGTCGGACCGCTCCTACGGCCTGCTATTCAACGAAGCCGGTAACCTCGAGCTCGTCATCTACAACAACCGTCCGGTCGGCGAGGACGCCGACCTCGATGCACTCGTCAACGAGCTTGGTTTGAGGCCCGTGATTGAAACCTCGTCACCAGGGTCGGGGTCTGCGCGGAGCACCACGCATCGCCGACGGGGCAAGAAGAAGCGCCGGAAGTGGTTCGGAACTGGAGAACGCTAGAAAGCATCTCCGGTCCGCATGGGCGCATCCACTCGACGGGGCTAGATGTGAATAACGTGACCACTCATCGGTACGTGAATGCGTTCGGTGCTCGCGCCTCGCGGTGGATGCAGTCCTGACTATGGTGGAACGCGGTGGGCGTGTTGGACGACGGGGATGACATGAGCATGGGGAGCCGGGAGGTTCTGGTCCTGCAGGCACGTGCTGCGCTAATCATGGCGGCGTTGCGTGGGTCGATCGTCACCTACAAGGAACTCGGTCACGCGATCGGACTGAAGGGCATCGAGTTGCGCAACGTGATGCCCCACGTTCTGGAACGCGTAGCCAACCACTGTGCCGCCCCGGGCGAGCCACCCCTGACCGCCGTCGTGGTGAACTCCCAGACCGGAGCACCCGGCTCCGGGTGGCACGGCAACAGCGAACCCTGGCACACCGACGTCCAACGAGTGTTCCGACACTGGCCCCCACCCACCTGAGCCCAAACCGACCTGGCACCCCGTCCGCCACGGCCAGGAGAAACCCGCCCGGTGCTCGGCATGAGAGTGCTGTCGTGGAATGTTGGTGTTTCGGGTAGCGGTTGACCAGCGATGGGCGATAGATCGGTGCAGGCTTGGCCGGTTCCGACCCGGCATCGCGTGGCCTGGGTTTTCGGTGGAGGTGGCGGGTTGTCCGAGGTGCTCAGGGTCGGCGGTGCGGAGTCGGCGGTGTTGGACGTGGTGTTCCTGCACGGGTTGGACGGTGATGTGCGCCGGTCGTGGACTGCTGAAGGCGGGGTGTTCTGGCCGGGGTGGTTAGTGGAGGATTGTCCCGGTGTCGCGGTGTGGTCGGTGGGGTACGAGGCGTGGTCGAGCGGGTGGCGAGGCCGGGCGATGCCGATGCAGGACCGCGCGGTCAACCTGATGGCCTCGTTGCAGAACCACGGGATCGGGCAGCGCCCGCTGTGCTTCGTGACGCACAGCATGGGCGGGCTGTTGGTCAAGGAGATTCTGTTGCACGCGGCCGAGTCCCGCACCGACCTGGCGGTGTTCACAACAAATGTGCGTGGTGTGGTGTTCCTGGGGACCCCGCACACCGGGTCGGGCCTGACTGCGGTGGTGAAGGCGTTGGGTGTGGTCTACCGGGGCACGGCGGCGGTGAAGGACCTCGAGCGCAACAGTGCGCATCTGCGGCAACTGGGCGACCGATACCGGGACTGGGTGGCCGGGTCCGGTGTGCGAAACCTGGTGTTCTTCGAGGCGTACCCCACCAAAGGTGTGCAGGTGGTGGATGCGGGGTCGGCGAATCCGGGGTTGGCCGGGGTTCGGCCGATCCCGGTCGACGCCGACCACATCGGAATCTGCAAGCCTGCCGGTCGGAATGCGGTGGTGTACGGGCAGGTCCGGCGGTTCGTCGGCGACATCCTGGCCACGCTGCCCGACCCGGGCTCCGTAGCTTCCGCCTCCGGTCAGGGCCCGGAGACCGCCGGGCAGGCGACGGCGGTGCCCGATGGTGGTGTGTGGAGGGTGCCGGTGGACGAGGGTGTGTTTGTGGGGCGTGGGGACGAGTTGACGCGGTTGGAGCAGGAGGCGGGGGCCTCGGGTCGGGTTGTGGTGGTGGCGGTGCACGGGTTGGGCGGGGTGGGCAAGTCCACCCTGGCCGCGCGGTTCGCCGGGATGCACGGCGATCGGTTCTCGGCGGTGTGGTGGATCACAGCGGACTCCGAGGACGCGCTCGACACCGGACTGGCCGACCTGGCCTCGGCCGCGGGCGCGGCTGCGGAGGACCTGCCGTCGGAGCAGCGTGCGGAGCGGGCGCTGCGGTGGCTGGCCTCGCACGACGGGTGGCTGCTGGTCCTGGACAACCTCACCGCCCCCGCACACGCCGCACGCCTGCTGGAGCGGGTCCGCACCGGCACCATCCTGATCACCAGCCGGCAGGCGGTCGGCTGGCGCGGGGTCACCACCCTGCCCCTGGACGTCCTGTCACCCGACGAGGCGGAAGAACTGCTGGCCCGGATCGTCCGGGCCGACTGGCCGGAGGCGGACCTGTTCGGAGCCGCCCGGCTGTGCCGGGAGGTGGGATGGCTGCCGTTGGCGGTGGAGCAGGCGGGCGCTTACATCGCCCAGAACCGCATCACCCCGATCGACTACCTCTCCTTGCTGGAACGCCACCCGGCCCACATGTTCACCGCGACCGCGGAAGGCGGCGACGCACAGCGCACCATGGCCCGCGTCTGGCGGGTCACTCTCGACCGGCTCGCGGACACCCCGCTGGCAGGCCAGGTCCTACGGCAGCTCTCCTGGTACGCGTCCGAGGCTGTTCCTCGCTGGCTCCTCCACGGTGCTGCGGACGACAGGGCCGCCGTGTTGCACGCATTGGGGAGACTGGCCGCCTACAGCATGATCACGCTCGGGTCGGGGACGGTCAGT
Source organism: Actinokineospora sp. NPDC051303 (assembly GCF_055586285.1). Taxonomy (NCBI): domain Bacteria; kingdom Bacillati; phylum Actinomycetota; class Actinomycetes; order Pseudonocardiales; family Pseudonocardiaceae; genus Actinokineospora; species Actinokineospora sp. NPDC051303. Next base: position 44,049 of record NZ_JBVJIN010000041.1, read on the forward strand.
GTCCACCGTCTGGTCCAAGCTGTCACCCGCACACCTGACCACGACGATCCGCATCGTCAGCCCGGTGACATCGCAACGGCCCTCCGGACCGCCACGGCCAGCCTCGCTCAGGTCACCCGCGACCACGACCCCCGCCTACCCGCCTCCTGGCCCCGCTACCGCGTTGTCCTGCCCCATGCCCGAGCCCTTCTCGCGCACGCGGCAGCGGGAACAGACATCGACGAAACCTGCCTGCTCCTCCATTCAATCGGCACCTATCTGCACGACCAAGGAGACGATTCCACCGCACTCGAATACCTCACACGAGACTTCGACAGCACCCGAAGGCTGCACGGTCCCGACCATGCCGACGCGCTCGTTGCCCGCGATACCCTTGCCGGAGTCCACATGTCCGCACGTCATCGCACCCAGGCGATCGAGCTGTTCAAGGCCAACCTCGCCGACCGCCAGAGAATCCTGGGGTTCGACCACCCGCACACGTTCACAACTCGCGACAACCTTGCCCAGGCATACCGGCTAATCGGCGACCTCGATCATGCGTTGCCGCTGTTCGAAACGAACCTGGCCGACCGGGAGCGCATTCTCGGCGCCGATCACCGGGACACTTTGATCTCACGGAACAACGTCGCGGTGGCGTACGAGTCCCTCGGTAGACTTGACGAGGCTGTCGCCATTCTCGAGAAAGTCCTCGCCGACAGTCGACGCCTCCTCGGACCCGACCACCCGGACACTCTCAGCTCCTGCATCAACCTCGCCCACGTGTACCGCTCCACCGGGGATCTCACGCGATCGGTCCGACTGGCCGAATCCACCATCATCAAGTGCGAGCAGATCATGGGGCACGACCATCCGCACACCCTGGCCGCCCGGCACAATCTCGCCGACACGTACGCCACGGCAGGTGACCTGGACAGAGCGATCTCACTACGGGAGGCGAACGTGGCCAGCAGTGCTCGCACCCTGGGAGTCGATCATGAACACACCGTTGAAACTCGCATCGACCTCGCCGTCGACTACCGAGATAAAGGAGACCCCGAGGCGCTCCTGTTGTTCAAGGAGATTCTCAACGACTGTGAGAAACTATTCGGCATCGACCACCCATTTACTGAAGGAGTCCGTGCGAACTTGAACGCACCGACGGAAGGTCTGCAACCATAATGCGGTCTCCATTCGGGTGGACCGGCTCTTTGTGCGGGTAGTGGCGCAGGATTGCGATCCTGGTGTGCCTACCAAAGAGGGAAACAACCAGGCAAAGCAGCCCGGCACCGAAGCGAAGTTCGTGGTGAATCCAGGATGCCCGCCCGCTGGATTCAGCCTGCTGGTGTCTCGACGAACCGTCACTCGTCCGCGTCCCAGGACAACCGGGTGCTGTCGAACCATGCCCGCCACCGCGCGCGGGCGTTCTTCCCCACGGTGTCCCACCAGTCTGATCGCCCTTCGACAAAGTCACCCTCGCCAACGGCGAACGAGTGCTGGGCCCCGACCACCCACGACCAAGAGCATCCGCCGGAACATGGATGCAGCCAGAGGCGATTGAACCCACCTCGCCCGCACACCAGATATGCGAAGTCAACTGAAGCGGCACCTGGTCAACGTCCTGTCATCTGCATGAGAGTGCGTGCCGGTTGGTGTGGGTCGACGCCGCCGCTCCAGCAGCGGGCGGGGTTGGCCCTCATTTTCGGCAACGGGGTCACCGCAGCGACCGACGCCGCGGCGGGCCCGAGGGCTGAATGGCCGCTCTACTTGAGCAAATGCTCACGCAGTGCTCAAGTACACGCGGATGTGTTCATCTGCGCGCGGAACCTACAGCCCAGGATCAACCACGGGACGGCTAGCAGCGAGGTAGTCGTCGCCGTTCCACCGATACTGGCTGACCTGGATGGGTTGTCCGAAGTCTGGTGCGTGGACCATCGTGCCCGCGCCGATGTACAGGCCGACGTGGTGGACGTTGCCTGGCGTGCCGTAGAAGACCAGGTCTCCGGGCAGTAGCGGCTGCCCAGCGGGCACCAACAGGCCGGCGTTGTACTGGGTCTGAGCTGTTCTCGGCAGCGAGATGCCAACTGCGTTGTATGCCGCCATGGTCAAGCCGGAGCAGTCGAAACCCTTGTCACCCCGGGCTGGTCCATTGCCTCCCCATTGGTAGGGCAGCCCGAGTTGGCCGCAGGCGTAGTTGATCGCCATGATGGCCGTGGGTGTCGGCGCCTGGATGTTCGTGCAGTCGCCGGTGCCGACCGTGGCGTCGCCGTATTTCTTGGCCTGTGCGAGAACGTTGTTGACGTACCAGTCGGCGTGGTTGTAGGCGAAGATCGCCTTTTGAAGGTCGTTGGGTGCTCCCGAGTCGCAGAGGTAGTACGCGGCGGCGTGGATCGCGTCATGCGGGTTGTACCGGGACGGCGGCGTGGCACCACCGGGTGGTAGCGGATGCCTGGCGACGACACCGTCGAATGTGGACTGCAGAAACTGCATGGGTCCGGCGGCGCCGGCATAGTTTTCCCCGCTGGCTACGCCCGGCAACGTTGAGCGTCCGTGGTTGGTTTCGATCTTGCCGATGGCGGCGAGGATCGTCCAGTCCAGGCCGGGGCACACGCTGGTGGCTTGCCGGTAGAGGGCGAGGTAGTCAGCGGGGATGTCGGCGAGTGCTTCCTGGCTGGGCTGGGTGCTGCTGCTGCTGCCGAAGAGGGCATTGACGACGGCTTGGCCGATGCCGCCGATGAGCATCAGGATGGTGATGACAGCCGCAACGGCGGCGGCGGTGATCTTCACGGGTCACCTCCGGAAGCGGCTGGCTGGTGCGGCTGGAGGAAGCGGGTCCGGCGCAGTGAGTTCCGTAGGTGCCTGCTGGGCCGGGACCGCGGGCGAGGGCGCCGCCGCGTTGGCCGGGTCGGTCTGCGGCCAGAGTTGGGCGAGCTCGACGAGGCGGAGCCTGCCGGGGCTGCGTATTGCCGGGCCGGAGATCGGCAGCCACCGCGCGACGGCGGGGTTGTTCTCGCTGGCCGTGCCCGCGACGTCCGCGGCGCTGGTAGCCACTGGCACGAGTGCCGGGCGGTCGAGCTGGGACAGCGCGTCGGCGAGCGCCCGGCGCGCGGTCGTTTCGCGGCGGTTGGTGGGTAGCCACACCAAGACCGGGGTGGTAATTCCCGTCGCAGTGGCAAGCTTTTCGTAGCCGTAGAGCTTGCGGCCGAGTGTGGCCAGGTCTTCGGTGCCGAAGTCGAATTCGAGGAAGAACTCGATCTGCTGGCCGTCCTCGTGCCACCGGCCATAGGCGTCGGGGCGGACCATGTCGCCGAACAGGCGCCCGCAGCGCAGCTCGGACCACCACGCGGTCAGCCGCCCGCGGGCACCGGGTCGCCGGCTGAGCGCGATCAGGGTGGTGAAGAAGCCGTTGACCCCGACGGTGTGGGCCAGGCGCAGGGAGTGCGCGATCCCGATGGTGTCTTCGTGCCGGTAGCCGATCTTCTTCGGATCGAGGCCGTCCTCGTAGGCCAGGGCGACCGCACCGGCGATGTCGAGCACGTAGTGCATCGGCGCGGTGCCGGAACTGACGAACGGCTGAAACCGGTCGATGACCCGCCACTTGAACAAGTCGAGCAGCCGGTGATTGGCCGCGCGCATGCTCGGGTAGCACAGCTCGACGATCTGCTGCGTGGTGAACACCTTGTGCTCATGCAGCATCCGTGCGAGCCACCGGTCCCGCAGGGTGAGGCGGCCAGCGAGCTGGGCGTGGTGCTCTCCGGTGGTGGCGGCTCGCGGGGTGGGGCGTTGCGGCATGTGTCCGCGCAACGCCCGCTGAGGAGTGGGATTCGAAATCATGGGTACGCACCTCCCGAAGAAAATAGGCGGAAATCTGACGCAACATTGGGTTGATTGCTGAAATGGCTGTCGCTGGAGTGATTGGCCGCGCTAGGCCGCGCGGCGTGGGTCCACAGTGGTCTGCGCGGGGTGGCCCGCGACTGTGTTGATGTCTGTGACGGGCGGACGCGTGTTGACCCTGGCGGCCCTGCGGATTGCTTTTGCGCGTCCGGGTATCGCGGGTGGGAGTTTTTCGGTGACCGCGGTGAATGGTGGTGCTTCTTCTCCGCCGAGGACGAGGCGGGCGGCGACGTGGTAGACGCCGAGGTTGGACAGGTCGTGATCGCTCAGGCGCGGCATGGTGTGCCGGGCCAGCCGCCTGGCGTCCTCGGGGGAGGCGTTGAAGAAGATTTTGGTGCGGGCGTTGGTGCTGATGCCTTCTTCGAGTTCCTTGGGTAGCTGTCCGAGGTATTGGTGGGCCAAGGTCATGGAGAGCCGGTAGCCGCGGGCTTCGGCGAGCATGTCCTCCAGTGGGTAGGCCAAGTTCAGGAAGTTGTGGCATTCGTCCACGTAGAGGCCGCAGTCGCGGCGTTGTCGTTGGGGGATGCGGGCGCGTCGGGTGGCGGCTTGCCAGGTGCGGGCGACGATGGAGCCGACGAGTCTCGCGGTTTCCATGCCGAGTGCGTCGCGGGCGATGCGCACGAGGCAGATTCCGCCGGTGTTGAGGACGTTGTCCATGTCCACTGTGGAGGTTCCGCCTGCGATGGCGTCGCGGACGAAGGGGCGGAGCAGGAATCCGCGGATTTTGTTCATCAGCGGTGCGATCACTTGTGCGCGGTTGGCGTCGGACAGGTCGTCGTACCAGGACCAGAATCCGCGTAGCACGTCGTCGTGGATGTGGTCGCGGGCGCGTTGGCGGTATGCGGGCACGGTGAGCAGTTTGGGCAGGTCGATGAGGGTGGGGGTGCCGGGCATCGCGGTGAGGGTGAGCAGTCCGGCGCGGAGGATGTCGTCGGTGCGTGGTCCCCAGGAGGAGGCGTAGATCCGGGAGAAGATGCTGACGAGGTTGTCGACGGCGCGGGCTTTGTCCGATCCCTCCAGGGGGTTGAGCACTGGTGGGCGGGCGCGGGAGTCGGCGTCGAAGAGGACGACTTTCTCGCCGAGTTCCTCGGGCAGGCGCATGAGGATGTCGGAGACGAGGTCGCCCTTGGGGTCGATCACGACGACGCCGCGGCCTGCTTCGGCGTCGGCGAGGATCATCCGGGCCATCAGCTCGGATTTGCCGCTACCGGTGGCGCCGAGGATGTGCAGGTGGTGGCGGGCGTCGGCGACGTGCAGTCCGACCGGGCGGGAGTGCCCGGAGTCCGACAGCCCGAGCGGTTTGATCTGCTCGCCGGTCGTGGGGATGCCCGGCGGGGGTGGCACGGCTTTCGCGCCGGCCCGTTGCAGGCCGGGGGCGGACTCGTCGACGGGCAGGTGCGCGACCGCGGCCAGTTCCGGGATCGAGAGCAGGTCGCCTGTGCCGAGGCGGCGTTCGGCCAGCGTCTTGACCGGATTGCGGCGCAGTCGGACGCGGCGGTAGTAGTTGTGTTCGGAGTAGGCGGCGAACGCGCTGGCGACCGCGTGCCCGCGTCCCCGCAGGACCTCCCGCACCGCCTGGATCTCGCCCTTGGTGGCGTCCTCGGGGACGGTGGTGGCCACGGCGTAGCGGATGCGGGTCTCGAACTGGTTCGCCCGTAGCTTCTCGACCACGGCGCGGTCTTGGGCGGTGTGCTCCAGGCTGGTCTGCCGATCCACCCCAGGGGTTCGTGTGTTGGTCGATGGCTTGGGTGTCTTGCCTGGTGTGATGGCGTCGAGCAGTCGGCCGACCAGGTGGACTGACCGGTCCGCGTGCACGCGCCGGGCGGCGCGGCGGGCTTTGGTGACGCGGTGGCCTGCGACGGGGCGGGCGAGGATCTGCACGCAGGCCCGTTCGTGTGGGCCGAGCCCGACCGGTGCGCCGAGCATGGCGCGGATCGGGTCGGCTGGGTGCTCGGTGCGGATCGGGAGTGCTTCCGAGCGGGCCAGCCGCAGCTCGCCGCCGACCGCTTCGACTCGCCGACCCGCCACCGCTGTGGTGGTCGGGATCGGGGGTGTGGCGGGGGTGGTGCGGGTGTGCGCGCCGGGCCAGGCGGCCTCGATCGCGCGCTCGACCATGCCGGGCGGCACGAGGCCGGGCACCCACAGGCGGATCTGCACGCCGTGGTCGGTGAAGGTCAGCTCGAAGGCCAGGTGCGGCTGCCCACTGAGGCGGCGCTTCCAGCCTGGCCGTAGCAGGCCGACCAGGTTGGACCACAGGGTGATCGCGCCGGACGGGTCGACTGTCGGTGGCGCGAGCACGGTGACTAGGCGGGCATCGGTGGCCAGGCGCTGGTGGTAGCGGCGCCGCCACCGGCGGCGCGCGAGGACCGCGGCGGTGACGGCGACCACGAGCACCGGTCCGACGATCGTGCCCCACGTCAGGGCGAGGTCGCGCAGGTAAGCGAGCACGTTCTGGAACGCGCCGAGCGGGTCACGCAAGTAGTCCCCGACCGGCGAGGCAAGCACACCCGCGGTCTGCTCGACACGCGGGGGAACGAGGGCGGGCAGGGGTGTGGCGGTGATTAGCCAGGGCATCCGGAACTCCTCACGAAAGCATCGGCAGGACGGGCGCGAGCTGCGGTCACGCAGCCCGCGGCTGGTCGCCCCGCGCCGGGGTGGGCTCGGCTGTGGGCTGCCGGCTGTGGTCGGGGCGGGTGTTGTCGACGACGAGCCTCAGGTGCCTGCGGGCTCGGCGGGCTGTGCGTTCGGCGGTGGCTTCGGCTTGCCACTCGGAGAACCGGCGCCCGGCTAGCCGCTTCAGGTACGCCGGGATGCGGTTGGCAGGTACACCGACCAGTCGCGGGCCCAGGACCGCGAGCAGATCGCTGGCCTCTTGCGAGGCCCAGCCCGCCTCGGCGATCGCGGACTCGTCCGGAAACACATCCGCGACCCGATCGACGGCCGGATTCAGCGCTGCATCCTGTGTCCCGCCATACGAGTAGACCCACAGGAAATTCGGCGGCGGGTCAGGCTCGACAAGCGCCCGGAACCGGGACACCTCTTTGGTGTAGGCGTAGAAATTCGTGTCGGGTCGAGCCCGGCAGATGGCCAGCCATGCCTGAAGATATGCGTCGGTGAAGAAATCGCCGCTGTCGTGAATTCTGATCCAGGCGCCGCGGAACTTGATCGCGCCGAGTTCGACGGCCATCGCATCCTGCCAGCCGGCCAGGTCGTCGAGGACGTACATGAGGTTCGCCTGGTGTTTGGCGCGGACGACCGGCCAGGTGTAGGTGCCGTGTCGGGCGTAGCACGCCTGGGCGCAGATTCCGGCGCTGGGGCAGGTGTTGTAGGTGCGGCCGTCGGCCAAGCGGCCTGCCCAGGCGGGCAGCGACCAGTTCCATACGCCGATCTGGGGCATTTCGCTGTTTTGCGTGAGCAACCGAGCGGGCCGGTCAACGGTGGCGGAAATGGGCGGTGATGTAGACATGGGTATCCCCTGAATGCGATTCGGCGTGGACGGATTGACGCCTGTGGCGAAGTGGTCAGGCGGCGTCGAGTTCGATCTGCGACGCGTCGCCGTCGTCGAACGAGTCCGTGATTCTGGCGTCGTCTACGCCGAGTTCGACGAAGGAGTTCTCGATTCCCGACGTGGAGTCGGAATATGCGGCGAGTTCTGCGGGGTTGGACGTGACCAACTCGTGCTCGGCTGGTGAGGCGATGGACTGGAACGCCACTCGCTGCGTGCCGGTGCTGAGCAGACCTTGGCCGCGGTCGGCGGAGAGCAGGAATTGGCGTTCGCCCATGGACAGGTCGAAGGTGCGGGTGATCTCGTCGATCGCCTGGGATGCCTGGCGTAGCAGGATCTGCGTCGCGGCGTTGGCTACGACGGCCTTGCCGAGGTCCGAGCCCAGGACGTCCGCGGTGTCCTGGGTGGCGACCGTGAGACCGGCCCACTGCTTCCGGGATGCTTTGGCCATGCGGAACAGGAACTCGGCACCGGCGGGTTCCTTCATCAGCAGCCATGCCTCGTCGACCACGACCAGGCGGGGTTTGCGGATGGCGGGGTTGGAGACCTGCCGCCAGACCGCGTCGAGCGTCAGCAGCGTGCCGATCGGCTTGAGCTCGTCGGCGAGGTCCCGCAGCGAGAACACCACCAGGTGCCCTTCCGGGCGGGTCGAGGTGGGTCCGGAGAACAGCCCAGAGAATGCGCCGGTGACGTACGGGTGCAGCCGGGCCGAGAGTTCGACCCCGGCGGGGCCACCGGTTCCGGCGAGGACCTGGGCGAGGTCGGCCAGCAGTGGCGCCGGGCGGGTCCAGGTCCGCGGATCTGCGGTGATTCCCACGCGTTGGTAGGTGGCGGTGATCGCCCGGTCCAGAGCCGCCCGTTCGGTCGCGGCCAATTCCGTGCCGAGCAGTACCGAGATGACGGTGTGCAGGAACAGCGACCGCCGAATCAGCGCGTCGCGCGGCGCGGTGCGACGCCCGTCCGGGCGAGTGTGGATCGGCAAATCGAGGGGGTTGAGGCGGACCTGTTCGGCGCCGAGGTGGACGTAGGTCCCGCCGACCGCGGCGGCCAGCCGGGCGTATTCGTCTTCGGGGTCGATGACGTGGATCTCGATCCCGCGATACAAGCTGCGGAGGAGTTCGAGCTTGACCAGGTAGCTCTTGCCGGCGCCGGAGCGGCCGAGGATCACGCTGTTGTGGTTGTCGAGTGCGAACCGGTCATGGTGGACGAGCCCCTGGGAGCCGACGTTGAAGCCGTAGAGCACGCCGCTCGGGGCGCCGACCGAGGTCGGGTCGGGTGGTGGCAGGTCCGGTGA
>NZ_JBVJIN010000042.1:0-52704 GCF_055586285.1 Actinokineospora sp. NPDC051303
GCGTGTGAGGCCGTAGGCTTCCCACCCGTCTTTCACACGGCGATCTTCCTTCGTAGGGGCCCCGAAGAAACCACTCCACCCCATCGAGCAACCCCCAAGCCCCAACCCTCAGAACAACGCGCTGGCAAGCTCCCGCCGAGCCTTCGCCACCCGAGGATCGTCAGGCGCGAACAGCTCAAACAGCGACACCAGATGCGTCCGAGCCTTATCCCGATCCGCCCCACTGCTCCGCCGCACCGCGGCGATCAACCGCGCGAACGCCTGCTCAGCCTGCTGCCCAGCCAACTCCAAATCAGCGGCAGCGAGCTGCGCGTCCACATCATCCGGCGAGATGTCCGCCCGAACGATCACCGAAGGATCAGTCCCTTCGGCCCGAGCCAGGAACCGAACCTGGGCAAGCGCGGCTTTAGCCTCAGCGTTACCCGGCTCGCCAGCCAGGATGCTCTCATAAGCAGCCTCAGCGGCAACGTAATCACCACGCTCGAACGCGGCCTCAGCCGCCACAAACCGCTCATCTTCCGGCTCAGGAGCGGCATCAGCGGGCGCGGCGTTCTCCGCGGCGCGGATGCCCGGCAGCCGGTCGCGCAGCGCGTCGAGCAGGCCGCTGATCCACTGGCGGACCTGCGGCTCCGGTGGCACGTCGCCGAAGGCCTCGACCGGTTGGCCGCCCGCGACCGCGATGACCATCGGCACGGCTTGCGCGCCGAAAAGCTGGGCGATGCGGGGGCTGGTCTCGATGTCGACCTTCGCCAGCAGCCAGGCGCCGCGGCTTTCGGCGACGAGGCGTTCCAGCATGGCGACAAGCTGCTGCGACTGAGCGGACCAGCTCGCGGTCAGCGCGACGACGACGGGGACTTGCAGGGAGCGTTCGACGACCTCCGGTTGGAAGGTCGCCTCGGTGACGTCGACGGCGAACGCGGCGGCGTTGGCGTTGGGTCCGGCGGCGGGGGGCGCCTTCTTCGTGGCGTCCGCCCGCGCCTTGAGCGCGGAGAGGTCTACGGCCCGGGACAGGGCGGCCGACAGTGCGGCGGTCTGGCGTGGATCTGGCCTGGTCACCTTCTCATCCTGGCATGAGTGCTTGTGCGCCGTCCGGCCTACCGGTCAGCCGACGGTTTCGCCCGCCAGCCGCGCCAGGTGCTCCTGGGGGCGCAGGGCCATCGGGTTGACGCGCATCCGGTCGTTCTCCCTGGTGATCCGCAGCGACAGCGGCGCCATCAGCTCCACGAACCGGGCGGTGCCCTGGTCGCCGAGTTCCAGCCAGGGCGCGGCGGCGGCTTCGTCGGTGAGCGCTTCGACGGACTCGCGCAGCTCACGGCCCTCACCGGTGAGCACGCCGGGCTCATCGAGGATGCCGCGCTCGGCGAGGCGGCGCTCGGCGGCGGCCCACTCGTCCTCGGGGACCGCGCGGGCGGTGCGCAGGTAGTCGGGGGCGAGGCCGTTGTCCGCGCCGAAGGCGACCAGGGTTTCCACCGGGTCGAGCCCGGCGGTGACCAGCGCGGCGACGTGCCCGTCGCCGCGGGACTCGCGCAGGGTGGTGACCGCCTGCCACAGCGCGAGGTGCGGCTCGTCGGGCAGGTCCAGCGCGGCGTTGGCCGCGCCGAGCGGGCGGCCCGCGGTGGGTGCCCAGCCCGCGGCGACGCGGGCGAGTTCGGCGGCTTCGGCGATCTCGGGGCCGGTGACGGTCTCGTCGCCGAGCAGCCTGCGCAGCGCGCCGTCGACCCCGCGCAGCCGGGCGGCCAGGAACTCCTCGGGCGGCGCGATCGTCCACGCTTCGGGCAGCGCGCGCTCAACGCGGGAGGGGTGGAAGTTGTAGAACACGCTGGTCACCAGCCAGGCGGGCGCGGCGCCGAGCGGGGCGGCGCGCATCCCGAAGTACCCCATCCAGCGGCCCTGGCAGCCCAGCGCGTCGGTCTCGGCGACGGACTCCGGGGTGAAGTAGGTGACGGCGTGGTAGGGCTCGTAGCACTGCCACAGCGAACGGGGGTCCACGGTCGGCGCTCCTGGTGAGAGGGGATGGGAAGACTAGTCGGCCAGGTAGCGCTCGACCCGGTCCACCTTGGCGGTGAGCTGACCGGTGTGTCCGGGGCGGATGTCGGCCTTGAGCACGAGACTGACCCTCGGGTACTTGGCGAGCAAGACCTCGGTGGCGCGTTTCACCACGGCCATCACCTCGTCCCACTCGCCTTCGATGGTGGTGAACATGGCCGTGGTCTCGTTGGGCAGGCCGGATTCGCGCACCACGCGGACGGCCTCGGCGACGGCGGCGCCGACGTTCTCCGACTCCCCGCCGAGCGGGCTGACACTGAACGCGACGAGCATGGTCACTCCTGTCCGATCGGGTCGGTGCGCGCACACTATCGAGATGGCTGGCACGGCCTGGGTCCTGCACGTGGATCTCGACCAGTTCATCGCCGCGGTCGAGGTGCTGCGGCGGCCGGACCTGCGCGGGCTGCCGGTGGTCGTGGGCGGCACCGGCGACCCGACCCGGCGCGAGGTCGTCGCCACCGCGTCCTACGAGGCGCGCGAGTTCGGTGTGCGGTCGGGCATCCCGCTGCGCTTGGCGCTCAAGCGTTGCCCTGACGCGGTGTTCCTGCCCAGCGACCCGGACGCCTACAACGCCGCGTCCGCCGAGGTGATGGCGGTGCTGCGCGAGTTCGACGCGGTGGTGGAGGTCCTGGGCTGGGACGAGGCGTTCCTGGGGGTGCGGACCGACGAGCCGGAGGCGCTGGCCGCCGAGATCCAGGCAGCGGTGACCGAGCGGACGCGGTTAACCGCGTCGGTAGGGATAGGAGACAACAAGTTGCGCGCCAAGCTCGCCACCGGGTTCGCGAAACCGGCGGGCGTGTTCCGGCTCACCAAGGACAATTGGGTGGCGGTGATGGCCGACCGGCCCACCGACGCTCTCTGGGGCATCGGGACCAAGACCGCCCGCAAGCTGTCCGAACTCGGCTTCGCCACGGTCGGCGAACTGGCCCGCGCGGACCCGGACGCGCTGGCCGCGCGGCTGGGCCCCACGATGGGCCCCTGGTACCGCACGCTCGCTCTCGGCGCGGGCTCGACCGAGGTGATCGGCACCCCGTATATCCCGCGCTCGCATAGCCGAGAGACCACGTTCCAGGAAAACATCACCGACTTGGCCGATCTTCGCGCCGCAGTGTCGTGTCTAGCGCGGCAGGTAGCGGAAGACATCGCCGCTGACGGCAGGCCGATAGTCCGAGTCGGTGTGAAGGCCCGGTTCGCGCCGTTTCTGACTCGCAGCCGCAGCCTCACCCTGGCCGAGCCGACCCGCTCGGCCGACGAGATCGAGACGGCGGCGCTGACCGCGCTGGACCGCTTCGAGCTGGGCAGGCCCGTGCGGCTGCTGGGCGTGCGGGCGGAGTTCGAGCAGCCCGAGCCAGCAAGGTGAGGGGTTAGCGCACAGAACTCACTGGTAGCTTCCAAGTCATGAGGCCGCGCTCGTTGCCGTTCGATCCGATCGCCAAGGCGGCGGAACTGTGGCAGGAGCGCATCGGCGACTCCTCGACCATGGCCGCCGTCACCAGTGTCATGCGCGTGCAGCAGATCCTTCAGTCCGCTGTGGACGCCGCGCTCAAGCCGCACGGGCTGACCTTCGCCCGGTATGAGGCGTTGGTGCTGCTGACTTTCTCCAAGCGGGGAAGCCTGCCCATGCGCGTGATGGGCGAGCGCTTACAGCTTCATCCGACGAGCGTCACCAACATCGTCGACCGGCTGGAGGCGGACGGCCTGGTCAAACGCACCCCGCACCCGACCGACCGCCGCACCACGCTGGCCGAGATCACCGAAGCGGGCCGTGAGCGCCGCGAACGCGCGACGGAAGCCGTGACGGCTGTCGACTTCGGACTGAGCGGCCTGACCAAGCGCCAGACCGCGCAGCTCACCGAGTTGCTGGCCAAGGTCCGCAAGTCGGCTGGCGACTTCCAGGACTGAGGGGCCTAGTCCGTCACCCCGTCGGCCAGTCCGGCGCGCGCGGCGGCGATCAGGTCGGCGAGCATCGCCAGCCCCTCTTCGTCGGCGGCCACGGTCACGTTCATCGCGCTGTCCACGAGGGTCAGGTGCGCGACGCCCGGACGGGCGATTCCCACTCGTGACCGCAGTCGGTGTCCACTTCCAGCCACAGGTCGGCACTTGTCGCCATGATCCGCCCTTCCCAGTCCTCGAATCCTGACGGCAGACTATCGGGTGCACTTGCATTCCGGAACAACCCGATCGAGTGGAAGAGGTGCACGTGCATGGCGATGCTGAATAGGATCGGGGCATGACCGCCAACCAGACCCGGGCCAAGAAGCGGCTCGGCGCGTTCCTGCACGAGACCCGCGAGCGCTCCGGGCGCACGGTGGCCGAGGTCGCCGAACTCCTGCGGGTCAGCGAGTCCACGATCAGCCGGTACGAGAGCGGGCACGTCCGGCCCGCCTGGCAATCCTTGCAGGCCCTCTTGCCGTTCTACGAGGCGACCGACTTGCGGGCCGACGCGGCCGTCCTCTGGGAGGACGCGGGCGAGCGCGCGGCCCGAGTCGACCTGCCGCCAGGAACGCCGAAGCCTTACCGCTCGTTCGTGAGGACCGAGGGTGACGCCACCACCGAGCGCACACTGCAACCCATCACGGTCCCTGGCCTCCTGCAAACAACCAACTATGCGCGCACCATTAACGAAACGGGCCACTACTTCAGCGACCCGGCAGTTCCGATCGAGCAGTTCATCACCGCCCGGGTGAACAGGAAAAAGCGCCTTCAAGGCCCGAACCCGCTGCGTCTGCACGCCGTCGTGGACGAGTCGGTCATCCTCCGCGTGGTCGGTGGGACCGAAATCATGCGCGAGCAGCTTGAGCACCTGCTCGCCATGGGCAAGTTGGACCACGTGACGATCCAGGTCATGCCGTTCGGGATGGGCAGCTACGGCACGATGTCAGGCGGCTGCACGATCCTCGGTTTTGATGATCCCGACGATGCGCCGTTGGTGTACATGGAGCACATCGCGGGTGGGGTCACCGTGGAAAACGCGTACGATGTGCGACGGTTCGAGACCATGTTCGCCGATATCGCGGCGGCAGCGGCATCGCCGGAAGAGTCGCGGAAGCTGATCGAAAAACGACTTGAGGAACTAGGAGAAGCGTGAGCACCGACAGCAGGTGGCGCAAGAGCCGGTTCAGCGGTGCGGGCAGCAACGAGTGCGTGGAGCTGGACCGGCGCGTCGACCGCTCGCTCATCCGGGACAGCAAAGCGCCCACGGCGGGAACGCTGCACGTGGGCGATCACGCGTTCCGGGGGCTGCTCCACGCTGTCTCGGCTGAGCGGCTGGGCCGCTAGCCGAGACAGCGCGTCGCTCAGGAGAGGGTGACCAGGGAGCGGCGGCGCACGGCCACCGGGTCCAGCTTGCCGGTGCGCAGCGCCCAGCGCTCGAAGACCAGCGTGGCCAGCGGCGGCACGCTGCACACGAACGCCCACACCACCGCCCGCCGGTTCCAGCCGAGCTGGCGGGCGGAGAACGCGGTGACGATCACGTAGGCGACGAACATGGCGCCGTGGATGGGGCCGAAGATCTTGACCCCGAGTTCCCCGGTCTCGGTCACGTACTTGAAGAACATTCCGACGAGCAAGCCGAGCCAGGAAGCGGCCTCGGCGATGGCGACGGCGCGAAAGCGGCCCGCAGGCGAGTCGAACATGGCTCCAGTGTGGAGCGTGAGCGGGCTCACCTGGGGGCCGGGGGCCTGCTCAGTCCCGCTGGACGCCCTCGATCAGGCTGTCCGCCGCCGCGTAGGGGTCCAGATCGCCCGCCATGACCCGCTTCGCGAGCCGGTCGAGCGCGTCGCCGCCGTGCAGGTCACCCAGCCGGGAACGCAGCGTCTCCACCGCGATGGCCTCGATCTCGGTGCGGGCCCGCAGCGCGCGCCGGTGCTCGAACTCGCCGTGGTCGGCGGTCCACGCCCGGTGCGCGTCAATGGCCTCGACCACCTCGCCGACGCCCTCGCCGCGCGCGGCGACCGTCTTGACGATCGGCTGCCGCCAGCTCGCGCCCCGGATCTCCCGGCGGCCCAACGAGATCATGTACTTGAGTTCGCGGACCGTGGTGTCCGCGCCGTCGCGGTCGGCCTTGTTGACCACGAACACGTCCGCGATCTCCAGGATGCCCGCCTTGGCGGCCTGAATGCCGTCGCCCATGCCCGGGGCGAGCAGCACCAGCGTGCAGTCGGCCAGCGCCACCACGTCCACTTCGGACTGCCCGACACCCACGGTCTCGATCAGGACCACGTCGAACCCGGCCGCGTCGAGCACGCGCAGCGCCTGCGGGGTCGCCCAGGCCATGCCACCGAGGTGACCCCGGGTCGCCATGGACCGGATGAACACGTCCGGGTCCGTGGCGTGGACCTGCATCCGCACCCGGTCGCCCAGCAACGCGCCGCCGGAAAACGGCGACGACGGGTCTACGGCGAGCACACCAACCCGCTTACCTTGCGCGCGGTAAGCAGCGACCAACGCCGAAGTGGTAGTCGACTTACCGACCCCAGGAGAGCCGGTAAGACCCACGACCTGCGCGCGCCCGGTGAACGGCGCCAGCGCCGCCGCCACCTCACGCAACTGCGGGCTGGCGTCCTCCACCAGGGAGATGAGCCTGGCGACCGCGCGCGGCTGACGCTCCCGCGCGCGGTCGACCAGGTCAGCTACCTCAACCTTGCGGGCCAAGCTCAGGCCTTGGGCACGCTGATGATCAGGGCGTCGCCCTGGCCGCCGCCGCCGCACAGGGCAGCCGCGCCGACGCCGCCGCCACGCCGCTTGAGCTCGTAGGCCAGGTGCACGACCAGCCGGGCGCCGGACGCGCCGATCGGGTGGCCCAGCGCGATCGCGCCGCCGTTGACGTTCACGATGTCCTCGCTGACGCCAAGCTGCTTGGTGGACACCACGCCGACCGCGGCGAACGCCTCGTTGATCTCGATCAGGTCGAGGTCGGACGCGTCCAGCTTCTGCTTCGCGAGGGCGGCCTTGATCGCGTTGGACGGCTGCTCGTGCAGGCTCGCGTCCGGGCCCGCGACGACGCCGTGCGCGCCGATCTCGGCGATCCAGGACAGGCCCAGCTCCTCGGCCTTGGCCTTGCTCATCACGACCACCGCGGCGGCGCCGTCGGAGATCTGCGAGGCCGAGCCCGCGGTGATGGTGCCGTCGCTGGCGAACGCCGGACGCAGCTTGCCCAGGCTCTCCGCGGTGGTCTCGCCGCGCACGCCCTCGTCGGTGTCGAACACCACCGGGTCGCCCTTGCGCTGCGGGATGCTCACCGGCGCGATCTCGTCGGCGAAGCGGCCCTCGGCGATGGCCTTGGCGGCCTTCTGGTGCGAGGCGGCGGAGAAGGCGTCCTGCTCCTCGCGGGTCAGGCCGTAGCGGGTGTTGTACTTCTCGGTGGACGAGCCCATGGCGACCTGGTCGAAGGCGCAGAACAGGCCGTCGTAGGCCATGTGGTCCTGCAGAGTCACGTCGCCGTACTTGAAGCCGGAGCGGGACTTCGGCAGCAGGTGCGGGGCCTGGGTCATCGACTCCTGGCCACCGGCGACCACGATGTCGAACTCGCCCGCGCGGATGAGCTGGTCGGCCAGCGCGATCGCGTCGAGACCGGACAGGCAGACCTTGTTGATGGTCAGCGCCGGAACGTCCATCGGGATGCCCGCGGCGACCGCCGCCTGCCGGGCCGGGATCTGCCCCGCGCCCGCGGTGAGCACCTGACCCATGATCGTGTACTGGACCTGCTCGGGCGCCACGCCCGCGCGCTCCAGCGCCGCCTTGATGGCGACTCCACCCAGCTGCGCGCCGGTGAAGTCCTTGAGCGAACCGAGAAGACGACCGATGGGGGTGCGGGCCCCCGCGACGATGACGGAACCGGACACGACGGTCTCCAATGGGGTGCGAACGTGCGTTGGCTTCGGACCATACCCGCGATTAAGGGCTGCGAAAGGTCGCTGTGTGAGTAGCCGCACAGCAATTAGTTACCGCCGGGTAAGTTCGGCGTATCGTCTCCGCGTATGAACGATGTCCTCAAGACCCACGTCGTCGCGATCGATCATGTCGGCATCGCCGTGCCAGACCTCGACCAGGCCATCGCCTTCTACCGCGACAACTTCGGCTTGGAGTCGGTGCACGAGGAGACCAACGAGGAACAGGGCGTCCGCGAAGCCATGCTCCGCGCCCCCGGCGACACCGGCTCAGGGACGGCGGTGCAACTGCTGGCGCCGCTGAACGAGCAGTCCACCATCGCCAAGTTCATCGGCCGCAACGGCCCCGGCCTCCAGCAACTGGCCTACCGAGTAGCCGACATCGAGGCAACCGCCGCCGCCCTCCGCGCCAACGGCCTACGCCTCCTCTACGACACCCCCAAACACGGCACAGCCAACAGCCGCGTCAACTTCGTCCACCCCAAGGACGCAGGCGGCGTCCTCGTGGAACTAGTCGAACCCGCCGCCGACCCCGCCCACTAACCCCCACTGCCGCCCTTCGCCGCCGCTCCGCCCCCCACAAAAAAAGCCCCACCCACCCTGGGGGGCCGAGCCCTGTTCCATTCTATCGGCGCAGGTCAGCGCGGCCAAGGGCGGCGGGCGGGGCTGTGGATAACTCGGGGCGCTGACGTCGTGCCTGCGGGCGAACCCGGGCAAAATCACCCGGATGAGCAAGCTCGACGCCACGGCGAAGGGCGTGCGGGCACCCGTTGACCTGAGCACCGACCGGTCGGGCGACAAGCTCGGAGGCTTGCGGAGTAGAAAGTGAGTTCACAACACCGTTCCGGTTCGTGAACCCGCAGGTCAGCAAGTGTCGTCCCCGCGCACGCGGGGCTGTTCCCGGCTCGACCAGCCAGGCGAACACCCACCGCGCGTCGTCCCCGCGCACGCGGGGCTGTTCCGTAGGTGTTCGGCTGGGTCGCCTGGCAGCCGTAGTCGTCCCCGCGCACGCGGGGCTGTTCCGTCGGTCAGGATGGCCTGCACTTGGGCGCGCGGGTCGTCCCCGCGCACGCGGGGCTGTTCCGGTCGCCGTCGCCCACAACGGAGCGGTCCGGCCGTCCTCCCCGCGCGCGCGGGGCTGTTCCCGAGTTCACCTGTCTCGGCTACACGAAGCTCAAGTCTTCCCCGGGGCTGGCTGTTCCCTTGGAAAGGCGAGCGCGACCTGCCCCGGGGCTTAGGGCGCAGGGGCGTGTTTGGCGCGGATGGCCGCTGAGTCGACCTGGTAGTGCGGGCCCTGGGACAGCCGGTCGGACGCGCCAGTCGAGTAGTAGCAGGCGACTGCCGGGATCACCAGGGGGGCGCGGTCGGCGGTGAGGGACAGCAGCAAATCCCAGTCCCCCATCTGGCGCAGGGACTCATCGAAGTGGGCGGCTGGGTGATCCGCCCGGTGGGCCAGTGCGCCCATGTCGGCCAAGTTCTCTTCCAGCAGGCGTTCGCGGCTGTAAGGGGTGAGCACCAGCAAGGGCAGGCCCACCCGGTCAGTGCGATCTGTGGCGTCGATGACGAAACCGCCGTAGACCGTGTTCACATCGGGGTTCTTCGCGAAGGCCCAGGCGAGGGCCTTGAGCCACAGGGGATGCATGGTGTTGTCGTCATCGAGGTAAGCGATGATCTCACCGGTCGCCTCGGCCAAACCGGCGTTGCGGGCGGCGCAGGCGCGGCCGTGTTCGGTGCGCACGGATCGGATGCGCGGTTCGGTCAGACCAGCGATGGCTTCGGGGGTGTCGTCGGTGCTGGCATCGTCCACGATGACCAGTTCCCAGTTCGGGTAACGCTGGGCGCGCACCGACTCAACCGCTTTGGGGAGCAGGGCGGCGCGGTTGTGGGTCGGCAGCACTACCGAGATCCGGGGAGCGGCGGTCAACTCGGCCTGGTCCAGCCACTCGGTGAAGACGCGAACGGACTCGGCGCGTTCCAGTTCGTCGGTGCGCACGTGCAGGCCGTCCAGCGCTACCGAGTGGCCGGTAAGCCAGTCTTCCGCGTGTTCGGCAGCGGTGCGCACAGCCGCCAGGCCCTCTTCCAAACCATGCTGAGCCGACACCAGGTCGCTCAGGCCACGGTTGTGGTCTTCCAGCCAGCGGGTCATGTGCTCGCGGGCGGGCTCCAGCGCGTCCACCCGCGCGGTGAGAGCGTCGATCAAGCGGCGCTGGGCGTCGCGTTCTTCCTCGACCTCGGTGAGCCTGGCGCGCAGCCGGTCCAGCTCGGCGGACTGGGACTGGACCACGGCCGCCAGGTGATCGGCGTCCGGAGCACCGCCCAAGGCGGCTGTGATCTGTCTGATACGGCCCACGGGCGCACGATAGCGAGCGCGCCCGGTGCGGTCAGCGGACGCCACCCATCAGGTTCCGCACCTTCGGCGCCAGCGCCGCCATGGCCGCGCCCAAACCGATCGCCACGGCTCCCAGGGTTCCGAAGTAGGCGGGCTCGGTGTCGGCGGAGTAGTACTCGGCGAGCGTGCCCGCGACCGACGAGCCCAGGGCGACCGACAGGTAGAACAGGGCGACCATCTGCGCCCCATACGCCCTCGGGGCCAGCTTGGTCGACAGCGACAACCCCACCGGCGACAGGCACATCTCGCCCAGCACGAAGATCACCAGGACCAGCACGAGCAGCAGCGGGGCGACCACGTGCTCGCCTCGGGTGAAGCCGAGCAGGGCCATCACCAGGAACGCCACGCCCATCCCGGCGACCCCCAGCGCGAACTTGACCGGTGTCGACGGCTGGCGCGCGCCGAGGCGCACCCACAGCGCGGCGAACACGGGCGCGAGCAGCACCACGAACAGCGGCTCCACCGAGTTGAACCACGACGGCGGGATGGCGAAGCCGAACAGGTCGAGGTCGATCCGCTGCTCGGCGTAGATGGCCAGCACGGTGAACTGCTGCTGGAACAGCGCCCAGAACCCGAAGCTGACCAGGAACATCGGGATGAACGCGACCACCCGCCGCCGCTCCACCCCGTCGACCTGGCGGCTGCCGAGCAGGACCGCGAACAGCCCGACCACGGCGACCGCGATCACCCACAGCACGACCGTGGCGAGGTTGTCCGCGCCGATCACGCCGGTCAGGACCAGGGCCAGCACCACCGCCAGCCCCGCCGAGCCCGCGACCGCCGCCCGCGCCCTGCCCCGTGAGTCGAGCGGGTTGGGCGCGCCCCGGCCGGACTCGGGCAGGTTGCGCCTGCCGAGGACGTACTGGGCGATGCCGATCGCCATGCCGACGGCCGCGACGCCGAAGCCCCAGTGGAAGCCGACCCGGGTTTGCAGCAGGCCGGTCAGCAGCGGGCCGACAAGAGCGCCCAGGTTGACGCCCATGTAGAAGAGGGAGAACCCGGCGTCGCGGCGCTCGTCGTCGCGGTCGTAGAGCGCGCCGACTAGGGCGGTTGCCGTCGCCTTGAGGCCGCCGGAGCCCAACGCCACGCAGATCAGTCCTACCGCGACACCGGTAGACCCGGGAAGCACTGCGAGCGCGAGGTGTCCTAAGAGGATCAGGACACCGCTATAGAGGAGAGTGCGTTCTGGCCCGAAGAGGCGGTCGGAAACCCAAGAGCCCGCGATCGTCGCCAGATAGACCGAGCCGCCGTAAGCGCCCACGATGCCCGCGGCGGTGGCCTGGTCTATGCCAAGACCGCCCTCTTCGACGGTGAAGTACAGGTAGTAGAGCAGGATCGCCTGCATCCCGTAGAAGGAGAAGCGCTCCCACATCTCGACGCCGAACAGGTTCGCCAGCCCTCGGGGGTGCCCGAAGAACCCGGTGGTCCGCTCGGCCTCGGCCGCGGTACTCACGGTCGGTCGTGTCCTTCACAGCCGGGTGCGGCGCGCCGCACGACAGGTTGGTGGGGTTCCACCGAACCGACCGTACGACATGTGCGATGTTCACCCGACAGTGGCCAGCGGGTGGCTCACAACCCGTGCGCGGCCATCCACTCCGGATCGGGCTCGATCATCTCGATGAACTCCACGACCGGTCCGGGCGTGGCCACGAAGCAGTGCCGCTGGCCCCACGGCTCGTCGCGGCAGCCCGCCACGAACTCCACCCCCGCCGCGCGCAACCGGTCCTCGACGGCCTGGGCGTCGTCCACGATGAACGCCAGGACGGTCCCGGTCACCCCGTCCTCCCGCACCCCCACGGGCATCGACTCGTGGCCGCGCTGGACGAAGTCGACCATGAACGACGGGTCGGAGTCGTGGGCCAGGTCGACATACCAGCCCAGGTCGACGGTGACCTTGCACCCGAGGTGCGTCACGAAGAAGTCCCGGCAGGCCGCGGTGTCCTCGACCATGAACGCGGTGGCGAACTTGCCGAATCGCATACACCCTCCAAACAACTACGGTTGTAGTACTCTAAGCGTAGTGGTCAGGGAGGTGTCAACCGAGAAATGCGACGGAACGACGAGCGGCGCACGGCGCTGGTGGACGCGGCCATCGATGTGCTGGCCGCGCAAGGAGCGCGGGGACTGACTTTCCGGGCGGTCGACGCGCGCGCCGGAGTGCCCGTGGGCACCGCATCCAACTACTTCGCCACCCGCGACGCGCTGCTGGCGGCGGCGGGCACGCGCGTGTTCACCCGGCTCGCGCCCGATCCGGACGCGGTCGAGCGCGCCCTAGCCGCGCCCCGCGACCAAGCGCTGGTGGCGCGGTTCCTGCGCGAGATCGTGGACCGGGCCACCGCGGACCGCGCCGCGCACCTTGCCCTGCTGGAACTGCGGCTGGAATCGACCCGCAAACCGGAACTGGGAGCGAGCTTCACCGCGACGATGAGCGCGGCCCTGCGCGAGAACATCGCCTTCCACCTCGACGCGGGCCTGCCCGGCGACCGCGCCGCGGTCGAACTCCTCTTCGCCGCCATGACCGGCCTGATCGTCGAGCACCTCACGCTGCCGGAGTTCTTCCCGCGCGAGACGGTCGACCGGCTCATCGACCTGCTGGTGGACCGGGTCGCCCGCGTCCCCGGGCGGGGGCGCGGGCAATCCGGCTGATGCCTGCCCGAACTCAGTGCGAGCCCGCCATCCGGTGCGCGGCCTGCGCCACGGGCAGCGCCGCCGCGCCCGCGATGACCGTGAGGGCGCCGATGATCCACGACATCCAGCTGATCGCGGACAGCTCGGTGTAGCCCATGACCCACGGTGCCAGGAACATCAGGCCGCCGAGAACGATCTGCACGGCCTCGCCCGCCACCATGTCGGGCCGGGCAAGGGAGAACAGGCCGTCGAGCGCGATGAGCGCGCCGAGGACGATCATCGTCCACATCGCGGCGTTGTTCGTGTCGGTCCACAGCGGCGAAGCCAGCGCCACCACGCCGAGGACGACCTCAGCCCAGTCGTGCGGACGCGTCCAGGGGCGGACCGAATCGATTTCACGCAAAGAGACCACCTCCACATGACGAGAGATCCCAGACCGATGGTCCGCCGTCCGTTGCCGCTGGTCAACACCCAGGAGAGCATCCTTGGCTCACCCGATCGGGACCCGGGTTACAGGTGCCATCTGTCACATCGCTGGTGCCGGATAGCTACCCGAAAGTAACCTCGCTCCACCTGGGCATTGTTGCCCGGGCGACGAACCGAATTTTTCCCAGGAGGTCCGCCGTGCAGAAGATCCTCGACGCCATCCAGGCTGACGAGCTGGATGCGATCGGCTCGCTGCCGGTCCCCGATCACTACCGCGGGATGACCGTGCACGCCGACGAGGTCGACATGTTCGAGGGACTCGCCTCGCGCGACAAGGATCCACGCAAGTCGCTGCACCTGGACGAGGTCGCCACCCCCGAGCTGGGCCCCGGTGAGGCCCTGGTCGCGGTGATGGCCAGCGCCATCAACTACAACACGGTGTGGACCTCGATCTTCGAGCCGGTCTCGACGTTCAAGTTCCTGGAGCGCTACGGGCGCATGTCGCCGCTGTCCAAGCGCCACGACCTGCCCTACCACGTGGTCGGCTCCGACCTGGCGGGCGTCGTGCTGCGCACCGGCCCCGGCGTGCACAACTGGAAGCCCGGCGACGAGGTGGTCGCGCACTGCCTCAACGTCGAGCTGGAAGGTCCCGACGGCCACAACGACACGATGCTCGACACCGAGCAGCGCATCTGGGGCTTCGAGACCAACTTCGGCGGCCTGGCCGAGATCGCGCTGGTCAAGTCCAACCAGCTCATGCCCAAGCCCGCCCACCTGACCTGGGAGGAAGCCGCCTCCCCCGGCCTGGTCAACTCCACCGCCTACCGCCAGCTCGTCTCGCAGAACGGCGCGGGCATGAAGCAGGGCGACGTCGTGCTGATCTGGGGCGCCTCCGGCGGCCTCGGCTCCTACGCCACCCAGTTCGCCCTCAACGGCGGCGCGATCCCGGTGTGCATCGTCTCCAACCAGGAGAAGGCCGAGATCTGCCGCAAGATGGGCGCGGAGCTGATCATCGACCGCAGCGCCGAGGGCTACAAGTTCTGGAAAGACGAGAACACCCAGGACCCGCGCGAGTGGCAGCGCTTCGGCAAGAAGATCCGCGAGCTGACCGGCGGCGAGGACCCGGACATCGTGTTCGAACACCCGGGCCGGGAGACCTTCGGCGCGTCGGTCTACGTCACCCGCAAGGGTGGCACCATCGTGACCTGCGCGTCCACCTCGGGCTACATGCACCAGTACGACAACCGCTACCTGTGGATGAACCTCAAGCGGATCGTCGGCTCGCACTTCGCGAACTACCGCGAGTCGTGGGAGGCCAACCGGCTCATCGCCAAGGGCCTCATCCACCCGACCCTGTCGAAGACCTACGCGCTGGAGGACACCGGCCAGGCCGCGCTGGACGTCCACCGCAACGCCCACCAGGGCAAGGTCGGCGTGCTGTGCCTCGCGCCCGAGGAAGGGCTCGGCGTCCGCGACCACGAGCTGCGCGCGAAGCACATCGACGCGATCAACCGCTTCCGCGGCGTGTGAGCCCCTCCCCGGTGGCGGGGCCGTCGCGGTACCGCCACCGGGGAGTTTCACCAGCAAGAATCCGCTCTAGTCCTGAGCGGATAGACCCGTACAGGTAGCGTGAGCGCATGGGCTTGGGCGAACAGCGCGATCTCGTGCCGTTGGGTGCCGGTTTCGACATCACCAAGCGCGGCTACGACCGCGCTCAGGTGGAAGAGCACCTCGAACGGCTCGACGCCGAACTGCAACTGCTGCACGCCGACCGCAACGCGGCGGTGACACAGGCGGCGGACCTCGCCAAGCAGCTGGAGAAGAGCCGCGGCGAGATCACCGACCTGCGCGGGCAGATCGACCGGCTATCGCTGCCGCCGACCACGCTGGAGGGCCTCAGCGAGCGCCTCCAGCGGATGCTGCGCCTGGCCACCGACGAGGCCAACGAGACCAAGGCGCGCGCCGAGGCCGAAGCCGGTCACATCCGCGCCAAAGCCGAAGCCGACGCCGCCGCCCTGCAGAAACGCTACGACCGCCTCGTCGCCGACCTCGACGCCCGCCGCGCGGCCATGGAAGCCGAACACCGAGGCGTCATCGAAAACGCCCGCGCCGACGCCGAGCGCACGGTGGCCACCGCCAAGGCCGAAGCGGCGCGGCTGTCCGCCGAAGCCGAGCGCCGCAGGACCACGGTCGAAGAGGACTTCGAGATCGCCATGGCCTCCCGGCGCACCGAGTCGATGCGCGCGCTGGCCGAGCAGGAAGCCACCAGCAAGGCCGAAGCCGAACGGCGGGTTCGGGAGGCGACCGAGGAAGCCAACCGCAGGCGGCACGAGGCGATCACGGAGTCGACCGCTCGGTTGCAGGAGGCCACTACCGAGGCACACCGGCGGGTGCGGGAAGCGACTGAGGAAGCGAACCGGCGGATCACGCACGCGGCGCAGCGGGTCGCGGCGCTGCGGCAGCTTCGGGCGCGGGTGGCGGACCAGTTGCACGCGGCGCGGGATCTGATCGCGGACGCGCATGTGCAGCTTGCGGACGCCGCGCCGGTTCTGGAGCCGCTGCCGGAGGAGCGGACGGTGAAAACGATCGACGGGGCGGTGGCTGATGAGTCGCCTACCAGGACGATCACTCCGGTGTCGGGGCCGCCTCGGGAGCACTGGGAGCCTGCGGAGATCGAGCCGGAGCGGGCACCCGGAGCGCCGCGGCTGGCGAATCCTGGTGGAGCGCCTGCCAACTCCCGGCCGTGACGGCTTCGGCAGAACGCCGGGCAGAGCGGGCCTCAGCTCGACCGAGGTGAATGCGAAACACTGTTTCAGTTCAGAAACCCACAGGTCAAGAAGTGTCGTCCCCGCGCACGCGGGGCTGTTCCTCCGGCTCCCAGTGGCCGCTGCCCGGACATGCCGTCGTCCCCGCGCACGCGGGGGTGTTCCCTGCCGAACTACCACGGCGAGCTTTTCGCGCTGTCGTCCGGGGTGTTCCCATCGCCGTGCACGCCGCGCAGGCTGGGTTTGAGTTGTCCCCGCGCACGCGGGGGTGTTCCCTCGGCCGTGTTGCGCGCGGCGATGCTCTTGCCGTCGTCCCCGCGCATGCGGGGCTGTTCGGATCGGCCAGCTCCGGGACGCGTTTGCCGTCGGGCGGGGTCACCAGGGGATGGCGCCGTCGTCGTTGAAGAAGGAGCCGGTTGGGCCGTCGTCGGGAAGGGTGGCTAGGCGGATCGCGATGGCTGCGCCCTGGTCGGGGGTGCGGGGTCCGTGGAAGCCGGTGAAGTCGGTGGCGACCAGGCCCGGGCAGGCGGCGTTGATCAGGATGTTCGTACCGGCGAACTGCCGGGCGTACTGCACGGTGATGGCGTTGAGGAACGACTTCGACGGCGCGTAGGCCGCCATGATGGGGCCGATCTCGATGTCCGGCTCCGCCTGCAGGGTCAGGGAGCCGACGCTGCTGGAGACGTTGACGATGCGCGGCGACGGGGAGCGCCGCAGTAGCGGCAGCATCGCGTTGGTCACGCGGATGACGCCGAGGACGTTGGTCTCCACGACCGTGCGGACCACGTCGAGGTCGAGCGTGGTCGGGTCCTGAGCCCACCCGGGGCCGGACTCTCCCGAGATCCCGGCGTTGTTGACCAGGACGTCCAGGTGCCCGGCCTGCCGTTCGATCAGTTCCGCGGCATCGGTGACACTGTCGTCGCTAGTCACCTCCAGCGGCACGCCGAACGCGTCCAGCCCGGCGGCGCGCAGCTTCTCCACGGCGGTCTCGCGCCGGGCCTCGTCCCGGGCTCCGACGCCCACGCGGTATCCGAGGACGCCCAGGCCGGTCGCGATCTCGTAGCCGATTCCCTTGTTCGCGCCGGTCACCAGTGCGATCTTCGTTTCGCTCACGGAATCGATGCTCACTCATCGACGGGCGATGTGACCAACACCGATGAAGCGTCCAGTGATACTCCTGGGGTATCACCGGGGATACGCTCCGGGCATGGACACCCTGGAGACCCGCGAGCTGAGGTACTTCGTGGCCGTCGCTGAGGAACTGCACTTCGGCCGCGCGGCGAAGCGGCTCGGCATCTCCCAGCCACCGCTGTCCCGGGCGATTCAGCAGCTCGAACGGCGCCTCGGCGTCTCGCTGCTTGACCGCGACCGTCGCGGCGTCTCGCTGACCCGCGCCGGGGAGGTCCTGCTGCACGAGGGCCGCGCCGCCCTGCACGCGACCACAGCCGCCGCACGCCGCACCCGTCGCGCCGGTGGCGCCGACCGTCCGGGTGGCGCCCGCGATCGCCTGGTGCTGGCGGTCAAGGCCGCCGCGTCTCAGGAGCTGCTGCGGAAGCTTCTCGACGCCTACGCGGCCCAGCCCGACGCCGCCGAGATCGACTTGCTGCAATGCGGTATCGGCGAACAGGAAACACTGCTGCGCGACGGCCGCGCCGACGTGGCACTCATGCAGACACCGTTCGATTCCCTCGCCGGGTTCGACAGCCAGGAACTGCTGACCGAGGGGCGGATCGTCGTCCTGCCCGCCGGGCACCCTCTCGCCACGAGCAAGACCCTGTCCCTGGCCGACGTCACCGACGTCCCTGGTCTTCCGCTCGCCCGCTGGCCCCGCAACGGCGCCTACGCTCCCGGCCCCGGCCCCGAGATCCGCGACCAGACCCAACTGGCCCAGCTGATCGCCCTCGGACGCACCGCGGCCATCTGCCCCGACTCTTCCCGCGCCTGGCTATGGGCGGAACACACCGCCGTTCCCCTCACCGACGCACCCCCCGTCGTCACCCACATAGCGTGGCCCCCACACAGCCGCTCCCGCACCCTCGCCCAGCTGATCCGCACGGCCACCCAGCTATAGGCCCCGGAAACAGAGCGCTCTGCCTTGCCCCGCGCGGGTCGCACCGCAAAGCCCACCAAAGAGGGGCCAGCGGGGCTGTGGGAAACGGCGGTCAGGGACTGTCGTCGCCGATGTCTTCGTGCCAGAGGGTGGGGTTGGTGGTGATGAAGTCGGTCATCATGCGGACGCACTCGTCGTTGTCGGCGATGGTGATCCTCACCCCGTGTTCGGCTAGCCAGGGGTGGCCGCCGGTGAAGGTTTGGGATTCGCCGATCAGGACGGACGAGATGCCGAACTGGCGGATCAGGCCGCTGCAATACCAGCATGGTGACAGGGTCGTCACCATTGTCGTTCCCCGGTAAGACCGTCTGCGACCTGCTGCTTTGAACGCCGCTGTCTCCCCGTGGACCGTGGGGTCGTCGTCTTGGACGCGGCGGTTGTGGCCGCTGCCCCATAGCTCGCCGTCTGGGCCGAACAGGGCCGCGCCGATGGGGATTCCGCCTTCGGCCAGGCCGATTCGGGCTTCGCCGATGGCCACCGCCAGCATCTCCGAGTCGTTCATGCGTCCTGATTCTGGTGGGCGGCGCGGGCCGCCAGCACTTCGGACAGGTGGGCGTCGCCCCATTTGCGGCAGGCGGCGACCAGGTCGAGCAGGGAGCGGCCCAGGTCGGTGAGCTCGTATTCGACCCTTGGGGGGATCTCCGGGTAGGCGGTGCGGGTGAGCATGCCGTCGCGCTCCATGGCGCGCAGGGTCTCGGTCAGCACCTTCGGGGTGACGCGGCGCAGGGGGACGCGGATCTCGGAGAAGCGGCGCGGGCCGTCGGCAAGGCAGAGCACGACCATCGCCGTCCACTTGTCGCCGATGCGGATGGGGACGGCGCTCGACGGGCAGGCCGGGTCGAACATCTCCGGGTCCAGAGGCACTTTCCAAAAGTACCCAAGTATCTTTGAAGTAACAAGTATCCTCTGGATACCGTCCAGGTCATGAGCAGAATCGTCATCTTCGGATCGGCGGGGCGCGCCGGTCGGGCCATCGCCGCCGAGGCCGCCAGCCGTGGCCACCAGGTCACCTCGATCCGCCGCGACGCCACCTCCGGGGATGTCACCGACGCCGATCAGGTCGCGGTGGCGGCCGCCGGCCATGACGTGGCGGTCAGTTCGGTCTACGACGCCGCCGCCGACCACGCCGTCTTCTACCCAGCCGCGTCCCGCGCCCTCCTCGACGGCCTGGGCAGAGCGGGGGTCGGGCGGCTCGTGCACGTCGGACTGTCCGTCCTGCTGGAGACCGCGCCCGGAGTCCGGGTGGTCGACGGGGCAGGCTTCCCGCCCGAGCACCTGCCGTTCTGCCTGGCGCACGCGGCGGGCGCGGACGTGCTGCGCGCGGCGACGACCGGGCCGGAGTGGATCATCATGAGTCCGGCGGGCGACTTCGACCGGGAGGCGGCGCGGGCAGGCCGGTACCGGTTGACCGATAGCCCGGCCGAGGGGCTGATCTCTTATCCTGACTTCGCCATCGCCGTGGTGGACGAGATCGAGGGGCGCGAGCACAGCCAGGTTCACCTTGGGGTCGCCGGGGTGTGACTGGGATCACTTGCCTTAACACACGCCGGTTAGACGTGCCCCTCCTTGTCCTGGTTAGGTCTACCGACAAGTAGCTACCGGGAGGGACATCGACATGACCGCCTATCAGACCGTGGTCGTCGGGACCGACGGCTCGGACTCCTCCTTCCGCGCGGTCGACCGCGCGGCGGCCATCGCGGCCGACACCGGCGCGACTCTGGTCATCGCCAGTGCTTTCCAGCCGCCGGACAACCGGGATGTGGAGCGGGCCAAGGACGTGCTCGGCGACGACGTGGCCTACCAGGTGGTCGGGTCGAACCCGGCTGAGGAGTCGGTGCGCACGGCGGCGGAGCGGGCCCGCAAGCAGGGCGCGGTGAAGATCGAGACCGTGGTGGCCGAGGGCGAGCCGGTGCCCGCGCTGGCCAGGGTCGTCAGCGAGCACAAGGCCGACCTGCTGGTGGTCGGCAACCGGGGGCTCAACACCCTCGCGGGCCGCATCCTGGGCTCGGTCCCGTCCGAGGCGGCGCGCAAGTCGCCCGTCGACGTGCTCATCGTGCACACCACCTGAGCGCCGTGGCCGACAACCCGGGGGACAGGCTGGCCGCGACGCAGCGGCGGGTCGAGCAGGTGCTGCTCGGCGGGGAACGCAGGTACACGCGGATCGAGGTGTGCGAGAAGGCGGGGGTGCCGCTGGAACGCGCGATGAGCCTGTGGCGGTCGCTGGGCTTCGCCACGGTCGGCGACGACGCGGTGATGTTCACCGACCGCGACGTCGAAGCGCTGCGGATGACCGACGAACTGATGTACGCGGGCATCCTCGAACCGGAGATGGCGACCGCCACCGCCCGGATGCTGGGCCAGCACCTGTCCCGGCTCGCCGAATGGCAGGTCGACCTGCTGCGCGGCGTCCTGGCGGCCAACCCGGAGTTCCTCGCCGACGAACGCCAGATCGGCCGCCTGGTCGAGCGCCTGGTGCCGGACCTGGAGCGCATGCAGAGCTTCGTCTGGCGCAGGCACCTCGCCGCGTACGCGGGCCGGGCGCTGGCCTCCTCGGCCGACCTGGAGTCGCGCAGCCAGGTCGTGGGGTTCGCCGACATGGTCGGGTTCACCACCCGGACCCGGCACTCCAACGAGGAGGAGCTGATTTCCCTGGTCGACAAGTTCGAGACGATGACCGCCGAGGTCGTCGCCGAGAACCAC
The DNA here is from genome assembly GCF_055586285.1 of Actinokineospora sp. NPDC051303. Lineage (NCBI taxonomy): Bacteria > Bacillati > Actinomycetota > Actinomycetes > Pseudonocardiales > Pseudonocardiaceae > Actinokineospora > Actinokineospora sp. NPDC051303. The sequence goes on from NZ_JBVJIN010000042.1 coordinate 20,953, forward strand.
GGCCGGATCGTGAAGATGCTCGGCGACGAGGTCCTGTTCGTCGCCGACAGCCCGGCCCACGGCGCGGAAATCTCCCTGCGGCTGCTCGAACGCGCCCAGGCGACCGACGAGCTGCCCGACCTGCGGTCCGGCCTGGCCTACGGGCGCGTCCTGAGCCGCTTCGGCGATGTCTACGGCTCGACGGTCAACATCGCCAGCAGGCTCACCTCGGTGGCCCGGCCCGGCACGGTCCTGATCAACAAGGAGCTGGCCACGGCCCTGGAGGACACCGACGAGTACGCCATCCGGCACCGCAGGCCGGTGTCGGTGCGCGGCTACAGCAGGCTGCGGCACGCGGTGCTGCGCCGCTCGGGCGCCGAGCCGCCGCGCCTGGTGGACGCCGTGCAGCAGCGCGCGGTGGACCTGCTCGGCCTCGCCCCGGACGACGACGGCGACGAGGGCATGCCCAGCATCTCCCTGCGACCGGACGACGAGCGGCGCTCCCGCCGCCGCGGCAGGCGCAGGCGCTGACCGCTCCCCCGGTCCGAGCCCCGCTCGGACCGGGGCGCCGTCCGCTATCCGCCGCTCTCTTAGCGAACAAGCTCTTAGCGGGCGGTAAGCCAGGACGTGATAGCCGCGATGAACTCGTCTGGCTTCTCGACCGGCGGCAGGTGGCCCGCCCCGGGCAGCACGGCCAGCTTGCCCGCGGTCAGCTCCGCGAGTTCCTCGGCAAGCTCCACCGGCATCAGCCCGTCGGCCTCGCCGTGCACGACCAGGGTGTCGACGTCGATGCCGCGCAAGGTCTCCCGGGAGTCAACGCGGTCGGCCATGGCGCGCTGGGCCCAGGCCACGGACTCCCTCGGCTGCGCCTCCATCCACTCGCGCACGATCCCGTCGCACGAGCGGTTGACGAGGATGGTGGGCAGCATCTGGTCGGCCAGCCAGGGCGCGGTCCCCTCCCGCTCGGCGCGCGCGGCCACCGCCAGCCGGTTCGCCTTGGCCTCCGGCACGTCCTCGCGGGCCTTCGTGTCGACGAACAGCACGCCGGACACTCGTTCCGGGGCCGCCCGCAGCACCGCCATCGCCACATAGCCGCCCATGGAGCAGCCGCCGATCACGGCCCGCTCCAGGCCGAGCTCGTCAAGCAGGCCGACCATGTCCTCGGCGACGGTCTCCAGCGACGGCGGGTCCTCGCCCAGCGGGGAGCGGCCGAAGCCGCGCTGGTCGGGAGTGATCAGCCGGACGTGCGCGGAGAGTCCGGCGCGCACCGGGTCCCACATGCGGGAGTCGAGGCAGAAACCGTGGAACAGGACGAGCGGGGTACCGGAGCCGGTGTCGGTGTAGTGCACGCGGCTCATTCTGTCCCGGTGACCCGGCCCGCGCCGACCCGGACCACGGCCCGCTCACCGGCCAGCTCCGCGCGGGCGTCCGGGTTGTCCAGGTAGAACCGCAGCGTGTGCAGCACGACCAGTTGGTCGAGGTCGACCGAGCGCATGGACACCGCGCAGGCCAGGTCCTTGCCGAAGCGGGCGGCTGCCTTGCGGGTCCGCTCATCGACCACGTCGGGTTCGCGGCAGACCACGCCGAGGTAGTTGCGGGTCGGCGCCGTGCGCGCGCGGCCCATCCGCAGCGCCAGCGGCCGGATCTCGATGATCGAGGTCCACGGCAGCCGCACGACCGGCCGCACCCAGTTCAGCACCACGTGGTCGGGGGTCAGCACGATGCCGACCGCCCGGGGCTTGCGGCGCAGCGCGAAGCCGCCCGCCGCCAGCAGCAGCACGCCCAGCAGCCCGAGCACCACCCCGCCGACCGCGCCGATGACCGACTCGCCCGCGATCAACAGTCCACCGAGGACCGCGAAGCAGGCGCCGACCACGATCAGCAGCACCCCGGCCGCGACGGTTGTCGGTCGGGAGGGAAGCAGCAGCCCGGCGGTGCCGTCGGTGTCAACGACCCGCGCGGAGCCGGTGGGGGCCTTGCCCGGGTTCGGGGCGCCGTCCGGGGTGCGCCAGGGCTGCGGGCATGGAAGCGGTGGGGCGGCGTTGTCCATGTGGACCATGGAAGCGCACCGGGGGCCGGGGCCGCCAGCCACCGCCCGGCGGAAGTGCGACCTGTCTCACGACGGCGGCGATAGGTTTGGATTCATGCGCGTCGTCCGCACCGACCGGCTGACTCTGCGCCCGCTCACGGCGTCCGACAGCGCTCTCGTCGCCGAACTCTTGGGCGACCCAGCGACGACGAGATTCCGGCCCGGCGGCCCCAGCACCCCGGCGGAGGCGGCGAGCCTGTTGGCGGGCTGGGTCGAGCACTGGCGGGCGCACGGATTCGGCTACTGGGCGGTTGTCCTGACCGCCACCGGCGAGACCGTCGGCGTGGGCGGCGTGCGGCACGACTCCGCCAGCGAGCGCCATCTGAATCTCTACTACTGCTTCCGGCCGCCCGCCTGGGGGCGGGGCTACGCGGCGGAGACGGCCCGCGCGGCGATGGCGTGGGCGGCCCAGGCGCTGCCGGACATGCCGGTGCGGATCGTCACCACCGCCGAGAACGCGCCCGCTTGCCGGGTCGCGGAGAAGCTGGGGTTCACCCAGATCCGGCGAACGGGGCCGTGGACGCGGGTCTACCAGTGGCGCGGCAGCGGTGTCGGAACCTCTGGCGCGACGAACGCGACAAGCGAGTCCAGCACCTCTTCCGCGTAACCGAGAAACAGGTGGCGCGCGCCGGGGAACTCGATCACCTCGGCCTGGGGGACGGCGGCGAACCGCGTCCGCGCCTCCGCGGGCCGCAGGTAGTCGTCCAGTTCGGGCACCAGGCAGCGCATCGGCGTGCCCGCGTCGGCCCAGGCGGCCAAGTGCGCGGCCTCGGCGCGGCGCAGCGGCGGCGCCATCAGCAGCACGCCGCGCACCCGGGGGTCGATGGCGTGCATCAGGGCCAGGTCGGTGCCGAACGACCAGCCCGCCACCCACAGCGGCGCCAGGTCGGCGACGTGGTCGAGCGCGGCGGCGACGTCGGCGCGCTCCCCGACACCGTGCTCGTGCGCGCCCTCGCTGGCCCCCGACTCGCTGGCGGTGCCGCGCGTGTTGAACCGCAGCGTCGCCAGCCCGGCCAGCGCGGGCAGGCGGCAGGCCGCCTTGGCGATGAGGTGATTGTCCATCGAGCCGCCGCCGAGCGGGTTCGGGTGCAGCAGGACGACGACGGCTCGCGGCTCCCGATCGGGCGGGAGGGCGAGTTCGCCCGCCAGGCGCAGACCGTCCGCCGTGCGCAGGGTGACGGCCTCCCGGCGGGCGGGGAGCACGGTGTCGGGGCCGATGCGGGTCACGGCGGTGATCCTGCCAGCAACGGTCCTCGCGGCGGTGATCCTCTTAGCGGCGCCGGGTCGGGCGGCGGCGGGACCGGGCCGACCAGCAGCCCGGGTGCCAGTGCCTGCGGTCCTCGACCGAGCCGTAGTCGTCGGCGGGCCAGACCACCACGTGCGGGGTGCCGGGGCGGATCTCGTGGTCGCAGCCGGGGCAGCGGTAGAACTTCGTCGCCTGCGCGCCGGGGATGTGCCGCACGAGCCAGTCGCCGTCGTGCCCGGACTCCTGGCGCTGGTCGGCCACGCCGCCGCCGAGGGGTCGCGGCTCGTCGCGCTTGGGGCGGTTGTGGCGTGGCACGGCTGTGCAGGTTAACGGTGCCGCGATGAACTGTGATTCGCGTCCTACTGGGCGGGAGGGTCCAGGCTCATCGGGCCGTAGACCTCGGTGTCCCCGTCGAGCAGGACGACCTGGCGCACGCCGTCGGCGAGCAGGTCGGGCCAGGTCGCGCTGAACCACTCCTCGGCCTCGTCCTGGTCGTCGAAGGCCACATCGGGACCGTCGACCGGGGCGCCGGACTCGTCTTCGTACCGCCAGCGGTAGCTCACCAGGCCACGGTAACGTGCCGCGCCGTGAACAGGACGCTGGTGCTCGGCGGGGCGCGCTCGGGCAAGTCCGCGCACGCCGAGGGGCTGCTGCCGGACGGTCCGGCGACCTATCTCGCCACCGCCCGCCGGGTCCCGGGCGACGCCGACTGGGACGCCCGCATCGCCGAGCACGTCGCCCGGCGGCCCGCTGCGTGGCGCACGGTCGAGACCCCGGACACCGACACGGTCGTCGCCGCCCTGAGCGCCGGGTCGGACGTCCCGATCCTGCTGGACGACCTGGCGACCTGGCTCACCGGCGCGCTGGACGACGCGGGCGCGTGGGACGGGGGCCGCGCGGAACTGGCCGCGGCGCGCGCCGAGCGCGACCGGCTGGTCGCCGCCGTGGCGGGCTGCCGGGCGCCGCTGGTCCTGGTGTCCGCGGAGGTCGGCCTGGGTGTGGTCCCCGCGACCCGCTCTGGCAGGCTCTTTCGCGACGAGCTTGGCGCGGTCAACGCGTCCGTGGCCGAGGTCTGCACCGAGGTGCTGCTCCTGGTCGCTGGCCTGCCGCTGCGCCTGAAGTGACCGAGCAGACCCACCCTGGAGGTACCCCGTGAGCTTCCCGCACGTCCCGACCCCGGACGCGGCCGCGCGGCGGGAGGCCGTCGCGCGGCACGGGCAGCTGACCAAGCCGCTGGGCGCGCTCGGGCGGCTCGAAGAACTGGGCGTGTGGGTGGCGGCCTGCCAGGGGCAGTGCCCGCCCAAGCCGTTCGCCCGGCCCCGGGTCGTGGTGTTCGCGGGCGACCACGGCGTGGCGCGCAACGGGGTGTCGGCGTACCCGAGCGAGGTCACCGCGCAGATGGTCGGCAACTTCCTGACCGGCGGCGCGGCGATCAACGTCATGGCCGCGACCGCGGGCGCGACCGTGCGGGTGGTGGACATGGCCGTTGACTCCGGCGTGGAAAGCGGGATGCCCGAGCAGGTCACCGCGCACAAGGTGCGCCGCTCGTCCGGCTCCATCGACCGCGAAGACGCGCTTACCGACGACGAGGTAAACGCTGCCATCGCCGCTGGCCGCGCCATCGCCGACGAAGAGGTCGACGCGGGCGCCGACCTGCTCATCGCGGGCGACATGGGCATCGGCAACACCACCCCGGCCTCGGTGCTGATCGCGGCCCTGGCGGGCGCGGAGCCGGTGGCCGTCGTCGGCCGCGGCACCGGCATCGATGACGCGGGCTGGATGCGCAAGGCCGCCGCCATCCGCGACGGCCTGCGCCGCGCGCGCAAGGTGAGCGGCGACCCGGTGGCGCTGCTGCGCACCTCGGCTGGCGCGGACATCGCGGCGATGGCCGCGTTCCTGGCCCAGGCCGCGGTCCGCCGCACCCCGGTCATCCTCGACGGCCTGATCTCCGGCGCGGCGGCCCTGGTCGCCGAGGAACTGGCCCCCGGCGCGGCGAAGTGGTGGGTAGCGGGCCACCGCTCGGTCGAGCCCGCGCACACGCTCGTGCTGGAGCAGTTGGACCTCACCCCGATCCTGGACCTCGACCTGCGCCTGGGCGAAGGCACCGGCGCCGTCGCCGCCCTGCCCCTGCTGACCATGGCCACCCGCGTGCTGGCCGAGATGGCGACCTTCGCCGACGCCGGGGTCAGCGGCCGCGAAGCCCCCCTCCCCGGCGACGACCCCGAGGCGTAGTGCACGGGTTCCGGCTGGCGCTGTCCTGGCTCACGGTCCTGCCCCTGCACACCGACCGCGTCGACAACCGCACCAGCCGCACGGCCATCGCGGTCGCCCCGGTCGTTGGTCTGCTGCTGGGTTTGGCGGCCGTGGCCCTATTGCACGGCGCCCACTGGCTGGGCATGCCCCCGCTGCTCGCGGGCCTGCTCACCGTCGGCTTCCTGGCCCTGGCCACCCGCGGCATGCACCTCGACGGCCTAGCCGACACCGCGGACGGCCTGGGCTGCTACGGCCCACCCGAACGTGCCCTGTCGGTCATGCGCGACGGCGGCGCTGGCCCGTTCGGCGTCGTGACGCTGATCGTCGTGCTGGGCGCCCAGGCGGTGGCACTGTCCACACTGGTCCCACACCGCTGGGGCGCGGTCGCCCTGGCGATAGCGGCGGGCCGAGCCGCGTTCACCGCCTGCTGCGCGCGCGGGATTCCAGCCGCGCGGCCGGAGGGTCTTGGCGCGCTGGTGGCGGGCTCACAGCCGCGCTGGGTGCCCGCTGGCTGGCTCGCGGCACTGGTCGCGGTGTCCACTGTGGTCGTCCCGGGAAACCTGTGGCTGGGCCCGGCGGCGGTACTCCTGGCAGCGGCGGCGGTCGCCCTCCTCTTGCGCCACACCCGAAAACGCTTCGGCGGCATCACCGGCGACGTCCTGGGCGCCGCCTGCGAACTGACAACCGCGATAGTCCTAACGGTCTGCACACTCTCGCCGTAGGTCTTATGCGACTTCCACGATCATCGGGAAGTTCATCTCATACCCGCGCAATCCACCTATAGAGTCCAGGCTGACTGCTTTACGCAGTTCACTCCCCGTAAATGGCGGCCAGAGTCTCAAGGTGAAGTCATCGGCATCGTAGACGGTCGCCCGAAGATTAGCGTCACTCGCGACTCCCATGACATCGAACACGACGTTAAGTACCCTGAAAAGGATTCGATACGCGATCCCTTGCCCGCCTTCGGTGGTTACAACACTCGACCCGGAACGCACCTCTCCCAGATGCAAGGGGCCACGATCCGGGCTTATTTTAACCGATGCCGAACCTATGCGAATATGACCGTTCAGCGGAGGCTCTTGAGAACGAAAGAACTCACGTACCGTGCCCATCGGGATTGGATCACTCGCATCTAGCCTACCCAGAACAACCGCTGTCTTGAACGCCCAAGAGGCGAGGGTCAGGTCCAAAAGACCCGACATATCCACCTCCTTCTCCACTCCGTTAAAAAACTTGGTCAAAGCCGGCCTGACACCTGCCTCCAAGCGTGACATCCAGCCGAGATTGCAACTCTTGCAGATCCCGCCGATCGTCTTTCAGAATGGATTCCCCTCTTGCCATCGAGTGGGCCTACCGTCACGATACAAAATCTCCCGCATGCCCATTCCAGGATAGTGGTGGGTTTTTATCCACTTCCCAAAAACATGCTCTTTGGTCATCGGTCCACTCGATCCGCAGAACAGGCAAGCCTTGGAAGGTTTCCCAGTTGACATAACAGGACTGTACTCCTCACGAATCTACTCGACAGACGCCGATCCGGTGACGTACCGGGCCACTCCTGCGCACCTGAGCACCCGGAGATGGAGGCCGCGTTCGACGCGACCTCGGGCTGGGACTGGCGCTGCTGTCGACGGCGCACGCGACGGAAGGCGAAGCCGAGTACGCGGTGCGTGTGGCGAAGAGTTCCCATATCATCGCCCGGGAGACGCGGTCGCATCGGATTCGTAGGAAACTGGGTCGAGCGCCTGGGATTCTTGAATCCGTGGGGGCTCAGGAAGAATCGCGGCAGGTTGCCGGACTGGTAGCATCCTTGTGGCCGTGAAAACGATGAACGAAGGTGCCCATGTTCACCCGTGCGACGTCGGCGGAAGAAGCGATTCGTGGGGCTTCGGTCGCGGTTCTTCCGGTCGGGAGCTTCGAGCAGCACGGCGCGCATCTGCCGTTGGCGACGGACACGATTGTCGCCGAGGTGATCTCGGAGCGATTGGCGAAGGATTACGGTTTGTTCAGACTGCCGCCCGTCACGATCTCGTGTTCGCACGAGCATGAGGGGTTTGTCGGGACGGTCAGTATCAGTGCGGCGACTCTCGCCGCCGTTATTTCCGATGTTCGGGTCTCGTTGGGGCGGTCGGGGATCTCGAAGTTGGTTCTGGTGAACGGGCACGGCGGCAACTATGTGTTGTCCAACATCGCGCAGGAGGCGAACGTTTCCGCGCGGTCGGTGGCGTTGTTTCCGGGGCGGGCGGATGTGCGGGCGGCGCGGGAGGCTGCCCGCATGGTGACCACGGCTGAGGAAGACATGCACGGCGGGGAGTGGGAGACGTCCCTGTTGCTGCACGCTTGTCCGGAGGTGGTGCGGCCCGAATATCGGGCGGCGGATTTCGAGGCCACGGAGCGGCCGTATCTGCATGTGCTGGGAATGAGCGGCTACACCGAGTCGGGGATTATCGGCAAGCCATCGCTGGCGACGGCGGAGAAGGGGCGGCTCGCGTTGGAAGCGCTTGCCGCCTCGTTCGGGCCGTTGTTCCAGTCGATTGAGGGGTGAAAGACGCGGAAAGGCGCGCCCGGGGTCGCGGGGCGCGCCTTTCGTGGGTCGAGGGTTAGAGGAGGGTGGTCATCCAGCCTCGGGTGTCGTGGGTTCCGCCGCGCTGGATGGTGGTCAGCGTTTCGCGGAGTTGAGTGGTGACCGGGCCGGTGGCGCCGCCGCTGATGGCGAACGTGCCGTCGGCGTGTTTGACGTGGCCGACCGGGGTGATCACCGCCGCGGTGCCGCAGGCGAAGACCTCGGTGAGTTCGCCGGTCTCGGCCTTCTTCTCCCATTCCTCTGTGGAGAAGCGCCGTTCCTCGACGCCGTAGCCGAGGTCGGCGGCGAGGGTCAGCAGGGAGTCGCGGGTGATGCCGGGCAGCAGCGAGCCGGACAGCTCCGGGGTCACCACCCGGGCGTTCGCGCCGGAGCCGAGGACGAAGAACAGGTTCATCCCGCCCATTTCCTCGACCCAGCGCCGCTCCACCGCGTCAAGCCAGACGACCTGGTCGCAGCCCTGCGCGGCGGCCTGGGCCTGGGCGACGAGGGACGCGGCGTAATTGCCTGCGAACTTCGCCGCGCCGGTGCCGCCGGGGGCGGCGCGCACGTACTCGGTGGACAGCCACACCGTGACCGGCTTGAGGCCGCCGGGAAAGTACGCGCCAGCCGGGGACGCGATCAGCACGTAGAGGTACTCCCCCGCCGGGCGCACACCCAGCCCGGCCTCGGTGGCGATCATGAAGGGGCGCAGGTACAGCGACTCCTCCGCCTGCTCAGGCACCCAGCGCCCGTCCACGGCGAGCAGTTCGCGCAGCGACCGCAGGAACAGCTCATCGGGGAGCTCGGGCATGGCGATGCGGCGGGCGGAGACGCGGAACCGCGCGGCGTTGGCCTCGGGCCGGAAGGAGGCGATCGAGCCATCCGGCTGCCGGTAGGCCTTGAGCCCTTCAAAAATGGCCTGCCCGTAGTGCAGGACCATCGCGGAAGGGTCCAAAGTGATCGAGCGGTACGGCTCGACGTGGGCGTCGTGCCAACCATGCTCTCGGGAGTAGCGGATCGTCACCATGTGGTCGGTGAAGTGCTGCCCGAAGCCTGGCTTGGCCAGTACCTCCGCAACCCGCTCCGGGGTCGCCGGCTGGGGGTTGGGGGTCCGTGTGAACGGCAACATAGGCGTCATGCGCAAACGGTAGCCGTTGTTCTGCCGCCAGAAAATCGGTATCCCGAGGATCGGACGACCGACTACCTGCAGTTACCCGGGCGTGGCGGTGCGCGCCCGACGTGCCCACAGGGTGCTCGCGGCCGTGCCGATAACGAGGACAGCCGCCGCGCTCGCCAGTGTGGTGACCGAGATGTTCACCCCGACGATCACGCACAGCGCCAGCCCGCAGCAGCCGGTCCGCACCCAGGTCGAGCGCTCCGCCCGGGCCAGCGTGCGCGCGGCGGCGTTGACGAACGCGAAAGCGCCCAGGGTCAGCGCCGCGGCCACGGCGAGCGCGGGCACCGGGGCCACCGCCACCGCGACACCCGCCGCGAGGCCCCCCGGCAGCAGCGCCCGGTAGGCGTCGGGAACGGCGGGCAGGTCGCCCGCGGCGGACATGTCGGCGACGAGCCGGGCGGCGCCGCCGAGAAGGCCGTGCAGGGCGAGGACCGCGCCCACCGCGAGCCCGACCGTCACCAGCGGGTCGAGGACGGCCCCGTCGGCCGCGGCCAGCGCGTCGCGCAGCGGGGTCGGCGAGAAGGCGAGCCGGGCGCCGCCGAGTTGGCGCAGCGCCACGAAAGCGAGCAGCAGGTACGCCAGGGCGAGGCCGACGACGGCCACCGCGCCGACCCGCGCCCGCCCGCCGCCCACGCGCTCCACGCCGAGGAAGCCGAAGAACAGCACCCCCGCCGCGGTCAGGACGCCGGTCGGGTCGTTCGAGCCGACCACCCCCGGCTCGGGCGCCGCGGCCTGCCGCACCGGGTCGATGGCCAGGCAGGCCGCCACAACGAGCACGATCGTGAGGATAATCACAACAGCGGCGACAGTGACCACCGCGGGCGACGGGCGCGCGCCCACGATGGCGGCCGCGGTGACCACCGCGACCAGGCCCACCGCGGCGACACCGGGCCGCGCCGGGAGCAGGTAGGCGCCCACCGCGCCCGCGACGGCCGCGCAGGCCACCACCCGCCCGGCCAGCTCAAGCACCCCGGCGAGGCGTCCCGGCACGATTCCCATGCGGGTTTTGACATGCGCGTAGGAGCCGTCCACACCAGACTGTTTGGCGAGATCGGCGAACGACGCCGCGGTCAGCAGGGCCACCAGCCCGGCGAGCGCGAGCGCGGCCAGCGACCACCAGCCCGCTGCCGCCGCGGCCGGGCCGATGGCCAGCGGGACCCCGGCGCCGAGCGACGCGGCGATCGCGGCGGGCACCTTAGCCCAGCGCCCCGACGCCGCCTGTCCCATCGCTGTCACGGGCACGACCGTGCCAGATCGCCGGGGAAATCTCCATCCGGCCACTGGTTGAAAGTCGTTCCCAACTCGTTAGCATGCGTCCACACCTGGCCGTGAGACCCGCCCTGACCAGGTACCCAGGGGCCCACGAGGACCCCCGGTCGGGTCATCCGAGCGAATTACCGAGGAGCACATCTGTGACCGCCCCCAAGCTGGCACTGGCCACCGCGCCGGTAGCCGAGGCATCCGTCGACGCCATCGTGATCGGCACCGTCCACACCGGCGCGGGCCTCGCGCTGGCGCCCGGCGCCGAGCAGGTGGACGCGGCCTTCGGGGGCAAACTGGTCGAGGTGCTCGGCGCGCTGGGCGCGACCGGCAAGGCCGACGAGATCGTCAAGGTGCCCACGCTCGGCGCGCTGAAGGCGGCCGTGGTCGTCGCGGCCGGACTGGGCAAGGCCGACGACGGCGTCACCGCCGAGCAGGTGCGCCGCGCGTCCGGGGCCGCGGCGCGGGCGCTGGACAAGACCAAGCACGCCGCGACGACGCTGTCCAGTGTGGACTTGCAGGCCGCGGTCGAGGGAACGCTGCTGGGCGCGTATTCCTTCACCGGCTACAAGTCCGACGCGCCAACGCCCGAACTGGCCAAAGTGGACCTCGCCGCGCCCGGGGAGGGCACGGGCAAGGAGCACCGCGCGACCCTCAAGGCGGCCACCGCGATCGCCGAGGCGGTGGCGACCGCCCGCGACTTCGTCAACACCCCGCCCAACGACCTGTACCCGGCCGCGTTCGCCGAGAAGGCCGCCGCGCTGGCCAAGGCCGTCGGCGTCGAGGTCGAGGTGCTCGACGAGAAGGCCCTGCGCAAGGCGGGCTTCGGCGGCGTCCTCGGCGTCGGCGTCGGCTCCGCCCGCCAGCCCCGCCTGGTCCGCATGACCTACAAGGGCCCCAAAGCGCGCAAGAAGATCGCGCTCGTCGGCAAGGGCATCACCTTCGACACCGGCGGCATCTCCATCAAGCCCGCGGCCAACATGGAGCAGATGACCTCCGACATGAGCGGCGCGGCCGCCGTGGTCGCCAGCGTCGTGCTGGCCGCGAAGCTCAAGTACCCGCTGGAGATCATCGCCACAGTCCCGATGGCGGAGAACATGCCCTCCGGAGCCGCCTACCGGCCAGGCGACGTGCTGACGATGTACGGCGGCAAGACCGTCGAGGTCCTCAACACCGACGCCGAGGGGCGGCTGATCCTGGCCGACGCCATCGTGCGGGCCTGCGAGGACGCGCCGGACTACCTGGTGGAGGTCTCGACGCTGACCGGGGCGCAGGTCGTGGCGCTGGGCAACCGGACCTCGGGGATCATGGGGTCCGACGAGTTCCGGGACCGGGTCGCCGCGATCGCCCAGGCCACCGGCGAGGGCGGCTGGGCGATGCCGCTGCCCGAGGAGCTGCGGGCCGACCTCGACTCCCGGCTGGCGGATCTTTCCAACGTCACCGGGCACCGGTGGGGCGGGATGCTCGCCGCCGGGCTGTTCCTGCGCGAGTTCGTGGCCGAGGGCGTGCCCTGGGCGCACCTGGACATCGCGGGTCCGGCGTTCAACACCGGCGCGCCCTGGGGCTACACCGGCAAGGGCGGCACCGGTTTGCCGGTGCGGACCGTCGCCGCGCTCATGGCCGACATCGCCGCCAACGGCTGAGGCGACACCGGCGGCCTCCGGCGAGGAGGCCGCCGGGCATCGCGGGTCAGCCCTGGCCTTCGCGCTTCTGCCGGGCCATGTACTCGCGCATCCGCTTCGGGTAGCCGACGCGGGCGACCTCGTAGACGGGGATCGAGCGCTTCTTGCCGAACTCCAGCGCCGCCTCGTGGTCGGCGATGCGGCGGCGGGTCCACTCGCCGTCATGGGCCACCAGGACGATGGTCGTGTCCGTCACGTTGGTGCGGGGCTCCACGTACGCCTCGACGCCGTGTCTGCTCGCCGCCCACTCGTCCAGGTGATTCGTGTCCTGCTTGCTCGCGCCGCGAAGCACGCCTGGCCGCTTGCGCTTCCTGCGCAGCGAGTCGAAAACACCCACGTCCGCCCACCTCCGCTATACGGTCCGCGACTTCCACGGCCCCCGGTTGGCTTCCAGTGTCCTCCGACTCGATCGTGGTACTCGCGGGTAACCCGATCAGCGCACCAGGACACACCAGCCACCTCGCAAGCGTGCCTCACGTGATGACAAGATGTGGTGTGGTGGGAGCCGTGGGGCTCACGTCCTTGCTCACCGCCCGGCAAACGCTGTCGTTCGTCACCATGCTGTCGCACGTCGAGGAGATCCCGTGACTGACACCTCCGCTGACCTTGTGATCTTGGGTGGCGGGTCCGGTGGGTACGCCTGCGCCTTCCGCGCGGCCGAGCTAGGACTTTCCGTCATCCTGGTCGAGAAGGACAAGGTCGGTGGCACCTGCCTGCACCGAGGCTGCATCCCGACCAAGGCGCTGCTGCACGCCGCCGAGGTGGCCGACAACGCCCGTGAGGGCGACCAGTTCGGGGTGAAGTCCTCGCTGGAGGGCATCGACATGAACGGGGTGAACTCCTACAAGGACGGCATCGTCGGCAACCTCCACAAGGGCCTGCAGGGCCTGTTCAAAGCCAACAAGGTCACCGTTGTCGAGGGCGCGGGCACGTTCGTCGGCCCGAACTCCGTCGAGGTCGACGGGACCCGCTACACCGGCAAGAACGTGGTGCTGGCCACCGGCTCCTACGCGCGCACGCTGCCCGGCCTGGAGATCGGCGGCCGGATCATCACCAGCGACCAGGCGCTGAACCTCGACTACGTGCCCGAGAAGGTCGTCGTGCTCGGCGGCGGCGTCATCGGCGTCGAGTTCGCCAGCGTGTGGCGCTCGTTCGGCGCGGACGTCACGATCGTGGAGGCCCTGCCCCGGCTGGTGCCGCTGGAGGACGAGTGGGCCTCCAAGCAGCTTGAGCGCGCGTTCCGCAAGCGCGGCATCACGTTCAAGACCGGCGTCCGCTTCACCGGCGCCACCCAGACCGATTCCGCTGTCACCGTCTCCCTCGAATCCGGCGAGTCCTTCGAGGCCGACCTGCTGCTCGTCGCGGTCGGCCGCGGCCCCAACAGCGCGGGCCACGGCTACGAGGAGGCCGGGCTCAAGATGGACCGCGGCTACGTCCTGACCGACGAGCGCCTGCGCACCAACCTGCCCGGCGTCTACGCCGTGGGCGACCTGGTCCCCGGCCTGCAACTGGCGCACCGCGGGTTCCAGCAGGGCATCTTCATCGCCGAGGACATCGCCGGGCTCAACCCGAAGGTCATCGACGAGGCGGGCATCCCGAAGGTCACCTACTGCAAGCCGGAGGTCGCCTCCGTCGGCCTTTCCGAGGCGCAGGCCAAGGAGAAGTACGGCTCCGCCGAGACCCTGGTCTACGCGCTGTCGGGCAACGGCAAGAGCCAGATCCTCAAGACCAGCGGCGGCGTGAAGCTGGTGAAGGCCCCCGACGGCCCGGTCGTCGGCATCACCCTGGTCGGCGAGCGCGTGGGCGAGCTCATCGGCGAGGCGCAGCTGATCTACAGCTGGGAGGCCTACCCGGACGACGTCGCGCCGCTCATCCACGCCCACCCCACCCAGACCGAGGCCCTGGGCGAGGCTTTCCTCGCCCTCGCGGGCAAGCCCCTGCACGTGCACGGCTGACCGCCGGACGGCTCAGCCCCAACCGAACCGTCAGCCATGCAAGCAAGCACGAGGAGTCCACGAACCATGGCGTTCTCCGTTGAGATGCCGGCGCTCGGTGAGAGCGTCACCGAAGGCACAGTCACCCGGTGGCTCAAGCAAGAGGGCGACACCGTCGAGGTAGACGAGCCGTTGCTGGAGGTGTCCACCGACAAGGTCGACACCGAGATCCCCTCCCCGGCGGCGGGTGTCCTGCAGAAGATCGTCGCGCAGGAAGACGAGACCGTTCCCGTGGGCGCCGAGCTCGCGGTGATCGGCGACGGTTCCGGCGGGGGCACGGAGTCGGGTGGTGATGTGGAGTCCGGCGGGGACGTGGAATCCGCTGAGCCCGAGCCCGCGCAGCAGGAGCAGCCCACCGCGGGTCCGGCCCCGTCCGAGGACGCCCCGTCCGGCGGCAGCGGCAAGGGCACCGAGGTGACTATGCCCGCGCTCGGCGAGAGCGTGACCGAGGGCACCGTCACCCGCTGGCTCAAGCAGGTCGGCGACACCGTCGAGGTGGACGAGCCGTTGCTGGAGGTGTCCACCGACAAGGTCGACACCGAGATCCCCTCGCCGGTGGCGGGCACGCTGCTGGAGATCAGCGCGGCCGAGGACGCGACCGTCGAGGTCGGCGGCAAGCTCGCCGTCGTCGGCGCCGCCGGCAGCGCGCCCGCGCAGGCCCCCGCGCCCAAGCACGAGGCCCCCCAGCAGGAAGCGCCCAAGCAGGAGGCGCCCAAGCAGGAGGCCCCGAAGCAGGAGGCTCCGAAGGCGGAAGCGCCCAAGGCCCCCGCGCCCCAGCAGGCCGCGCCACAGGCGGCTCCTCGGGCGGAAACCAACGGCGCGGGCGCGCCGTATGTGACCCCGCTGGTGCGCAAGCTCGCCACCGAGCACGGCGTCGACCTGTCGTCGCTGACCGGCACCGGGGTCGGCGGCCGCATCCGCAAGCAGGACGTCCTGGCCGCCGCCGAAGCCGCCAAGGCCCCGGCCCCGGCCCCCGCCGCTGCCGCGCCCGCCGCGAAGGCCGCTCCCAGCCCGAGCGCGGCCCCCTCGGCCGACTCCTCGCTGCGCGGCACCACCGAGAAGATGACCCGCCTGCGGCAGACGGTGTCCCGCCGCATGGTCGAGTCGCTGCAGACCGCCGCGCAGCTCACCCAGGTGATCGAGGTCGACGTGACCAAGATCGCCAAGCTGCGGGCCAAGTCGAAGGCGGCCTTCGAGCAGCGCGAGGGCGTGAAGCTCACGTTCCTGCCGTTCTTCGCCAAGGCCACCGTCGAAGCGCTCAAGCAGCACCCGAAGCTGAACGCGTCGATCAACGACGAGACCAAGGAGGTGACCTACCACGGCGCCGAGCACCTGGGCATCGCGGTGGACACCGAGCGCGGCCTGCTCACCCCGGCCATCCGCGACGCGGGCGACCTGAGCATCAGCGGCTTCGCGCACAAGATCGCCGACCTGGCCGACCGCACGCGCGCCAACAAGGTCACCCCGGACGAGCTGTTCGGCGCGACCTTCAACCTGACCAACCTGGGCAGCCAGGGCGCGCTGTTCGACACCCCGATCATCCAGCTGCCGCAGGTCGGCATCCTGGGCGTCGGGCTGGTCGTGAAGCGGCCGGTCGTGGTCACCGACGACAACGGCGACGACACCATCGCGATCCGCTCGATGGTGTACCTCGCGCTGACCTACGACCACCGCCTGGTCGACGGCGCGGACGCGGGCCGGTTCCTCCAGACGGTGAAGCACCGCCTGGAGGAAGGCGCGTTCGAGGGCGACCTCGGGCTGTAGGCCGAACGCTGGCCGAGTGGGTCGTCCCGATGGGGCGGCCCACTCGGCATTTCGGGTCAGTCACAACGATCACCCGAGCGTGCGACTCAACCGGATGTTCGAGACGATCAGCGTATGCGCGTAGTCGTCGCCGGCTCCACCGGCCTCATCGGGACCGCTCTCGTGGCCAGACTCCGGCAGGACGGCGACGAAGTGCTGCGGCTGGTGCGCAAGGCCCCCGCCGCCCCCGATGAGCGCTTCTGGGACCCGCCCGCGGGCGTCGTCGCCGACGGCGCGTTCGACGGGGTGGACGCGGTGGTCAACCTGTGCGGCGCGGGGGTGGCCGGGAAGCGGTGGAGCCAGGCGCGCAAGCAGGTGCTGCTGGACAGCCGCATCGTGCCGACCGAGGTGCTGGCGGGCGCGGTCGCCCAGCACGGCGTCCCGGTGCTGCTCAACGGTTCCGCAGTGGGGTACTACGGCACGACCGGCCCGAGTCCGGTGGACGAGACCGGCGAAGCGGGCCGGGGGTTCCTCGCCGACCTGTGCGTGCGCTGGGAGGCTGCGGCCGAGGCCGCGAGCGCGGCGGGCGCGCGGGTCGTGCTGGCCCGCACCGCGCAGGTGCTGGCCCCCAGCGGCGGGCTGCTCGGCCCGCTGCGGCCGCTGTTCTCCCTGGCCCTGGGCGGAAAGCTCGGCGACGGCGGCCAGTACATGCCGTGGATTCACATCGATGACGAGGTGGCGGCGCTGTCTTTCCTGCTGCGCAACGACATCGCGGGCCCGGTGAACCTCACTGGGCCGATCGCGGCGACCAACGCCGAGTTCACCCGCGCGCTGAGCCGCGCCAAGCGCAGGCCCGCGGTGTTCACCGTGCCGAAGGTCGCGCTGCGGGTGGCTTTGGGCGAGCTGGCGGAGGAGATCCTGCGCAGCCAGCATGTGGTGCCGAAAGTGTTGCGGGACAACGGGTTCGACTTCCGATTCGACACCGTCGAAGACGCCCTCGACGCGATCGAGGACCGTTGAGCGAGCTTGACCGCGAACAATCGACACAGCACGGAGGCGCGCGCGGCCACCGATCTGGTGCGGCGGCCGTATGAGCCGAATCGTCAGCCTCGGCGCGTTCCTGCTGGTCGCGTTCCTCGTCTTGGGACTCACCGTCTCCGGCGCCACACCGGGGGTCGACCGGTTCGTCGCCGAGTCGCTGGGCAACGGGTGGCAGGACACCGCGGGGGACGTGGCGTTCGTGGGCAGCGCGGTGCTCGGCCCGGTGCTGCCCGTGGTCGCCGCGCTGGGCCTGCTGGTGGCCGCCGTCGTGGTGCGGCGGCGAGGCAGACCGGAGCTGACCGGGCTGCTGCTGCGCGCGACGCTGCTGCTGGCGGTGTGCCGCACGGTGTCGTTCGCCAAGCCGCTGTTCGAGCGGACCCGGCCCAGGGTGTACCCGGATTTCAGCTTCCCGAGTGGACACGTGGTGTCAGTGGCCTCGGTTGGGTTCACCGCGGTCGTGCTGTGCGCGTGGCTGGCCAGGGAGCGGCTGCGGCTGGTCGTCGCGGTCTCGGCGGTCGCGGTGTTCCTGGCGGCGGTGTGCCGGGTGCTGCTGGACGTCCACTGGCTCACCGACGTGGTGGGCGCCACCCTGGGCGTGGTCGGCCTGGGACTGATGACGGCGGCGGCGCTGCGGCTGCTGCCCGCGCACGGCGTAGGGTCGCGTCCGTGAGCACAAGGGACAATTCCTGTCGCGCCGACACCCGACCGGTGGCGGTGCGCGAGGTCGGCACGATCGACTACCAGGCGGCCTGGGACCTCCAGCGCGAACTCGCCGAGGCCCGCGCCGAGGACACCGGCGGCGACACCCTGCTGCTGCTGGAGCACCCGTCGGTCTACACCGCGGGCAAGCGCACCCAGCCCGACGAGCGCCCGGACGACGGCACCCCGGTGATCGACGTCGACCGCGGCGGCAAGATCACCTGGCACGGACCGGGGCAACTGGTCGGGTACCCGATCGTCAAGCTGGCCGACCCGATCGACGTGGTCGCCTACGTGCGCCGCGTCGAAGAGGCCCTGATCGCCGTGTGCGCCCGCCTCGGCCTGCGCACCGGCCGCGTCGAGGGCCGCAGCGGCGTCTGGCTCGCCGGGGACGCGGACCGCCCGGAACGCAAGATCGCCGCCATCGGCATCCGCGTCCAGCGCGGCGTCACCATGCACGGCTTCGAAATCAACTGCGACGCCGACCTGAGCGCGTTCGACCGCATCGTGCCCTGCGGCATCCGCGACGCCGGGGTGACGTCCCTGACGGCGGAACTGGGTCGGCCGGTGCCGGTGGCCGAGGTGCTGCCGCTGGCCCGGGACGCGGTGCTAGCGGCGCTGGAGGGCACGCTGCCGGTTTCCGACCACTGGCTGCCCAAGACCGAGCCCAGCAGCCCCGGGGTGACCTTCGCGCTCAGGTGAGCCTGGCCACCGCCAGCAGCGGGTAGCCGGGAAACCCCGCCGCCATCGTCTTACCCGCCTCCGGCCTACCCGCGAACCACAGCGTCCCGGTGTCCCACACCGTCCCCAGTAGATCGATTGACGCGTTGGGCAGGCTCGCGGCCAGCGTGGTCCCGTCCTCCAACTCAACCGTCACGGTCGCCGCCGCCGTCCCGTCCGGGCGCGCGACCCACGGCTCGGCCCACGCCCGCGCGCGGACCCACTCACCCGCCTCAACCAACTCAGGCAACCGAAGATCGCCGCGCCGTCGCCGGAACAGGCCAAGCGACCACCGCGCCTGAGACCGCAGCCACCGCGCCCACCGGCGGGAGGTCTCGGCCGGATCGATCGGCTCGGACACCGCCCCCGGCGGCACCGGCTTCCGCCGAACCCGCGCCGGAAACGGCTCATGCGACCCATCGATCCGGATCATCACCCACCCGTCAGCGGCCGGACCCACCAGCCACAGGACCCCGGTGCGGGCGATGACCGACCGGTGGGCGGGCCGCAGGCCGCGCACTTCCAGCGCGGTGAACGTCCCGTCCTCCTCGACCTCCACCGTGGCCACGTTTCCCCGAGCCCGAACTACCCGCGCCGTCACCGGCCGCCACGGCCACGCGCCCAACAGTGCGAAAGCCGACGGAATCCACCGACTGGCGAACCGAAGTCTGACCAGAATCAGCACACCAATCCAGGACAGGGCCACGCCCACCCAGGACAGGAGAGCGCCGAAAGCTGACATGGCGCCCCCGCCGCTGAGCACCCAGGCCACGACGGAGCTGAGTGTGACGGACAGCGCGGTAACGACCAACCACACGATCGCGGCGACCTTCGGTCGCGTGTTCTCCCGCGACCGCAGCAGAGCGGCCGTCGTCGGGTCTGACAACGCGGGCTGATCGGTCGCTGGCACCCGCACCACCTCGGTGTCCGCCACCAGGTCCTCCCTATCCGCGCTTCGCCACGGCCAGCAACGGGTAGCCGGGAAACCCTGCCGCCATCGTCTTACCCGCCTCCGGCTTTCCCGCGAACCACAGCGTGCCGGTGTCCCACACCGTCCCCAGCAGATCCACTGACGCGTTGGGCAGGCTCGCGGTCACTGTGGTCCCGTCGTCCAATTCAACCGTCACGGTCGCCGCTGTCCCGTCCGGGCGCGCGACCCACGGCTTGGCCCACGCCCGCGCGCGGACCCACTCACCCGCCTCGACCAACTCAGGCAACCGGAGATCGCCGCGCCGGGACAGACCCAACGACCACTTCGCCTGAGACCGCAGCCACCGCGCCCACCGGCGCGTGGTCTCGGCCGGATCGATAGGCTCCGACACCGCCCCCGGCGGCACCGGCTTACGCCGAACCCGAGCCGGAAACGGCTCATGCGACCCACTGATTCGGACTACCGCCCACCCATCAGCGGCCGGACCCACCAGCCAAAGCTCCCCGGTCCGCGCGATGACCGACCGGTGAGCCGCCCAGAGCCCCCACACCTCCAGAGCGGTGAACGCCCCGTTCTCCTCGACTTCCACCGTGGTCTTCTCCGCCCGAGTCCGAACCACCCGCGCCGTCACCGGCCGCCAGGGCGACGAACCCAACTGGGCGTAAGCCAACGGAATCCACCGCCGCTCCCGTCGAATGCCTGCCTGGCCAACCACACAGGCATAGACCAGGATCGCGCTGTGGGCCAGCAAGACACCCCCGCCGCCGAGCAAGGTCAAGATCGAGCCGAACACGGCAAGCAGCGCGGCGACAACCAGCGGGCCGATCACAGCGCCGCCCTTCGGCCGGGTGCTCTCCCGCAACCGCAACAGAATGGCCGTCGTCGGATCGGACAAGGCCGGGCGATCGGTCGCGGGCGCCCGCACCACGTCGACTTCGGTACCCGCCACCGGGCCTCCCCTATCTGAGCTTGGCCACGGCCAGCAGCGGATAGCCGGGAAACCCTGCCGCCATCGTCTTACCGGCCTCCGGTTTGCCCGCGAACCACAACGTCCCCGTGTCCGACACCGCGCCCAACACGTCCACCGACGCGTTGGGCAGCAGGGCGACCAGGGCTGTCCCGTCGTCCAGTCGGACGGTGGCCTTCGCCGCGACTGTGCCCTCCGGGAGGAGCTCCCACGGCGCCAGGGACGCGTCGGTTCGGGTCCAGTCGCCCGCGGCGACCAGGCGGGGCAGGCGCAGGTCGATGAGCCTGCGGCGGTTGGAGTACAGGTACTCGCCGCAGATGAAGCTCCAGGCGGCCAGGCCGACGGCCGTCTTCGCCCAGCTCGATGTCCCGGTGAGGGTGAACGCGCAGGTCGCTCCAGTGATCCACCACATCGGCCAAGTCGGGGCGCACACCCGCGCGCACATCTTCCGCGCCCAGAGGCGGGTGGTTTCCGCGCTGTCGACGGGGAAGAACTCGGCGCCGGGCGCGGGGGGCCGGGTGGTCGCGCGGGCGGGCCACGGTTCGTGGGATCCGTCGATCCGGACGACCGCCCAGCCCTCGGCCGGGCCGACCACCCAGACCTGCCCGGTCCGGGCGATCACCGTGTGATGGGCCTTGCTCAATCCCGCTACCCGCAGCGCGGTGAACGTCCCGGATTCCTCGATCTCCACGACCGTCGTGCCCCACGACCTGGTGACCACCCGGGCGGTCACCGGCCGCCACGGCTCGGCGTGCATCCGCGCCGCGCCCGCGGCCAGCCACCGGCCCAGGCGCCTGCCGCGCAGGACGAGCACGGTCGTGACCACCGCGACGGCGAGCCAGACGGCCATCAGCCAGTCGAACCTCCCGTTGGCGGCGGCGGTCCCGACCAGCGGGCCGAACACCAGCACCCCGGCGAAGCCCACGCCGAAGAGGGCCTTGTGCGGGCGGGCGTCCTCGCGCTCGCGGAGCAGGATCTCGGTGATCGGGTCCGACGACGCCGGGCGGACGGTCGACGGGGCGCGCACGACCTCGGCCTCGGTAGCTGCCACTGATCCCCCTGCGCGGAAGTCGCGGATGTCGCGGATATCGACGTGTCGGGGAGATCGTCCCAGTTCGGCCCGCCGTTATCGACGCAGGCTGCGCACCGGGGCCGCGGGCGGGTCGGGCCGCTCGTTCCGGGGCCGCTTGCGCATGCCTTCCAGGACCCGCGTGATGGTCACCGAGACCTCGGCGCTGGCCTGCTTCGGGTCGGCGGCGCCCGCGATGATCGTCGCCCCGGTGGACAGGGCGCCGAAGACGACGCGGGCGGTGACCTCCAGCGGCAGGTCGTCGATCTCGCCCGCCTCGATGAGCGCCTCCAGGGCCGCGCGGACCAGGCCGTAGCTGAAGTGCTCCTCGGCCTCGCGCCAGCGCTCCCAGCCCATCACGACCGGGGCCTCGTGGATGACGATGCGCTGGTAGGACGGCTCAAGGCAGGCCTTGAGGTAGGCCTGCACGCCGCTCATCGCCCGGTCCCAGGCGCTGCCGGGGCCGGTGACGACCTCGCCGAGCCTGCCCATGACCGAGTTCTCCACGGCGTCGAACACGGCCTCGAACAGCGCCTGCTTGCCGCTGAAATGGTGGTAGAGGGCGCCCTTGGTCACCCGGGCGCGCTTGGCGATCGCGTCGAGAGAGGTGGCCGAGTACCCCTGCTGGGTGAACAGCGCGACGGCCGAGTCGACCAGGGCCTGCCTGGTCGACTCGCTGTAGTCCACCCGCCTCGACTGCGCTGTCGTCACACTCACAACCATAGGACATACCGCCGGTACGGAACCATGGTAGATTTTGCATACCGACGGTATGCCGCAAACCAACGGTATGACCAAGGTCACGGAAGGGGAGCCAGAGCCATGAGCTGGAACGACTTCTACCGCAGACGCGACGCGCTGGACGAAGTGCTGCGCCACGCCCGACAGAACCCCGAGGGCACCCTGCCCTACGACGAGATTCCCGAGGTCGCCGAGGTCTTCAGCGGCCCGGAGGAAGTGCTGCTCGCCCTGCACCACCGGTGGACGATGAAGCTCACCGGCCGCGTGAGCCTGGCCCAAGCCGAGGCCGAGCGGGACGGGTCGGTCGACCTGATCGACGCCATCACCCAGGCCTGGCGCGCCACCGCCGTCGAGAACCCGGTTCTGCGCTGGGTCCTCGACGCCAACGCGGACGCCTACGCCGACACCCTTCGTCCCGCGGTCGAGGCCGAGCAGCGGATGCTCGCGCTCGCCGCGGGCCTGTGCGAGCCCGACGCGCCGCGCGCGGAGATCACCCGCGTCGGCAGCGCGTTCGCCGCCCTGCTGCGCAGCGCCCCGGAACGGGCCGAACGGCGCCGCGGCCCCGTCGAACTGCTGCTGCGACGGCTCGTGGCCAGCGCCTGAGCCTGCTCTCAGGGCCGCGTCCCTATCGTCGGGTACTGTCCGGTACCGCTTCGAGGAGGGACCCATGAGCGGACTTGCGAGCGAATCATTGGCATGGCGCGAAGACGCGTCATTGGCACAGCGCGAAGACGCGCGCGGTCACCGAGCCTGCGAGGTGGCGGCATGAGCTGGTCCGAGGCCGACATCCCGGACCAGAGCGGCAAGACCGTTCTGGTCACCGGGGCGAACTCCGGGCTGGGGCTGCGCACCGCGCAGGTCTTGGCAGGCAAGGGCGCGCACGTGTTCATGGCGTGCCGCTCCCCCGAGCGGGGCCGCAAAGCGCTCGCCACCGTGGACGGCGCGGCGGAACTGGTCGATGTGGATCTCGCGGATCTGGCCTCGGTCGGCAAAGCCGCCGCCGAGGTCCGCGAGCGCACCGGCGACCGGCTGAACCTGCTGATCAACAACGCCGGGATCATGGCGACGCCGAGGGCGGCCACCGCGGACGGCTTCGAGTCGCAGTTCGGCACCAACCACCTGGGCCACGCCGCGCTGACCTGGCTGCTGATGCCCGCCCTGCGCGGGGTGTCCGGCGCGCGGGTGGTCACCGTGGCGAGCCTGGCGCACCGCGGCCGCGGCCTCGACCTGGACGACCTCAACTTCGACCGCCGCCGTTACACCCCAGTGTCTGCCTACGCGCAGTCCAAGCTCGCCAACCTGCTCTTCGCCATGGAGCTGGACCGGCGCGCGAAGGCAGCCAATCTCGACCTGGTGAGCGTCGCCGCCCACCCCGGCCTCACCGACACCGAGCTCGCCAGCAACTCAGCCCGGCTGCGCGGCAGCGGCCGGGTCGGCGCGATCCTGGGCAAGGTCGTGTCCGCGGGCAGCAAGCTGATCACCCAGTCCGTCGAGCGCGGCACTCTCCCCCAGCTCTACGCCGCGGTCGCCGCGGACGTGCGCGGCGGCGAGTACTTCGGCCCGACCGGACCGGGTGAGATGTTCGGCGCCCCGGGGCGGGCGAAACCGCGCAGCGCTGCCCTGGACCCCGACCTCGCGCGGGGGCTGTGGACGCAGACGGCCGCGTTGACCGGCGTCTCTCCTGACCCGGCCTGAGGCGTAGCCTGGCCGGGTGACGGTCGTCCCTGAAGGTCGGAAGATGCTGCGCCTGGAAGTGCGCAACAGCCAGACGCCGATCGAGAAGAAGCCCGCTTGGATCAAGACCCGGGCGAAGATGGGCCCCGAGTTCCGCGAGCTCAAGGGCCTGGTCCGCCGCGAGGGTCTGCACACGGTCTGCGAAGAGGCGGGCTGTCCCAACATCTACGAGTGCTGGGAGGACCGCGAGGCCACGTTCCTCATCGGCGGCGACCAGTGCACCCGGCGCTGCGACTTCTGCCAGATCGACACCGGCAAGCCCGCCGAGTTCGACCGGGAGGAGCCGCGCCGGGTCGCCGAGTCGGTGCAGGCCATGGGGCTGCGGTACTCGACGGTCACCGGCGTCGCCCGCGACGACCTGCCCGACGGCGGCGCCTGGCTCTACGCCGAGACCGTGCGCCAGATCCACGCGCTGAACCCGGGCACCGGCGTCGAACTGCTCATCCCGGACTTCAACGCCGACCCGGACCAGCTCGCCGAGGTGTTCGGGTCCCGGCCGCAGGTGCTGGCGCACAACCTGGAGACGGTGCCGCGCATCTTCAAGCGCATCCGCCCGGCGTTCACCTACGAGCGCTCGCTCGCGGTCATCACCGCCGCCCGGGACTACGGCCTGGTCACCAAGTCCAACCTGATCCTGGGCATGGGCGAGACCCCGGACGAGGTCACCGAGGCGCTGCGCGACCTGCGCGCGGCGGGCTGCGACATCATCACCATCACCCAGTACCTGCGCCCGAGCCTGCGCCACCACCCGATCGACCGGTGGGTGAAGCCGGAGGAGTTCCTGGCGCACAAGGAGGCCGCCGAGCGCATCGGCTTCGCGGGCGTCATGGCTGGCCCCCTGGTCCGCTCGTCCTACCGCGCTGGCCGCCTCTACACCCAGGCCGTCGAGCACCGCGGCGAGCAGGTTCCCGAGAACCTGCGCCACCTCGCCGAGGCGGGCGAGTCCAGCCAGGAGATCACCGCCCTGCTCAAGCGTTGAGGCTGGGCGTTCGCGGCTGCTACGACCACAGGCTGACCTTGAGATCAGGACACGGACCGATCTCAGGGGGAACCCTGTTATGCCAAGCTGCCTCCAAGCGAGAGACTTCGCGGGAGCGCCGACGGCAGGCGCCAGTATCTTGAGGGGAATCCGAACGTGGCCTTGCTGACCGACGTCCTCGAATGGCTGCAGGCGCTGCCGCAGCCCGCCCTGGTCGCCGCCACCGGCGGCCTCGTGCTCGCCGAGTGCACCATCGGCCTGGGCTTCATCGCCCCCGGCGAAGCGGGCCTGCTGGTCGCCGCCACCACGGTGACCACCGTGCCCCGGTTCCTGATCCTGTGGGCCGTGGTGACCGTCTGCGCGGGCATCGGCGACTCGATCGGCTACGCCATCGGCCGCAAGTACGGCCCGAGGCTGCGCGACACCAAGCTCATCCAGAAGTACGGGACCGCGGGCTGGGACAAGGCCACCGACATCCTCAAGCGCCGCGGCGCGTGGGCGGTGTTCTTCGCCCGGTTCATGCCGGTGGTCCGCACCCTGACCCCGGCGGCGGCTGGCACATCCGGCCTGCCGTACCGCAAGTTCCTGCCCGCGGCCGTCGCGGGCGCGGCGTGCTGGTCGGCCGTCCACATCGGCATCGGCGCCGCCCTCGGCGAGGCCGCCAAGCGCATCGAGAGCATGCTGTCGACCGGCGGCATGGTCGTGCTCGGCCTGGTGGTCCTGGCGGGCGTCGTCGTCCACTTGGTCAAGAAGCGCAAGAAGGCGAAGGCCGCCGCCGCTGAGTCCGCCACCGCCCCGGTGACCGTTCCGGCCGCGAGCGCCGCCGACGAGGACCCGGAGCTGGAAACCGCCCGCTAAAGATCCGGCCGAGCGCCCTTGACCTCCAGTTAAGTGGAGATCGCACCATGGGGGCATGACTGAGAAGCCGATCCTCATCCTGGGCCGGGTCGCGGCCGTCGCCGAGGGCATCGCCAAGCGACTGGAAACCCACGGCGTCCACGCCGTCACCTCGACCGACCCGGAGCACGCGGACACCCTGTTCGACCCGCGCGACTTCCGGCTGGTCGTGTTCGGCTCGGGCGCGGTCGGCCCCGTCACCGAGCACCTGCGGCGGGAGTTCGGCCGCGCGAACCCGGACCTGCGCTTCCTCGACTCGTTCGCCCCGGTCGCGGTCCGCCAGATCCTGTCCGCGCTCGCCCCCACGGAACCCCGGATCACCGACCCCCGGCTCGTCTCGGACGCCGACAGCCTCCACCTCACGGCGACGATCCGCGCCGAGGTCCCGCTCCGGGTGGAGGTGTACCGCGCGCCGACCGACGCGGGCTGGGACAGCGACGTGGTCGCCGACGGCCCGGTCAAGCCAGGCCCGTACGAACTCACCCTGGATCCGGCCTACCGGGACAACGCGTACATGGTCGTCCTGACCGCGGACGACGAACTCCACCAGCTCCGTCTGGACGCGGTGGCGACCGTCTGACATCCGGCGCCGACTGGTTCCGACCTCCCTGTCGGCGCCCCGAGCCTTGACGTGCCCGGCGGCCTAGCGCTTGTCGCCAATCCGGGTCGGCCGCCAGCGCACGTGCAGCTGCACTGCTCATCTGCGTGCGCGTTCAGACTCATGTGGGTGAGAGACTTCCTACCGAAGAGGAAGTTGCCCCACGATCGAGTGATTGCGCTCATTTGCACTCCGTGACCGTTCACGGCAGCCAATTTTGACCAGGCGCGGCCATGGTCAATCACCGCTTACCGTCCTTTGTTCGCCGCTGAGCGCCCCATGGGTCGCTTCCCAGTGCCAAGAATCCGGCCGATCGTTCATGCTTTGTCCTGCGCGAACCACTCAGGCGCAAGCGGCTCCCCCAGATATCACGCCAGGGAGCCGCTTGCTCGGTTTTCGCGTCTCCCCCGTCCCGTGAGACAGCAAAGGAGCAGTCACCGCATGAACGCACCCGCGTTCTCCGACGAGCCGCCGGACGAGAACGACGCCACGAGCGCCCGCTCAGCCCCCCAGCACGGAGCAGGCGACCAGGAGGCGTTCGGCCTCGTCGAGCGCGTCACAGCAGGCGGATGGAAGCCGACTCTGCGCCTGTGCCTCATCCTGGCCGTGACCACGGCGTTGATCGTCACGGTCGCCGTGGTCGCCCCGGAGATGGTGGCGGCCATGTGCACCACGATCGGCCTGGTGTTGACCCAGGCCGTCGTCCAAGCCATCCGGCAGTCCCGCGCCAGGAGCGACCGGAGGTGAGGAGGGGGCGCCAGGCTGCTGCCTCTAACAACAGCCTGACACCCCCAGATCGGATCGGTGGCCGCCAGCGTCCTTGCCTGGCCCGGCGGCCACCGCTCACCTCAGGGCATGAGGTCACCTAGGGTGCCTGACAGCGGCAAACGTTTATACCGCCCATGGTGTTATGTGCCCATGAGCGGTCATCCGAAACTCGGTCGGGCACAGCCCACCCGCCGACGCGATTGTTTTACATACCGCGCGTTGGAAACGGGATTGTAGGAACGTCAGATTTCGGTGGGCGCAGCAGGATTCGAACCTGCGACCGCTCGGGTGTAAGCCGAGTGCTCTCCCGCTGAGCTATGCGCCCTCCGACCGGCGTCGGGGCGTTCCGGCGCCGGTCGCGGAGGTCAGAGGGTGGCCACTGCCTTCTTCCACGCGTCCTGGTTGCGGGCCTCGCCGGGGGCGTTGATCTCGGCGAAGCGGACGGCGCCGGTGGTGTCGATCAGGAAGGTGCCGCGGTTGGCCAGACCGGCCGCCTCGTTGAAGACGCCGTAGGTGGTGGCGACGGCGCCGTGCGGCCAGAAGTCCGACAGCAGGGGGAAGGTGTAGCCCTGCTGCTCCGCCCACGCCTTGAGGCTGAACGGGGTGTCCACCGAGACGCCGATGACCTGGACGTTGTGGTCGGTGTACTCGGCGATCTCGTCGCGGACCTGGCACAGCTCGCCCTGGCAGATGCCGCTGAACGCGAACGGGTAGAACACGAGCAGCACGTTCTTCTCGCCCTGGAACTGGGAGAGCGTGACCGGCTGCTTGTTGTAGTCGTTGAGCGTGAAGTCCGGAGCCTGCGAACCGACCTCGACCGCCATACCCGGTTTCCTCCTGGATGCGGGCGCGCAACCGCGCCGAGACTGACTGTGGAGCCCTGCCTGTGGGCTATCGGAGCCCTGACTGTGCACAGCCTAAGCCACCCGGACGGGTCCGCGCCCGGGTGTTCGGCCTGTGGGCTACCGCTTGGTCTTCACCGACTTCGGTGAGACCAGCCGAGTGCCGGACCAGTCGTTCCCGACGCTGACGCTGGAGGTCTGGGCGAGTCCCGCAGTGGGCACCGCCTCGGCGATATCGCTGGGCTCGACGTGGCCGGGGCGGCCCGTCTTCGGGGTCAGGACCCAGATCACGCCGTTGTCGGCGAGCGGGCCGATCGCGTCCATGAGCGCGTCGACCAGGTCCCCGTCGCCCTCGCGCCACCACAACAACACGACGTCGACCACCTCGTCGGCGTCCTCATCAAGGAGATCGGAGCCGATGCGCTCCTCGACGGCGGCGCGGAGGTCGTCTTCGACGTCCTCGTCCCAGCCGATCTCCTGGACAATGGTGCCCTCTTCGATCCCCAGCTTGTCGGCGACGCCGGCGTTCCCGGCGTCTCCCGCGGCCACCACGGTGTCACTCCTCCAGTTGTGCTTCGTCGCGGTGGTCCGGGCCCTTCCTCAGGTCCTTCAGCCGCGTCTTCCCTGTTCGGTTAGGCGATAGCGAACACTGACAGTGGCCACCTGCGCAACCGTCTGCTGTTCGACACGCCGTGTCTCGGTCCGGTGCGGACCGTCCGAGTGTCCCAACATACCCGTACTGACCAGTAACGATGACGTCAGCGTCGATTCAGACGAACATGGCAGAGTGTCACCCGCCCGCGTGCTATCCACGTGCGCGAAATCCGACCTCGACCCAGGCTGGAGCTCCAGTTGGCCACCCAGAACAGCAGGCCCGCACCCGAGCGCGTTCGCGTCATCCGCGACGGCCTCGCCGCGCACCTGCCGGACATCGACCCGGAGGAGACAGCCGAATGGCTGGAGTCCTTCGACGCCGCGCTCGCGGGCGGCGGTCAGCAGCGTGCCCGCTACCTGATGCTGCGCCTGCTTGAGCGCGCCAGGGAGAAGCACGTCGGCGTGCCCGCCCTCACCAGCACCGACTACGTCAACACCATCCCCACCGAGCGGGAGCCCTGGTTCCCGGGCGACGAGGAGGTGGAGCGCCGCTACCGGGCTTGGATCAGGTGGAACGCGGCGATGACGGTGCACCGCGCGCAGCGCCCCGGCGTCGGCGTCGGCGGCCACATCTCGACGTACGCGTCGTCGGCGGCGCTCTACGAGGTCGGGTTCAACTGGTTCTTCCGCGGTAAGAACCACCCCGGTGGGGGGGACCAGATCTACGTGCAGGGGCACGCCTCCCCCGGCATCTACGCGCGCGCGTTCCTGGAGGGCAGGCTCTCCACCGCGCAGTTGGACGGCTTCCGCCAGGAGTTCTCGCACGCGGGCCCCGGCGGCGGCCTGCCGTCCTACCCGCACCCCCGGCTGATGCCCGACTTCTGGGAGTTCCCCACGGTCTCCATGGGCCTGGGGCCGATGAACGCCATCTACCAGGCCCGGTTCAACCGGTACCTGCACGACCGGGGCATCGCCGACACCGCGGACAAGCGGGTCTGGGCGTTCCTCGGCGACGGCGAGATGGACGAGCCGGAGTCGCGCGGCCTCATCCACGTCGCGGCCAACGAGCAGCTCGACAACCTGACCTTCGTCATCAACTGCAACCTGCAGCGGCTCGACGGCCCGGTCCGGGGCAACGGCAAAATCATCCAGGAGCTGGAGGCGTTCTTCCGCGGCGCGGGCTGGAACGTCATCAAGGTCATCTGGGGCCGCGAGTGGGACGGGCTGCTGCACGCCGACCGCGACGGCGCCCTGGTCAACCTGATGAACACCACCCCGGACGGCGACTACCAGACCTACAAGGCCAACGACGGCGCGTTCGTCCGCGAGCACTTCTTCGGCCGCGACCCCCGGACCAAGGAGCTCGTCGCCCCGATGAGCGACCAGGACATCTGGAACCTCAAGCGCGGCGGCCACGACTACCGCAAGGTCTACGCGGCCTACCAGGCGGCCACCGAGCACCACGGCCAGCCCACGGTGATCCTGGCCAAGACGATCAAGGGCTACAACCTCGGCCCGCACTTCGAGGCGCGCAACGCCACGCACCAGATGAAGAAGATGACCCTGGACGACCTCAAGCTGTTCCGGGACACCCTGCGCGTGCCGATCAGCGACGCCGACCTGGAGAAGGACCCGTACCTGCCGCCGTACTACCACCCCGGCCAGGACGCCCCGGAGATCCAGTACCTGCAGGAGCGGCGCCGCCAGCTCGGCGGCTACCTGCCGGAGCGGCGGACGAAGGCCAAGGCGCTGGTGCTGCCCGGCGACAAGGTCTACGACGTGCTCAAGCGCGGCTCCGGCAAGCAGGAGGTCGCCACCACCATGGCGTTCGTCCGGCTGGTGCGCGACCTGGCCAAGGACGCCGAGATCGGGCCGAGGCTGGTGCCGATCATCCCGGACGAGGCGCGCACGTTCGGCATGGACTCGATGTTCCCGACGCAGAAGATCTACAACCCGCAGGGGCAGCTCTACACGTCCGTGGACGCCTCGCTGATGCTGTCCTACAAGGAGAGCGAGCAGGGCCAGATCCTGCACGAGGGCATCAACGAGGCCGGGTCGACCGCGTCGTTCACCGCGGCGGGCACCTCGTACGCCACGCACGGCGAGCCGATGATCCCGATCTACATCTTCTACTCGATGTTCGGCTTCCAGCGCACCGGCGACGGCCTGTGGGCCGCCGCCGACCAGATGGCCCGCGGCTTCGTCCTGGGCGCCACCGCGGGCCGCACCACGCTGACCGGCGAGGGCCTGCAGCACAACGACGGGCACTCGCTGCTGCTTGCCGCGACGAACCCGGCCGTGGTCGCCTACGACGCGGCGTGGTCGTTCGAGATCGCGCACATCGTCAAGGACGGCCTGCGCCGCATGTACGGCGAGCAGTCCGAGGACGTCTTCTACTACCTGACGGTCTACAACGACCCCTACCAGCAGCCAGCCGAGCCGGAGAACCTCGACGTCGAGGGCCTGCTGCGCGGCCTCTACCGGTACCAGGAGAGCCCCCGGACCGACGGCCCGCGCGCGCAGGTGCTGGTCTCGGGCGTGGCCATGCCGTGGGCGCTCAAGGCGCAGCGGCTGCTGGCCGAGGAATGGGGCGTCGGCGTCGACGTGTGGTCGGCGACGTCCTGGGCGGAGCTGCGCCGCGAGGCGGTGGACATCGAGCGGCACAACCTGCTGCACCCGGAGGCCGAGCCGAGGGTCCCGTACGTGACCTCGGTCCTGGCCGACACGCCCGGCCCGGTGGTGGCCGTGTCGGACTGGATGCGCGCCGTGCCCGACCTCATCCGCCCGTGGGTGCCCACCGACATGCTGACCCTGGGCACCGACGGCTTCGGCTTCTCCGACACCCGCCCGGCCGCCCGCAGGCACTTCCTGGTCGACGCCGAGTCGATCACGGTCGGCGTGCTGGCCGCGCTGGCCAAGCGCGGCGAAGTGCCCCAGGACAAGGTGGTCGAGGCGGCCCGCAAGTACCGCATCGACGACGTCACCGCCGCGGGCCCGCAGACCTCCGACCCCGGCTCGGCCTGATCCCCCACTGATCCGCTATCCAGAACGGCGGGGGGGGGGGGGGGGGGGGGGGGGGGGGGGGGGGGGGGGGGGGGCTGGGGGGGGGGGGGGGGGTTTTTTTTTTTTTTTTTTTTTTTTTTCTCCTCCGTCACGCCGCTGCCACACGTATCTTTGTTCCCTGCC
>NZ_JBVJIN010000043.1:0-41367 GCF_055586285.1 Actinokineospora sp. NPDC051303
GTGAGGGTGCCGGAGTTCCCGATCCCACCCGCACCGCCCGCGCCGCCGACGCCGCCGGCACCGCCAGGCTCGACGGCGGCGGACCCGTTGCCGCCCTTGCCGCCCGCGCCACCGTTGCCGCCGCGCCCGCCGTTGGCCTTGAGCGTGTCGACACCGGCGCCGCCGCTGATGGTGCCGGAGTTCCCGATCCCACCCGCGCCACCCGCGCCGCCGACGCCACCGCTGCCGCCGCCGTGGCCGCAGCCGCCGATCCCACCGGCCGCACCGGTGCCACCGGCGCCACCGTTGGCGGTGACATTGTCGAGACCGGGGTCGCCGACATCGCCGGTGAAGGTCCCGGAGTTCCCGACGCCACCGGCCGCACCGGCGCCACCGATACCACCGGCGCCCGCGCTACCGGCCACGGCGCCGCTGTTGCCGCCAAGACCGCCTAGGCCACCATTGCCGCCCTTGCCCGCGGTGAGGACGACGGTGTCGCTGCCCGCGCCACCGGTGACGTTTCCGGCGTTCCCGGTGCCGCCGATCCCGCCGACGCCGCCGTTGCCCCCAGCGCCACCGGCGCCGCTGGCGAATCCGGTCCCGCCGACGCCGCCGTTGCCGCCGTTGCCGCCCGCGCCACCGGTGACGGTGATGCTGTCGGTGCCCGCGCCGCCGTCGATGACACCGGTGGTTCCCACGGCAGCCCCGCCGACGTTTCCGGCTCCGCCGTTGCCGCCCGCGCTGCCCGCGGGTGTGCCCGCGTCGCCGTTGGCTCCCGGCGAGCCGTTCGGGCCCACGGCGCCCGCGACGCCGGTGACCCTGATCGTGTCGTTGCCCGCGAGACTGTTCACGGTGCCGTTCACGGCGCCGCCGGTGATGGTGATGATGTTGTTTCCAGTGGTGCCGGTCAGCACCTGACCGGCGGGAATCCCGGCGGTGCAAGTGAAGTTGGCACCGCTTTGGGTGCATCCCGGCGGGAGCGCCCATGCTTGCGTGGGGAAAAAGACCGCGAACCCCGCCGCGGTGCCCAAAGCGATCAGGGCCCGACCGGCCCGGCCTGCCGTGCTCGTACGCGCTGTCGATCTCATGATCAACTCTCCATCCGGGTGAGAGTCCGGGACTGCTGCCACGGACCCGCGGAGTGGTGGGATGACCAAGGTCTGGGGTCACTGACCGGTGCCATGCGCTTGCGGGCACCGGAGCAACCAACACCCGCGACATGGCCAACTCTTCGCCTCTGCGTCAAGGTTGGCAAGGAAAACCGCCGCTCGTCACCCACCTGCGAACTGCTCCCCCCCGAATGCCGCGGCAGCGAGGTGTCTCCGTGCGGCTTCGGTGATTCGCCGTTGGCCGGGTATCGCGAGTCCGCCGCGGTTCTCCGGACCGGCGACGCCTGTCTCATCAAGACCACAGTGGACAGACGGGCGGTGAGTCGAGGGCAGGCCCCCGCTGGTCGACCGCGATCGCCGAGAGCGGCGTGACCGCGCCCGGGTGGGGCCGCCGCCCGGGGTCAGCGTCGCAGCGGTTTGGTCTTGGCGGCCGCGCTGAGCAGGTCGGTGGTGTTGATGGTGCCCGCGATGACCTCGTGGGCGACGCGGCTCAACTTGAGGTTGTGCCCGCGGGTGTAGCCGCGCAGCGCGGCGAAGGCGGTGTTCATGTCGACCTGGAGGCGTTCGGCGACCAGCCCCTTGGCCTGTTCGATGACCACCCGGCTGTTCAGCGCGGCTTGCAGCTGCTCGGTCAGCACCTGGTGGTGGTTGATCGAACGGTGCTGCAGCAGGCCGATGGTGGCGACGTCGACCAACGCCGTCGCGGTCCGCAACGCGCCCGCGTCCAGTTCCCCGGTCTGGTTCCGGAACAGGTTGAGCGCGCCGATGACCTCGCTGCGCAGGCGCATGGGCACCGCGTCCACGGCGGCGAACCCCATCTCGATGGCCGCCGCGGTGAACCGCGGCCACCGCGGGCCCGCGTTGGCCAGATCGGCGTGGCTGACTCTGGCACCCGCGGCGAACGCGTCCAGGCAGGGGCCTTCATGGTTCTGGAGCTGGAAGAGTTCCAGCAGCCGGGCCTGTTCGTTGGAGGTCGCGATCAACTGCAGCTTGCCCTTCTGGTCGGCCAGCAGCAGTCCCGCCGCGTCGACGTCGAGAAGTTCGACGCACCTGTCCGCGAGCATGTGCAGGAAGTCGATGACGTCGAAGTCGTCGACCAGGGTGTCGGCCAGTTCGACGAAGGTTTCGACGAGACGTTCGCTGTTCATCGCAGCCACCTCCATTGGTGTTTCAGGGTGCGGTCGTGTCCCGCTCGTTGTCACGGTCGTTCCTCGTCCTGGTCGAATCGCCGCCTGCGGGCCACCACATCGGCCGCCAGGTCGCTCAGCGGCTTCTGCTCGACGAACGACCGCGCGCGCAGGTGGGCGAACGCGTCGCCCATGCTCAAGTCCAGTTGCGCCGCGACCATCCCGGTGGCCTGGTGCACCTGTGGATGGTGCAACGAGAGGATGTCGCCTGCGATGCTGTCCGCTGTGTCCAGGCCTGCCTGCTCGTCCAGCAGCAGCCGCAGGGCCAGTTCCGCGAACGCCAACGAGTCGACCAGCGTCCCGGCTTCGAGGTGACCCGCCTCGATCCGGTGCAGGGACAGCACCCCGACCCGGATCGCGCCGACGCACAACGGCAGGGCGAACAGCGCGGCCGCTCCGGCCTCGACGGCCAGTGGCGCGAACATCGGCCACCGGGCTTGGCTGACCGGGGCGTCGAGGTCGGCGACCAGTGCCGGGCCGTCGTCACGCCAGACGTCCACGGCTGGGCCTTCCCCCACCGTCACCTGCAACTCGGTCAGCCGTTCCCCTAGCGCGTCCGTGGCGTTCCTGACCTCAGGCCAGCCGGAGGTGTCCATGGTCAGCACGGCGCCGTGCACGCCCAGCCGCGCCACCGCGGTCTGGCAGAGGACGTCAAGCGAGACGGGCATTTCCCGTTCGATGGCTTTGTCCGCGATCCAGCCGAACACCCGCGTCAGCCGACTGGTGGTGGGCCGGGCCATCCGGAGACCTCCCAGTCGCTTGGTCGCACGGCACGACTCGGGACGGTTCCATCGCTGGAATCGTGGAGACATCACTGTACGCGCCGCCGGGCGCTCATGTTCGGTGTGGACCCCTGGATGGCCACGGCATTGTGCCCGAATGGAGTCGAACCGTGCCGGAACCGTCGGCGGCCACTTTCGACGGTGGTCGAATCGAGGATTCGGTCGAGGGCGGCGCGGCCTCGCCTCCTGGTCTGATTAGGCCGTTCGGGGGTCACGGGTATCGGCTATTCCGACGCGGTGTTAGGCTGCCGTTGTTACTCAAGACCTCGGTGACGTGATCGCGAACGCGAACCGCACACCGAGGTCTTTTTCTGTGTCGATTTATTTGCCCAGTCCCCGCGAGTCGACCGGTGCGCGTTCGCCCGTGTCGAACACCTCGCCCGCAGTGCGCGGCACCGGTCGACGGTCGTTCGATTTGTCCCTGAAGAAAGAAGGCGTGATGAATCGTATTCGGAGCACCGCCCGATTATTGTGCGGAGGCGTTGTCGTCGCCGGTGGCCTGGTGGTCGTCGCCCCTGTGGCGCAGGCGGCCACTATTCCGGTGGCGTGCGGTGAGAACGCGCTCGTCGCGGCGGTGAACCTCGCCAACTCGACCTCGGCCGCGGACACCCTCGTGCTGGCCGGGGGCTGCACCTACCGGCTGACCGCCCCGCACGGCGGCCTCCTCAACGGCCTGCCGATCATCACCAGCCCGATCGAGATGATCGGTCCGGCGACCGTCACCCGGGCGTCGCTGCTGTCCTTCCGGATCGCCGAGGTCGCCCCTACCGGCAGCCTGACCCTCACCACGGCGGTGCGGTTCAGCAATGGCAGCGCCGTCGGCGACGGTGGGGGAATCCTGAACCGGGGCGCGGTCACCTTGACCAACAGTTTCCTGAGCGGCAACGTCGCCACGCTCAACGGCGGCGGCTTGGCCAATGCCGACACCGCGTCGGGCACCGCGCCCGCCGCGACGTTCACCAAGAGCCCGGTGTCCGGAAACGTCGCCCTGCTCAGCGGCGGCGGCATCTACAACGGTCTACGCGGGACCTTGACCGCTACCGGTGTCTCCGGCAAGCCGCTGCTCGTCACCGGAAACACCGCGGCCCTCAACGGCGGCGGCATCGCGGCGGTCGAGGCCACCGCGACCACGCTCACCCAGACGGCCGTGACGGCCAATTCGGCGGTGGTGACCGCCGGTGGTGTGTACCGCGTCGGCGGCACCATGACCACAACGAATTCCCCCATCAGTGCCAACACGCCCAACAACTGTGTCGGCAGCACCCCCGCGGTTCCCAACTGCACCGGATGACCGCACTGATCCAACGCAATACCAACGCAGTGCCAATCAAGGGAGCAATGTCATGGGTTTGGTCATCATCGGCGGCCTCGTCGACTCCGTGGTGGGTATCGTCACCGGAACCGCTTACGGCATCGTCGGCGCCGCGAGCGCGGTACTGGCCTCGCTGACCGGCGGCGCCGTGTAACCAGAAAAACGCGCCTCGACGGACGACCAGAACGTTTTGGTCGTCCGTCGAGGCGCGTTGGGCGATTTACCGCGACATGCGCACCGCCTGCGAAAGAGGTTGGCAACTGTGACAACCAGGAGCGGAACCCGGGCGAGCGAGCGCGATCAGGACCCAGTGGAGGTGGTGGTGACAGGGCTGGGGGCGGGTGGGAACTCGGCATCGATGGCGACGTCCGAACCGCAGGGTTTCTCGTGCGGGTAATCGCGCGTGTTGAGGGAGAACACGCGGACCTGGCCTGCTTTGCGCTGGGCCATCGTGCACTCGCGGTTGTCGCCGGAGCCCGCCGTCAGCACCACGTCCACATCGGTCCCCGGATGGTGACGTGGATGCGCCACACCAGCCGGGCCATTGGGGCCCCCGGAGGCTTGGCGCGGGAGGTCGGTCGCCTCCAGAACGCTGAAGTTCGGGCTCTTGCCCAGGTGCGTCGCCAGTGCCGCGCGAGCGAGGCCCGCGGCGTCCTTCTGGAGCGGGTAGCTGGTCGCGTCGACGAGGATCTTCGACTGCTCGTCCGTTCTGGAGTCCCCGGCAGCGACCATTCCGCATGAGCCGACCAGCAGGCCAGCGCACGCCACGGTCATGACCCGACTCACCCAGCTGCGGTTCCACGCTACAGATCTTGACGGCGATCGTGGCCCAGACCGCCAGTCGAATCGCGAGATCAGCCCGTGCGCCGGGCGATGGTGAGGCCGTCGGCGATGGGCAGCAGCACCGAGGTCACCCGGTCGTCCGCGCGCACCCGCTCGTTGAATTGGCGGATGGCCTTGGCGTTGCCCTGGGCGTTCTCCTGGGCCGCTTCGCCGTAGTAGAGGACGTTGTCGGCGAGCAGGACGCCGCCGGGACGCACTCGTGGCACCAGCAGTTCCCAGTAGTCGAGGTAGCCGGTCTTGTCCGCGTCGATGAACACCAGGTCCACCATCGGGTTCTCCGGAAGCCGCCGCAGGGTCTCCTCGGCCGGGCCGAGGCGGAAGTCGATGCGGTCGGCGACCCCGGCCTCCTGCCACGCGGACCGGGCCAGCGGCGCCCACGTGTCGGTGATGTCGCAGGTGGTCACCAGGCCGCCCGGGGCGAGGCCGAGCGCGAGGCAGAGGGCGGAATACCCGGTGAAGGTGCCGACCTCGACGATCCGGCGCGCGCCGATCAGCTGGGCGAGCATCGTGAGGAACACGCCCTGCTCGTGCGGGATCTGCATTTCCGCCGCGTCGCCGAGGTCGGCGGTGGCCTGGATTAGCCGGGCCTGGGCCGGGGAGGGCGGCGGGGCTTGCCGCAGCAGGTAGTCGTAGATGGGCTGGGTCATCACGATGTTCTTGAACGCGTCCACGTGTGGGCCTTTCGGTCAGCCCGTCACGGCGCGTGACGGGTGCGGATGTCGGCGAACCGGGCCGTCGCCGCGCGCAGCACCAGCCTCTCCCGGCGCACGCGGAAGACGGCGTCGTCGCGGTCCCGCACGCCCCTCATGGGGCCAGCGTGCGGGCGCGGGCCGCTTCCCACAACAGCCGCGCCGTCCGGCACGCGATCGCGACACGCGCCAGCTCGCCCGGTTGAGCGGGCCGACCAGCGAACGCGGGTGCCTGCGCGGCGTCAACCACGGGGACGTGCCCCGGGCAGCAGCATCCGGTCGCCTGCCCGTCCGGGGTGCGGGTGGGCCGGACCGCGACGATCCGGCCGCCTCCACCGGCCCGCTCGACCGGTCCGCGCCCTCGTCCCAGCAGGGCTCCGCCGCACCAGCACGTCCGCCATGGCACCGCGCCCCGCTTCCGACTCGCCCGCCCAGGATGCACGGCCGGGGCGTGGACCGCCGTCCCGGTGGCGGCGGCCGTGGACGCCCAGCACCATGGTCGATGCGAGGACCCGGCATCGGAGGAGGTCCCATGCCCGCCACGGGCGGCTCGACCGATCAGCTCACCTTCGGTGTGGAGGAGGAGTTCCTCCTGGTCGACGCCGACACGCTGCTGCCCACGCCGCGCGCGAAGGCCGTGCTCGACCACGTCGCCTCGGCGTCGCCGACGTCCGATTCCGGTTTCCAGCACGAGTTGTGCGCCAGCGTGGTCGAGGCAGCCAGCGCGGTCTGCGCCACCCTGCCCGAGCTCCGCGCGAAAATCCTGTCCGGCCGAGCGAGCCTGGCCGCGTCGGCGCTGCGGGAGAACGCGTGTCTGGTGTCGGTGGGGGAGCCGGTGCTCACCTCGGCCGAGCCCGAGATCACCGCCACCGCCCACTTCCGCCGCATGCGCGAGTCCTACGCGGGCGTGGTGACCGACCAGGAGCTGTGCGGGTGCCATGTGCACGTCGCCGTGCCGGACCGGGAAACCGGTGTCGCCGTGCTCAACCACATCACCCCGTGGCTGCCCACCCTGCTCGCGCTGACCGCCAACTCGCGTTTCCGGCACGGGGCCGACTCGGGCTTCCACAGCTGGCGGATGATGGCGCACACCCGCCTGCCCGCGGCCGCGATGCCGCTCTGGCACGCCTCGGCCGCCGCCTACGACGCGGACCTGGCGCGCTTAGTCGACTGCGGCCTGGCCGAACCGGGGCAGGGCAGCCTCCGCGTGGCCCGGCTGTCCCGCCGGTACCCCACGGTGGAAATCCGGGTCGGCGACGCGGCCGCCACCGCCGACGAGGCCGTGCTCTACGCCGCGCTGGCCCGCGCGCTGGTCCGCCGCGCGCTGGACGACCTGGCGGCCGGCCGCACCGCGGGGCCGCTCGACCACGGCGTGCTCGACGGCGCGCTGTGGGCCGCGGCCCGCCACGGCCTGCACGGCGCGGCCGTCGATCCGTGGCGGGAACGCGAAACCCGTGCCATCGACCTGTTCGACGCGCTGCTCGCGCACGTCCGCGACGCCCTCGACGAGCTCGGCGACACCGCCGCCGTCACCGCGCTGGCCGCGGCCGCGCGCGGCCGCGGGTGCGCGGCCAGCCGCCAGCGCGTCGCGGCGTCGGCTGGCGGCCCGCCCGCGGTCGTGCGGATGCTGAGCGCGGAAACCGTTGCGGGCGTTGCGATGCCGGACCCGGACGGACTGGCCGACAGCGTGTGCGGGGGAGGCCGCCGATGAGCGAGGACGACACCAGCGACCTTTCCGGGATCGTCGGAAAGCGGTTCATCTACACCTACGACACCGGTTGGCAGTACGAGATGTACGTGAAAAACGCCGACACGATCGCCTACCGAATCCACAGTGGACCGTTCGCGGGCCGCTGGGTGAAGAGTCAGCGGGTCAGCGTGGTCCGCCTCGGCGCGGAGGTCTATAAAGTCTCGTGGACCGAGCCGACCGGAACCTCGGTCAGCGTGGACGTCCTCCCCGGTCGGCGGCGGCTGCACGGCGTGATCTTCCTCCCGCGCTGGGTGCGCGAGCACCCGGAACGCGTTCTGGGGCTCCAGGACGACCACGTCGACAAGATGGTCGAGTACCGGGACCAGGGCCCGACCTACCCGATCACCGTCGTCTTCGAGTCAGCGGAGATCACGTTTCTGGAGGACTGCGGCCCCGACGATGAGACCGTCATCGCCCTGAGCCCAGGGGAGCTGCCCAAGGAGCACACCGCGCGAGTCAACTGAGCACGTCTACGGGCGCCCAGTAGACCCAGCGGCCGTCGACGCGCACGAAGCGGCTGTTCTCGTGCAGCTCGCCCCGCTCCCGGCCGTGGCGGTAGTGGGCGCGGAACTCCACCGTGCCCTCATGGTGCAGCGGCCCGCCCGCCGTGGTGGCGAGGACGTCGAGCCGGACCCACCGCTGGTCCGGGTCGAGGTCCAGGCTCGCGGGCCGGGTGTCCGGGTGCCAGCTGCGCAGCAGGTAGTCGATGTCGCCGAGCGCGAACGCGGTGAACCGGGACCGCATCAGCGCCTGCG
Source organism: Actinokineospora sp. NPDC051303 (assembly GCF_055586285.1). Taxonomy (NCBI): domain Bacteria; kingdom Bacillati; phylum Actinomycetota; class Actinomycetes; order Pseudonocardiales; family Pseudonocardiaceae; genus Actinokineospora; species Actinokineospora sp. NPDC051303. Next base: position 8,407 of record NZ_JBVJIN010000043.1, read on the forward strand.
CGGTGCCCGCGGGCGCGGCGCCGCTGTGGGCGCGCCAGCAGCACTCGCCGTAGGTCAGCCCGGTCCCGCACGGGCAGCGCGCGCCCTGGTCACGGTTGTGCACCCGGCGAGCCTAGTGCCCTGCCCGGTCTCCTTGTGGCGGCTCGGGCGGGACCGCCATGCTGGCGGGGTGTCGAAGGTGTGCGTGAACTGCCTTGAGCCGGTGAGCGGCAGGCCGGGCGGGCGCGGCCGGGGCAGGGACGTCGCATGGTGCGCGCAGTGCCCGGCGTGCGCGGCCGTGGTCGCCGACCAGCTTGAGGTGGTTTTGGACCAGCCAGACGGCGCCGCGGTCCAGATCCGGCGCTGCCGGTGGTGCGGCGCGGAACGGGCGTGCAGGCCGACGTGGGCGACCCGGTGCCACATCTGCCTTGACGACCGCACCTCACCCGAGTCGCCCGCCATGGCGATGGGCCGCGAGCTGGTCCGCCGGACCGGCTCGGAACCGGCTCTGGCCGACCTGGTGCGGTCGTTTCTGGGACTGGACAAGGAAAGCGGCGTCCCCGTGCGCGGCGCGGCCGAGTTCGCCGCCGCGACCGCCCTGGTCGAGGAACTGGCCGAGTACGAGCAGACGGGATGGACCGTGCTTGCGGGCGACGTGCACGGCCTGCCTTGGTTCGGCGCCCGGTGGCTGGCGCACTCGCACGGGACCTGGGGACGGCACGACCGGTGCGGGCGGGTGCGCAAACTGGACCGCGGCCACACCGAGTGCGCCGTGTGCGAGCCGGAGCCGGGTTCGCGCACCCACCGCGCCCGCGCCGACGACCAGTGCCTGCTGTACCTGGTCGGCCAGGGCGACCTGGTCAAGTTCGGCCGCGGTTACCCGGCCCGCGTCCGCGATCACCTTCGGGCGGGCGCGGCGCTGATCCAGGTGCTCGCCGCGCGGCACGCGGACGTCGTGGCGGCCGAACTGGCGCTCAAACGCCGCTACGGGAACCAGGGTGTCACGGTCGACCTGCCCGCGTCGTTCGGCGCGGGAACCGAGGTGCTGGCGGCGGGGACCTCGGTGGACCTTCACTCGGTGTTGCCGCACGGGATCGACGTCACCCACCGGTACCGGCGAGTCGACCTGTGGTGAGCGGTTGCCCACACCCGCCGTGACCACCCTGCGCGCGTCCCCGCCGCGCGTAGGCTCGGCTCTGTGAGCGAGACGTCGACATCCGCGCAGACCGACAACCCAGAGCACAGCGAGGGCGGGAAGTACACGGTGCCGGGCAAGGAGTTCACCCGCGACACCCGCTACATCCCCACCCGGATCACCGCGGACGGGCGCGACGGCTTCCCGGTCGAGCCCGGCCGCTACCGGCTGGTCGCCGCCCGCGCCTGTCCCTGGGCGAACCGGTCGATCATCGTCCGCAGGCTGCTTGGCCTTGAGGACGCCCTCTCGCTCGGGCTCCCCGGCCCGACGCACGACGCGCGGTCGTGGACCTTCGACCTCGACCCCGGCGGCCGCGACCCGGTGCTGGGCATCGAACGCCTGCAAGAGGCGTACTTCCGCCGCGACCCGAACTATTCGCGGGGCATCACGGTCCCGGCGATCGTGGACACGACCACCGGCGCCGTGGTCACCAACGACTTCGCGCAGATCACCCTCGACCTGTCCACCGAGTGGCGCGCCCACCACCGCGACGGCGCCCCCGACCTGCTGCCCGAGCGGCACCGCGACGAGATCGACGCGGTCAACCAGCTGGTGTTCACCGAGGTGAACAACGGCGTCTACCGCTGCGGGTTCGCGGGCAGCCAGGAAGCCTACGACCAGGCCTACGAGCGGCTGTGGACCGCGCTGGACTGGCTGGAGGACCGGCTGCGTGAGCGCCGCTACCTCGTCGGCGACACCATCACCGAGGCCGACGTGCGCCTGTTCACCACCCTCGTCCGGTTCGACGCGGTCTACCACGGCCACTTCAAGTGCAACCGGTCCAAGCTCGCCGAGATGCCCGCGCTGTGGGCGTACGCCCGCGACCTGTTCCAGACCCCCGGGTTCGGCGACACCGTCGACTTCCAGCAGATCAAGCGGCACTACTACGTCGTGCACCGGGACATCAACCCGACCGGGATCGTGCCCGCTGGCCCGGACCTGTCCGGCTGGCTTTCCGCCCACGGTCGAGGGGACCTCGGCGGCAGGCCATTCGGCGACGGCACCCCGCCCGGCCCGGTCCGCGACCACGAGCGGGTGAACCCGGCGGGCGCGGTCGGCTGACCCCGGTCCTCGGTCCGGGCCCGCCCGGTTGGCGCGCGCGGCGGCGGGGTAGCCAGCGGGCGACCGTTTGTCCGGACCGAGACAAGAGGTGATCAGGGTGACCACGACGATGCCGATGCTGGAGACGTACCCGGCCGCGATCAATCTCGACCGCGGCAAGCTCGCCACCACCATCGACGCGCTGATCGGCTGCGCCGAGGCGTGCACCGCGTGCGCCGACGCCTGTCTGAGCGAAAGCTCGGTGGCCGAGCTGACCAAGTGCGTGCGCACGAACATGGACTGCGCCGACATCTGCGCCACCACCGCCCGGGTGCTGTCCCGGCACACCGGCTACGACGCCAACCTCAGCCGGTCGCTGCTGGAGGCGTGCGCGATGGCCTGCAAGTCGTGCGGCGACGAGTGCGGTGCGCACGCCACCATGCACGAGCACTGCCGCGTGTGCGCGGAGGCGTGCCGCGACTGCGAGCGCGCGTGCCGCGACCTGCTGGCCGCGATGGGCTGAGCCCATACGTTCGGCGCGATCGGTACCTGAGGTCGCACTGGGAGACCAGCGAGCAGGACCGGACCGTTGTCCAGGGGTGACCGAGGATCGCGGTGGCCGCTGGTTCGACCGACGGCGACTTCGGCCACGACGAGTGGCGCGCACACGCCGCCGATGAAGACCCTCGCCCACGCCGTCACGCTCCGCTCCCGGCTGCCGCGCGTTCGAGAACGCCGCCAACGCCGAGGACTCGGCGGAGCTGGCCCGGTGCCCGATCATCGTCGTCGGCGCGGGCCCCACCGCTCGCGGGCCAGGTCGCGGCGACGACCCGACGCGCGTTCCGCCGCCATTTCGCACCCTGGACCCGCGGCAGGTCCACGTGGTCTGGTCGACGCCGCGCCCGCGGTCCTGCCGCCGTTCGCCAAGCCGCTGCGGGCGCACACCCGGCGCAAGCCAGGTCCTGTCTCGAAGTGCCTGCACGCACCAGCCGCACCGCCAGGAACCACCCCGATCACGACCGACACGCACCGGTACGTCGAGACAGGACCTAGGCGTCGAGGTCCGCTTGAACGAGGCGGCCGCCGACATCGGCCCGGGCGGCGTGAACCACCACCGCGCAAGACCACGCCGGACCGCGCCCTGCTCGGCCACCCAGAGGTCTTCGCGATTAGCGACTTGGTCAACCTCGGCGACCTGCGCGGCCCAGCGTCGCGGCAGGGACACCACATCGCCAAGGTCATCCGTTCCCGGCCCGCAGGCGAACCGGCGCCCGGCCCGTTCCGCTATCTCGACCTGGGCACGATGGCCACCATCTCGCCCGGTGACGCGGTCGCCGACCTCCGCGGCTGCGCGGACCGCTCGGCAAGATCGCCTGGGCGGTCGTCCACCTGGCCTTCCTGGTCGGCAGGCGCAACCGCGCCGCGGTGCTCGCCGAGTGGACCGTCGCCACCGGCCGCACCCAGCAGGTCATCCTCGAAACCGGTAGGCATGGCAGCGGGCTCACCGCGCCCGCGACTTGAGCCACACCGCGCGCTGCCGACGCCGGAACAACCCGCACACGGTCTGCCGGGCCATAACCGGTCACCGCACCATGAAACGACCTAGCGCTGTTTGCCCGCTCCGCGCCGCAGCCTGCTGACGGCGACCGCGGCCAGCGCGCCCGCCGCGGCCCCGAGCCCGGCGAGCACGAGCGCGGCAGGCCGGGGCCGCGTGTTGACCTGGATCACCACCGGCCCCGGCGGGGGCGGCGGCGTGCGGCGCCTCGGGCGGGCCGTCGCGGTCCATGCCGTGATGAACACCAGCAGGCGTGACACCAGCGAGATGAACACCAGCAGGCCGATGACCGAGCCGAACGCCACCCCGGTGGGGGAGTCGCTGATGATCCGGATGTAGACGTTGCCCGCCAGCTTGAGCAGCTCGAACCCGACCGCGGCGGCCACCGCCCCGCGCATCGCGCTGCGGGTGCTCACCGGCTCGCGGGGCAGCCGGGCCAGCACCCACAGGAACACCAGCCAGTCCGCCACCAGCGCCAGCGCCGAGGACGCGATCACCAGCACCGGCGCCGCCCACGCCGTGCCGTCGAGGTGCGCGAGCCGCAGCACGTCGTCGCCCACGGCGCCAGCGGCGACGGTGAGCAGGAAGGAGATCAGCAGGGCGAGCACCAGGCTCACCAGCGCGACCAGGTCCTTGACCACGGTCCGCAGCAGCGGCTGGTCGGACCGGTGCTGGTCCCACATCGCGGTCAGCGCGTCGCGCAGGGCGTTCATCCAGTTCCACCCGGAGTACAGCCCGATCAGCAGCCCCAGCACGCCGACGTGCGTGCGCTGCCTGATCAGGTTGTCCAGCAGCTCGCCCACCTGCGCGCCCAGCGGCCCCGGCACCGCGCCGGTGACCCCCGCCCGCAGCTCGGCCAGCAGGCCGGGCTGGCCCGCCAGCACAAACCCGGCCGTGGAGAACCCCACCATCAGCATCGGGACCACTGACAGCAGGCTGAAGTAGGTGATCGACGCGACGTACTGGTAGCCGCTGTGCTCGATGTAGCGGTCGACCGCCCGGGCCAGGTGGTCGAACCACCGGTACCGGTCCCGGTACCGCCGCCACCGCGAGACGTCCGGAGCTGATCCATGAGTGCGCACAGGCACTGTCTACTGGGTCGCCGGGCGGGCCCGGCAGCCGGATTCGGCGCGGTCGGACCCGGTCGTCAGAACCCCTGGAAGACCAGCTTGGTGAACATCCGGTTCCCCGGGCCCGAGATCAGCCCGGTCATGAGCGGGGAGAGGTCTTCTGCCATCCCGCACCCGGTGAACGGCGGGATGTCGAACACGGACTCGAAATCCGACGGCGGGCTCTCCGGCGCCATGGCGATCCGGCCGCGCAGGCGGATGACCAGCGGCTCGACGGTCCGGCAGTTCGGCCCGACCCGGAGATCGATCCCGTCCTGCCGCACGTCGGTCAGGGCGAGGCGGACGCGCAGGGTCAGATCGAGGTCCGGGGTCAGCACTCCGTCGCTGATGTCGGCGACCCCGGTGGCTTCCCCTTCCTGGGTCAGCACGGTGGTGGCCGTGACCGGCATGAAGCCGAACACGACGAAATACCCGGGCGCGGGCGGCAGATCAAGCGTGCCGGACACAGCGACCTGGCCTGCCGCCCCTTCGGACAGGTCCGCGGTGAAGCCGCCGCCCTCGGCCAGCGGCAGGTTGGCGCCCAACTTGGCCACCCGCGCCCGCCCACCCACCTCGAACTTCCCACTGAGCAGCGGAGCGGCTCGGTTCGCTGGCGGCGCGGCCGGCTCAACAGGCGGTGCGCCCGGAGCGATAGCCGTGATGTCCTCCCGCGCCACCGTTTCTGCCCGCGGCCCGACGACCGCCACCCCCGCCAGGGCGGCCGCGGTCACCACGGCCACGGCCACCACGAGCGATCTTCGGCGAAAAGCTGCGCGCGAACGAGTCGAGTCCATTGTTTCGGCCCCCAGGCATCGATGACGGCAGCGCCTCCGCCGCCATTCGGAGCACGATACTGGTGTCCGAGCGGGCGACCGGAGGCCATTCGAGCGAATTCCCGCGCCCGATTTCTCGAACCGCCCGCTGGTTTTGCTTTTCGGACAACGGAATGCTCAGGTTCTTATCCGGCCGATGACAGGAAATCTTTTCTTGGGGGGTCGCCGTGCGGAGAGCGTGGCCGACCCGCTCAGCGCGGAGCGACGGCGGCGGGCGGGGCAGTCGCGAACAGGTCGTCGAAGACGCGGGCGCGGTCGAAGGACAGGGCGTGCTCGCGGGCGCGGGCCGCCATGGTGTGCCGTTCCTCCGGGGACATCGCCAGCACCACCCGGTCGATCGCGTTGGCGATGCCCGCGACGTCCCCGGCCTCCACGATGATCGCTGTGCCGCCGACCGCCTCGCCGGTTCCGCCGGTGGTGGTGGTGATCACCGGGCCGCCGCCCGCGAGCATCTTCTCGGTCAGCGCGATGCCGAAGGTCTCCACAAAATCCGGCTCCGGCTTGGTCGGCAGCGCGTACGCGGCGCACCCGCGCATCAGCAGCGGCTTCTCCTCGTCGTCCACGTCATCGAGGAACACGATCCGCTCGTCGCCGCCCGCGAGCGCCCGCACCTGCTCCAGGGCCGGGCCGGTCCCGGCGACGACCAGCTTCACCCGCGCCCGGGCCCGCGCCCGCGCGAACGCGGACACCAGGTCGAACACGCCCTTCGCCCGCGCCACCCGGGACAGGAAAAGCACGTAGCCGTCCCGTTCCAGGCCGCGCCGGGTCAGCGCGGCGTCCACCTGCGCGAGGTCGAGGTCGAGGTAGGCGCTGGTGTCGATCGGCGGGTAGCTGACCGTCACCCGGTTCGCGCACTCCCGCGCGAACCCCGTGCCGCACTGCGCGTCCACGGCCTCGGCCGCGGCGATGATCTCCCGCCGGGTGTACTCCGACACCGCGATCACCTGGTCGTTGGCGAGGAACGTCGTGAACAGCACGACCGCCGCGCCGAACCGGCCCTCCCGCAGGCACGAGCGGATCACGTTGGTGACGTCCGAGCCCACCGCCTTCGCGATGGTGCGCACGTCGGGGGCGTACCCGGCCGCGCGCGCCGCCGCGACCGCGTCGCCCACCACCGCGGTGTGCGGGGCCAGGTACATCGACAGGCACGTCGTCGGCACCGGCTCGGCGAGCAGCTCGACCAGCCTGCCGGTCAGCCCGGCCATGTACCGCCCGTCGGGCACCCGGTAGTCGCCGACCGGCTCGGGCCGCTCCACGGTGATGCCCGCGCTGTAGGGGGTGATCCGGTCGAGCGGTTTGAGCGGCAGCCCGGCCTGCTGCAGCGCGGGGATCGGCCAGGTCAGCAGGCGCACGTCGGCGAAGCCGCGGGTGAGCGCGACCTCGGCCAGGTTGCGGGCCTCGCCGGAGTGCCCGCAGATCACCGGGTCGGCGCGGACCACGATCACCAGCCTGCGGTTCGGCCGGGTCGCGGGGCCTGGCTCGGTCATGGGGTGGCTCCTGTCCCGTGCGGGTCCGACAGCGACGGCGGCCGGATCGCGCGTCCCCACGCGGAGGGCTCCGGGCCGAGTTCGAGGTGCAGCCTGCCGCCCGCGTGCACGTCGGACGCGCGCAGATGCGCCACGTCCAGCGGCTTTCCGTTCAGCCGGGCGGATTGGACGTACTGCGGCGGCGGTACCCGGGTCAGCCCGTCCGAGCTGATCGGCGTCTCCCGGTGCCCGCTGGTCTCGATGACGAAGTCCCGGTCCCGCAGGTGGATCGTGGCGTGCGCGAACGCGGGCGCGCTGACCAGGAACAGGTTCTGCCCGGCGATCGGGAACAGCCCCAGCGAGGCCCACACGTACCAGGAGCTGAGCCCGCCGGAGTCGTCGTTGCCCGGCAGCCCGCCGGGGCCGGTGCCGAACTGCCAGGTCAGCGCGGCGTGCACGACCTCGGCCGTGCGGTCGGGCCTGCCCGCGTAGTGGTAGGACCACGGCGCTTCCATGTCCGGCTCGTTGTTGAGCCCCTCGAACCGGTTCAGCGCGTAGCCCGCGGCCATCTCCGCCGGGTCGGGCCGCTTTCCCGGCTGGCGCACGGGCGGCGCGCCGTAGCCGAAGAACGCGTCGAGCATCGCGACGAACGCCTCGTCGCCCCCGGCCAGCGCGATCCGCCCGGCCATGTCGTGCAGCAGCCGGAACGAGTAGTTCCACTTGCCGCCCTCGTAGAACGACGAGTCCCACAGCAGGCCGGTGTCCGGGTCGAACGCGTTGACCCACAGGTGGCTGCGCGCGTCGAGGTCGTCGGCGAGCGCTTTGTCGTTGAGCGACCGCGCGACGGCCGCGGTGCAGTGGTAGGCGTAGGCGAGGTCGAGGGTGTGCGAGATCGGGTGCACGACGCCGTGCTCGTAGAAGTCTTCGCCGTACATGCGGCGCAGGTCGCCGTCCATGTGCGCCAGCGCCCAGTTCCAGTCCAGGTCGCCGAGGTCGAGCGCGTGCGCGTCGGCCAGCGCGGTGTGCGCCAGCGCGCTGGCCTGCCGGAAGAACCGGTCCGCGCCGCGCGCCATCCGGTACCCGATCGGGAAGTTGCCCTCCTCCTCGCAGACCCGGATCAGCGACTCCAGCAGGTCGACGGCCCGGTCCGGGCAGATCGCGGCGAGCAGCGGCAGTTGGGTCTTGTAGATGTCCCACATCGTGCACACGTCGAACGCGAACGGCCCGGACGTCGGCCAGAACGGGCTCTCGTCGTCGCCGAAGCACGGCTTGATCAGCGAGTGGTACATGGCCGTCGCGAACACCTGCCGCCGCGCGGGCGAGCCGCCCTCGACCTCGATCCGGCCGACGTGGTCGCGCCACCGTTCGGTGGTCCGCGCCCGCACGGTGTCGAACGCGGGCGGCCCCGCGCCGCACTCGCGGTGCAGGTTCTCCCTGGCCTGCTCGCAGCCGCGCAGCGAGAAGCCGATCCGCACCTCGACGCTGCTCCCGGCGGTGGTGGGGCCGAGGAACAGCAGCCCGAACGGCCGCAGCGTGGTCTGCCGGATGCGGTCGAAGTCCAGCCGGGTGCCGCCCTCGATGAGCCGCCGGTCGTGCCAGAGCATCTGCCGCCACCCCGGGCTGTCGACCTCGACGTGCACCGACAGCGGCACGCCCTCCACGACGACGGTGCCTTGCGCGCGGCCGTTGCCGATGCTCTCCGCGTACGCCCGCAGCGGCACCGTGCGCCCGTGGTCGATGGCCAGCCCGCCGCAGGACAGGTCGACCACGATCCGGGCGTTGCGGTGCTCGGGGAAGGTGTACCGGTGGATCGCGACCTTCGCGCCGACGGTGATCTCGCACCGGATGCCGGTGTCCAGCGTGGCCGCGTAGTACCCGGCCTCGGCCACCTCGTCCCGCAGCGGCCACGCCTGCCCGAGCGCGTCGAGCGACTGCACCATCGGGGTGACCCGCACGTAGTTGTAGTACTTGCGGATCGCGCCGGTGCCGGACTGCTGGAAATGGGTGAACCCGGACGCCTGCGACCCGTCGAACATCTCCTCCGGCAGGCCCTCGGTGTTCTTGGTGTAGACGCCGTAGCCGGTCGGGTAGGCGCCGGAGTAGGCGCAGGCCGACACCATGCCCAGAGGGGAGGTCGCCCCCGGGTGGGTGTTGCCCACCTGGGCTTTCGGCCACCACCAAGTGGCCGCGAGACCCTGCGCCGGGGGCAGTGCGGTCGCGGCCGTTCCGATGAAGGGATCGATTTCGTTGAGGATGGCCGAACTCTAAGTCACCACGCGAGCTCAGATGGTTTCCACGACGTGAACTCCAGCGGTAGTCCCCCGGTCGGGGTCCGTGCGGCCCGTTCAGGTGCGGCGGCGTGGTTTGCCGCGCTTGCCACCGGCGGCCGCGCCGCGCCGCCGATTCCCGCCCGCTGGCTTGCCCGCCGTGGCCTTGCGCCCGCTGGTGTCCGGGCGCGGGGCCTTTTCCGGCGCGGGCTGACGTCCCCGAGTGCTGTTGCCGGTCCGACCGCGGACGATCCCGATGAACCGCTCGACCTCGTCGGTCGTCTCGTCTTCCAGCCACACCAGTGCGACCCGGGACTGGGGGGCGTCGGTGACCGGCCGGTAGATGAGGTCCCGGCGATGGTGCAGCCGAGCCAGCGACTGCGGGACGACCAGCAGACCCACCCCCGCCGCCACGAGTTCGACCGCGTCCCCGGTGGTGGCGGGCCGCTCGACGGCGGGCACCCCGGGCGGCTGTGCCCAGTCGAGCGTGTCGTCAAGCGGGTGCAGCACGACGCTGTCGGCCAGATCGGCGACGGTCACCTCGTCGGCCGCGGCCACCAGGTGCTCCTTCGGCGCCACCACCACAGTCGTCTCGGTGTAGAGCGGAATCGCGTGCAGCCCGTCCCGGTCCACCGGCAACCGAAGCAGCGCCGCGTCCGCCCCGCGCTCCCGCACCAGCCCCTCAGCCTCGGCGGCCGCGGTCTGCGCCAACGCCAACGGCGTCTCGGGCGACCGCTCGTTCCAGGTCCGCACCCACTTGTCGGGAATCACCCCGGGGACGTACGCGAGCGTGAATGCGGGAGGCACGTCCGAGCCGGTCACCGGCCCAGATTACCGCCCGGGCCAGTCGCCGCGGACGGGCCCGATCCGGGCGCGCCGGTGGATAGGGTGTGGTCGGGGGATTCGTGAATAAGGAACCGGGGCGGATTGTGATTCAGTTCCGTGTGCTTGGCCCGCTTGAGGTCGTGCGCGACGGCGAGCGGATCGCGCTCGGCGGCGTGAAGCAGCGCGCGCTGCTGGGGCGCCTGCTCCTGGAGCCCAACCAGGTGGTGTCGACCAGCCGGTTGGTCGACTCGCTGTGGGCCGATGACGAGCCGCCCGCCACCGCGCGCAAGATCCTGCAGAACACGGTGTGGTCGCTGCGGTCGGTCCTCACCGCGCTGCCTGCCCAAGATGCGCCCCCGGCCCTGGTCACCCAGCCGCCCGGCTACCTGCTCAGCGTGGACGAGGACGCGGTCGACCTGCATGTCTTCCGGCGCGCGGTGGAACTGGGCCGCGCGAAGATGGCCGACGGCCTGCCTGAGGCGGCGGCCGTGATCCTGCGCGACGCGCTCGACCTGTGGCGCGGGGACGTTCTCGCCGACCTCGCCGAGGCCGGGATCGCCTGGCCGGAGTCGGCCCTGATCGGCCGGACCCGCGCCGACGCCCTGGAGCTGTACTTCGAGGCCAAGATCGAGTGCGGGCACCACCACGGGGTGATCGGCGACATCGAGAAGCTGGTGCGGGCCGAGCCGCTGCGCGAGCGCGCGTCCGGGCTGCTCATGCTCGCGCTCTACCGCTGCGGCCGCCAGACCGAGGCGCTCGACGTCTACAGCCGCGTCCACGCCGAGCTGGTCGAGGAGTTCGGCCTACGGCCCGGCCCCTGGCTGCGCCGCCTCCAAGAGCGCGTCCTGGCCCACGACCCCGCGCTCGACCACCCCGGCCTGCCCGCCGCCGAGGCCCCCGGGCGCGACGACCGCGCCATCGAGCCGGGCGCGCGCGCCGACGACGGCTTCGTGCCGGACCTGCTGGGCATGCCCGACTGGCTCGGCGCGACCGCGTCCACCCAGGACCAGCGGCCGAACCGGCGCGAGACGACCGTCATGATCGTCCGCGCGCACGTCGGGGGGCGGGCGGGCACGGCGCACCCGGTCGGCGTGGACGTGCTGCTGGAGGGCATCCACACCCTGCTCCGCATCGGGGTGGAGTGCTCCGGCGGCGAGGTGCTGGCGTCGGTCGGGTCGGCGACCATCGCCCTGTTCGACCTCGGCGACCCCCGGGAGAACGCCGCCCGCGCCACCCGGCTCGCCCTGCTGCTGCGCGACAGCCTCGACCAGTCCGACGAGAACACCGAGGGGCTGACCATCCGGGCGATGGTGGCCACCGGCGACCTGCCGTGGCACGGGGACGCGTCGTCGCGGCGGAGCCGGGTGTCGGTCAACGGCACGCTGCTGGACCAGTGCTGGGAGGTCTTCCCCCGGGTGCCGACCGGCACGATCTGGGTGTCGGACCGGACGCGGGCGCTGATCTCCGACCAGGTGTCGTGCGTGGTCGCGGCGGGCGAGCCGTCGTACTGGGTGGCCGAGGCCCGCTCGGTCCGCCACACCGGGCCGTTCCTGGACCGCGAGCACGAGATGGAGATTCTGCTGCGGACGTTCCAGCGGGTCGAGCGGCGCGGGACTCCGCACCTGGTGACCGTCCTCGGTGACCGAGGCACGGGCAAGACCAGGCTGCTGAGGGAGTTCTGCGCGACGGTCGCCGAGCAGGCCCGCACGGCGCCGCTGGTGCTGCGGCATGGGGTGCGCCGGTCGGTGAGCGTCGACCCGGCCGCGGTCGCTGCGGAACTGCGGGCGCTGCACCGCGAGATCGACCCGGCGGCCGCGGCCCGGTCGGCCGTTGGGACCGACGTCGAGGCCCTGGTGCGGGAGATCGCCGAGCGGCGTCCGGTGGTCATCGCGGTGGACGACCTGCACCTGGCCGACGAGGCGACGCTGGGCTTCTTCGAGCGGCTCGGCGCGGGCGGCCCGCCCGGCGGGCTACTGGTCGTGGCCAGCGCGAGCGAGCACTTCCACCGCCGGTTCCCGCACTGGGGACGAACCCAGCAGAACAGCACCCGGATCCTGCTGGAGCCGCCGTCGGGGACCGCGGCGGGCGAGGAGTGCGAGGACCTGGCTGGATCGGTGGACGAGTGCGTCTCGGACTCCACCTGGCGGGTGTTCCACCGCGCCTTCGGCGTGCCGGACTCCGCGGCGGCGAAGCGGGCCTGGCTGACGCGGGCGCTGCCGCTGGTCGTCGGGGCGATGACCCCCTACGGTCCGCCTGTCTCGGCAGCCGTCGAAGAAGCCGGTTAGCTCGACGGCACGAGGTCTTAGCCGCGCGCCGTCGGTTCTCTCGTTCCGGTAATCGGCTGGTGTCGCCCGTGGTTATCGTGGCGAGAGAAAATCGAGGGTGAGCGTCGATAGCCTGGATTCAGTTCCGCGCCGCAGCGTGGGGAAATGAACGGGGCAAAGCGCCCTGGCCGACCGCGACAATGCTCTGTCGGCGATATGGACCCAATATGCGAGCGCGAAGAACCGAACCGCTTACCGCGCGAGATATGGAGCACCACCTGTGTCTACTCTTTCCCCCGCCGAGTCGCCGGTCACCGTCATCGGCCTGGGGCTGATGGGCCAGGCGCTGGCGAAGGCGTTCCTGGCCAACGGCCACCCGACCACCGTCTGGAACCGCTCCGCGGACAAGGCGGCCGACCTGGTGGGCCGCGGCGCCGTGCGCGCCGAATCCGTGCGGGCCGCCGTCGAGGCCAGCCCGCTCGTCGTGGTCTGCGTCTCCGACTACGACGCCGCGCACGGCCTGCTCGACCCGGTCGGCGCGTCCCTCGCGGGCCGCACCCTGGTCAACCTGACCACCGCGCGTTCCACCGAGGCGCGGGAAACCGCGCTGTGGGCGGAGAAGGTCGGCGTCGCCTATCTCGACGGCGCGATCCTCGCCGTGCCCACGGCCATCGGCACCGCGGAGGCCACCATGCTCTACGCCGGGTCCGCCGCGGCCTTCGCCGAGCACGAGGCCACCCTCCGCGCGCTCAGCGCGGACGTCACCGTCTACCTGGGCGAGGACCACGGCCTGTCGGTCCTCTACGACATGGCGGTCCTGACCCTCATGTGGGGCGTGCTCAACAGCTTCCTGCACGCCGCGGCGCTGCTGGGCGCGGCGAAGGTCAAGGCGGCCGCTTTCGCGGGCATGGCCGCGAAAGCGATAGCCACGAGCGTCGGCTACGCGACGGCCTACGCCGACCAGGTCGAAGCGGGCGACTACACGGCCAACGACGCCACCATCAGCGTCCACAGTGGCGCCATGCGGCATCTGCTTGAGGAGAGCGAGGTGCTCGGCGTCAGCACCGAACTGCCCGCGTTCTTCCTGGACTTGGCCAACCGCGCCGTCGCGGATGGGGACGCCGAGAACAGCTACGCGGCCATGATCAAGCAGTTCCGGAAGCGCTCCGCCTGACCGGCGCGCGTCACCTTTCCCCATTCCGCCCGCTGTGCGCGAGTTTTTCGGGAATGTCCATCAGGTGGAGCAGCGTCGCGCGGTGCTGGATCAGGCGCGCGCAGACGCGGTTCGTCCGTTCGGGCAGCGCGAGGACGTCGGCGGGGGTGACCAGGCCGTGGGCGAGGTGCCAGCCGGAGTGGGTTTCCGTGTGCTCTAGGCAGTGCAGCAGGTAAAGGTCGGCAAGCAGCGCGGGGGCGGCTGGGGAAAGCCACTGCTCGCGCACGGCTTCCGCGGTGGTTCGCGTCGTGTGGGCTTCGGCGAAGGTCTGGGCCAGGGGGGTTCGGCTGTTCCAGACCTCGAAGGGGGTTTCGCCGCTGCTCGCGGGCAGTCCGGCGGTGAGTTCGGCGTGCAGCAGCCGTTCCCGGGCGCGGAACAGCCTGATCCACTCGTCGGGCGCGTCGGTGTCTTCCGGCGGGGCGTAGTCCGGACCGGTGGCCATCGCCCAGGCGGCGTCCAGCAGGATGAGCCGGTTGTCGCCCCCGGCGCTGTGGAAGGCCATCGTCAGCGCCTGGTAGTCGGACAACCCGCCCTCCGGCAGGAAACCGCGCGCCCCCAAGGCTGACCGGCAGCGGCTTACCGCGCTGTCGGCGAGGACGGTGACCGCGACCTTGGTCAGCGACAGCCGCCGCATCACCGCGGCCGACGGCCCGACGCCGCGACCGCCGCCCGGCGGGATGTGCCAGGACAGGCCCGTCACCGCGCGGGCGACTACCGTGGCCGCCAGCGCCGCCGCGGCGGCGCCGCACAGCAGTCGCTGCTGGGTGCGGTGTTCGATGGCGGCGACCGCACCAGCCAGGCGGTCGAGGGTCCGGCGTTCGGCCGCGTGGACGAGGGCGCGCGCGACGCTCGCCCGGGCGACCGCGGCCAGCGCGGCGGTGACCGCGCCCCACGAGAACCGGGCCATCGACAGGCTGCGTCGGGTCCGGGCCGCTGGGTCGGCGAGAGGGTCCGCGCCGAGGGACGCGCCGTCGCGGAGCCAGCGCCGGTAGGGCACGCGGACCCGGTCGAACCGGACAGCCGCGTAGTCCAGGGGGAGCGGCGCGGCGCGCTCGGCGGGTGTGATCGTGACGCCCGGGCAGGGGCCGTTCTCGTCGCGCAGGGGAATGAGGAACAGCGCGGTGCCCCGGTCGGTCCCGTCGACCGTGAGCCGCGCGCTGACCACACCGAGCCGGGCCACGCCGGCCAAGCCCACGTTGACCGGGTATTTGACCGCGTCGGGATCGGGGGTGTGCACCACGAACTCGCCGGTCGCCCGGTCGTACCTCGCTTCGGTGCGGATGCCGGAACTGCTGTTGCCCACACCGGCCTCGGTCATCAGCGCCGCGCCGACCCACTGCCCCGAGGCCAGCGCCGCCACGTCCGCCGCGCCCGCGCCGTGGTCGATCGCGTTGCCGATGGCCATGCAGTGGTGCAGGAACAGGACGTGGAACAGGCGGGGGTCGGCTATCGCGCTCAGTTCCAGCAGCGACCGCAGCCGGGCGTGGTCGGCGATCAGCGGCTGGTCGCCCAGCCGCGACCCCAGCCGCCGCGGTTGGGCGTAAAGCGCGGCGAGTGACCGGTCGGCGGGCGCGTGGTCGGTGACGAGCGCGACGAGATCGTCGCCGTACGCGGTCATGCCCGGTCCGGCTCGGACGACCGCGTGGCCCACCGGCCGATCGCGTCGGCCAGGGCGGCGCTGTGCTCGCTCACCATCGTGAAGTGATCTCCCGGAGTGTCCACTGTGGTGTGTGCCAATCGCCAAGGCGTGCCGCGCAGACCGCGTGCGACGAGTTCCGGAACCGGCTGTCGCGGCAGCACAAGCAGGGTCGGCGCGGCGGTGGGCTGGGGTTGCCACCCCGTGAACAGGCGCAGGTAGCCGCCTGCCGCGGTGAGCCGGTCGGTGTCGATTCCGAAGGCGCCCAACGGCTTCCGGGCGCCGGTCACGATGTGCGGCAGCGCCTCGGTGAGGGCGTGGTCGGGCCAGTAGGTGTCCAGCAGCACCAGCCCGTCGACCGGAACGCCCAGCGCGTCGAGCCGGGCGGCGACGGCGTGGGCGACCAGCCCGCCCGACGAGTGCCCGCACAGCAGTCTTTTCCCCGCCCACCGGGTCACCGCGGTCGCGTGGGCGGCGGCCAAGGCGTCGACGTCCTGGGGGAGTGGCCCAGGAGAGGCGAAACCGGGATGGGACAGGACCGCCACCGGGAGCCGGTCGCGCAGCGCGTCGGCCAGCGCGAGGTAGTCGTGCGGTCCCGCGGTCGGCAGCAGGGCGGGAAAGCAGATCAGCGCGGGGCCCGCGCCGGATTCGGTCAGGTGCGCCGGAACCGGCGTGTGCTCGGCGGCCGCCGAGGCCGGGAACGTCGGCCGGAGCGCCGCCGCCGCGCTGATCAGGTCGAGGGCGGCCTGGCCCTGCCCGGTGTCGCAGGCGTGCCGGTAGAGGGCGTCGAGGGTGTCCGGCAGCCGCGGCGGGGCAGGCGAATCCGGTGGCACGTCCGGGGTTTCGGGTGTCGGCTGGGTGCCGAGCTTGGCCCACAGGTGGGCGGCGAGCGCGCGGGGCGTGCCCCGGTCGAGGACGACGGTGGCGGGCAGGTCGAGGTCGAGCGCGCGGGCCAGTCGAGTGCGCAGTTCGACGGCGACCGCGGAACTCGTCCCGAGCGCGGCGAACCCGTCGTCTGCCGCGACCCGCTTTCCTTCCGGGTGGCCGAGAACGGCGGCGGTGTGGTCTTGGACCAGGGACAGCACCGCGGCCTCGGTCTCCGGTCCGGGGCCGTGCCCGTCGTCGGTTGACGGGCGGACCGGGGCGGTGCCGTCCGCGAGCCAGAAACGCTTGCGCTGGAACGGATAGCACGGCAGCTCGACAGGCCGGGCCGGGCCGGAGAACAACTTCGGCCAGGAGACCGGCGTTCCGTTGGCGTAAGCCTCGGCCGCGGACAGCAGGAACCGGTGCGGGCTGCCGTCGTCGCGCCGCAGCGTGCCCACGGCGGTGGCCGCCCGGCCCGCCGATTCCGCTGTCTCCACAATGGACTGGACCAGCGTGGGATGCGGGCCGACCTCGATGAAGTCGTTGTAGCCCTGGTCCAGCAGGGCGCGGACCGCGCCCTGGAACTCGACCGTGTGCCGCAGGTTCCGGTACCAGTACCCGGCGGTCAGCCCGCTGGTGTCCAGCACCCCCGGTGTGACCGTCGAAAAAAACGGCGCCTCGGCGGTTCGGGGCGTGAGATCGCCCAGATTCCGCAGCAGCAGGTCCTCGATGTCCTCGACCTGCGCGCAGTGGGAGGCGTAGTCCACCGGCAGCACCGTCGCGCGGACACCGAGCCCCGCGAGTTCGTCGGCGAGCGCCGCCACCGCGTCGGCGGCTCCGGAGACCACGGTCGAGCGCGGGCCGTTGTCCACCGCCACCGACAGCCGGTCCCGATACCGGTCGAGGTGGCCTTCGACGTCGTCCCGGGGCAGGGCGACGGCGAGCATCCGGCCGCCCGTCAACTCGCGCACGGCCGCGGCGCGGTGGGCCACCAGCCGGGCCGCGTCGTCGAGCGACAGCGCCCCGGCCACGCACGCGGCGGCGATCTCCCCCTGGCTGTGCCCGACCACCGCGTCCGGCCGCACCCCCACCGCGTCCCACAGCGCGGCCAGCGCGACCATGACGGCGAACAACGACGTCTGCGCCACCTCGACCCGGTCCAGCCCCGGCATTCCCGGGTCGCCGCGCAGCACCCCGCGCACGGACCAGTCCACGTGCGGCGCGAGCGCCTCGTCGCACTCGGCCATCGCGCGCGCGAAGACTGGGAAGACTTCGGATTCGGCCAGCAGGTCGGCGGCCATGCCGTCCCACTGCGCGCCCTGCCCGGGGAAGACGAAGACGGTCCGCACCTCGGGCCGCGCTCGGCCGGAGACCGCGACGGCGGGCAGGGTCCCCTCGGCGACACCGCGCAACCCGCTGGTCAGGTCGGCGGCGCGGCGCGGGACGACCACCGCCCGGTGCTCGAACGCCGACCGCGAGATCAGCGCCCTAGCCGTCTCGGCGGCGTCGCCCGCCTCCGCCAACGGAAGCAGGTCGGCCGCGAATGCCCGCAGCGCGGAGGCGGTCCGGGCGGTCAGCACCCACGGCGGCACCGGTCCCTCGACGGGCGCGGGGGCCCGCGACACGGGTGGCTCCTGGAGGATCAGGTGCGCGTTGGCGCCGCTGATCCCGAACGCCGACACCCCGGCCAGGCGGACGCGCTCGGAACGCGGCCACGCCTGGGACTCGGTGAGCACCCGGACCGGATCGTCCACTATGGACTGACCCGGCTGGTCCACGTGCAGCGTGCGCGGCAGTTCGCCGTGCCGCAGCGCCAGGACGATCTTGATGATCCCGGCGACGCCCGCGGCGGCCTGGGTGTGGCCGATGTTCGACTTCACCGAGCCCAGCCACAGTGGCCGCGCGCCGCGCTCGCCGCCGTGGACCGCGCGCAGCGCCTCGGCCTCGATCCGGTCGCCCAGCGGCGTTCCGGTGCCGTGCGCCTCGACCACATCGATTTGGGCCGCCGTCACACCCGCGTCGGCGAGCGCCCGGAGGATGACCCGCTGCTGGGCCTGCCCGTTCGGGGCGGTGAGGCCGTTGCTCGCGCCATCGGAGTTCACCGCGGACCCGGCGATGACCGCGAGGACCGGATGCCCGTGTTCGCGGGCCCGCGACAGCCGCTCCAGCACCACCACGCCGACCCCTTCCGCCCACGCCGCGCCGTCCGCCCCGGCGGCGAACGCCTTGCAGCGGCCGTCTCCCGCGAGCGCGCCCTGGCGGCTGAAGTCCACAAAGGACGCCGGGGTGGCCATCACGGTCGCACCTCCGGCTAGGGCCAACGAGCACTCGCCGCGGCGCAGCGCCTGCGCCGCGAGGTGCACCGCGACCAGCGAGGACGAGCAGGCGGTGTCGACCGTGAGCGCCGGGCCGGTGAGACCGAGCGTGTAGGAGATCCGGCCGGAGGCGACGCTCCCCGCGTTCCCGGTGAGCAGCAGGCCGTCGAAGTGCTCGGGCGCCTCGGTGATCCTTGGCGCGTAGTCCGAAGCCATCTGGCCGATGTACACCCCGGTGTCGGTGCCGCGCAGCGCCGCGGGGTCCAGCCCCGCCCGCTCCAGCGCCTCCCAACTGGTCTCCAGCAGCAGCCGTTGCTGCGGGTCCATGGCCAGCGCCTCGCGCGGCGAGACGCCGAAGAAGGCCGCGTCGAACTCCGCCGCCCCGGTCAGAAAATGGCCGTAGGGGGTGTCGGAGCGGCCCGGATGGCCCGGCTGGGGGTGCAGGAGGCGATCGAGGTCCCAGCCGCGGTCGGTGGGCAGCGGGCCCACAGTCTCCCCGCCCTCGGCCAGCAGCCGCCACAGCGCGTCGGGGGAGGACACGCCGCCGGGGAGCCTGCACCCCATCCCGATGATCACCACCGGGTCGTCCGATGGCTCGATCCGCTCCCGTGGCGGGCTTTCGCTTTGCCCCAGGGCCAGGTCGACCAGGTGGCGGGCCAGCGCAGCCGGTGTGGGGTGGTCGAACACCGCGGTCGTGGGCAGCGGCAAGCCCGTCGCCGCCGCCACCTCCACCGCCAGGCGCACCGCGCCGAGCGAGGTCACCCCGATCTCGCGGAACGGCCGCTCCGGGTTCGCCGAGGCGAAGTCCTGGTCCGTGAGCCGCGCGCGGACCAGCGCCAGCGCCGTGCGGACCCGTTCGCCGTCCGGCAGCGCCGCGAGCCGGTCCGGCCAGTGCTCTCCAGGCGGTCGCTGAGGCGTCGCGTGGCGGGCGAGGACGTCGGCGAGCCTGCCGCGGGCGACCTTGCCGGTGGGCGTGACCGGCACCTCGTCGACCAGGAGCAGTTCTACGGGCAGCGCGACCTCCGCCGCGCCTTTCCCGGCGAGGTGGTCGCGGACGGTGGCGAGGTCGATGGTGGCGCCGGGACGCAGCGCGGCGATCAGGCACGGATACTCGCCGAGCCGGGGATCAGGCCGCGCCGCCACCGCGACGGCCGCGAGCTGCGGAAGGTCGCTGAGCAGGCCCTCGATCTCCGACGCGCTGACCTTGGTCCCGCCGACGTTGATCACCTCGGCGTCGCGCCCGTGGAAGCGCAGCGTGCCGTCCGGGTTCCAGCTCGCCCGGTCGCCGGTGCGCAGCCAGCCGTCCTCGGTCAGGGCCGCCCGGGTGCCCTCGGGGTCGCCCAGGTAGCCGTGGAACAGGTGCGGCCCCCGGTACTGCAACTGCCCGACTCGCCCGGTCTGGCACCGCTCGCCCGCGTCGTCCACGACCCGGGCCGCGCTCCCGGACAGCGGGCGCCCGATGGAGTTCGCGGCGACCTCGGGCGGGTCGTCGGGGCGCGTCACCGTGCCCGCGCCGACTTCCGACATGCCCCATTGCACGATCGTGGTGGCACCCGTCGACCGCCGGACCTGGGCCACCAGCGAACCGGGCACCGCCGCGCCGCCGGTGCGCACCTCGCGTAGGCGCGGGGGCTCGGCTGCGTTCTTGTCGCTCAGCGGACGCACCACGTCGCGTAGTTGGGCGGGCACCGCGAAGAGGACGGTCGCGCCGGTGCGGTGGGCGAGGTCGTGGAAGGCGTCCGGGTCCCACCGCGGCAACAGCGCCTGCCTGCTTCCCGTGAGCAGGGACAAATGCACTGACACCAGACCGAACAGGTGCGTGAACGGGCTGGCGCTCACAATGGTGTCGTCGCCGGGAGCCGCGCCGTCCTCGGCCATCGTCGCGGCGTTGGCGAGCAGCGTGCCGTGGCTGTGCAGGCACAGCTTCGGGGAGCCGGAGATCGTGCCCGACGACGGCGCCAGGACGAACGGCATGGCCGGGTCGAGGTCCGTCGGCGCGGGATTCGCGCCCTGGCGCGACCGAACCAGCGCGTCGAACGACTCGACGCCCTCGACCGGTTCGGCCCGCGCCACGCCCGCGACCAGCACACGCTCCACAGAGGACACTTCGGCCAGCAGCCGTTTCGCGACGGGGAGTTTCGCGGCGGGAAGGATGACCATCCTTGCCCCGGCCTTGTGCGCCAACGCGAGCACGTCCCGCTCGCCGTAGGCCAGGTGCAGGGGCAGCAGAACCGCGCCGAGTTCGGCGACCGCGACGTGGGCGAGCAGGAACTCCCAGGAGTTCGGCAGATGCGCCGCGACCACGTCGCCGACGCGGATCCCGGACTCCCGCAGCCCGGCCGCCAGCGCCGAGGCCTCGCGCCGCCACTGCCGCCACGTCCACGAGCCGCCCTGGCCGTCAAGGACCGCGGGCGCGTCACCGAACCGGTCGACGGCCTCCTGGAAAACCTCCCGGAGGGTGCGCTCGCGCGTCCGGTCCACGTCGTCCCGGGGGCCGATCAGGTAGTCCTGCGTCGAGATCGCCACAGCTGTCGTTCTCCGTCCGACCGGGGATCAGGCCGTGGTGGCCGCGGGTTCGGAGAGCCGACGGGCGTGCAGCAGGCTGCCGTCCAAGGGCAGGTCGGACACCGCCACCAGGTCGAACCCGGCGTCCGCGAGCAGACGCCGGTAGTGCTCGACGGTTCGCTCTTGGCCACCCACGTTGCACAGCATGTGCAGATCCCAGGCTACCGCCAGCGAGGACGCCCCGCCGGTGGGCAGCAGGCGCTCCACGACCAGCAGCCGGGCCCCCGCGCGCATGCTTGCCGCGCACCGGCGCAGGATCGCCGCGCACGTCTGGTCGTCCCAGTCGTGCAGAATCCGGGAAAGCAGGTAGACATCCCCACCCAGGGGCACCGACTGCGTGAAGTCGCCCGCGACGAAGTCGCACCGCTCGGCGCAGCCCTGGTCGGCCATGCGGGCTCGCGCGCGGCCGAGCACCTGCGCCCGCTCGAAGAGGACTCCCCGCGCGTGCGGCACGCGGGCCAGAATCTGGCTGAGCAGTTCGCCGTTGCCGCCGCCAACGTCCACGACCACCCGCGCCTCGGCGAAGTCGCCGAGCGCGGCGATCGGCTCGAACATCGTGGCACTGGCGGCCATGGCGGAGTCGAACAACTCCGCGAGGTCGGGGTGCGCGGCGAAGTGGTCGAAGTGCCCCTGGCCGAACACCGTCTCGAACGCCTCCGCGCCGGTGCGCACGGCGTGGGTCAGCGCGCCGAACGACTGGTAGAACGGCCCGCCGTAGAGCAGCGCCAGCGGGCGGAACGAGTGGCGGGCGTCCCGCCGCAGCGGGGCGCCCGCCTCGGTGAGCGTGTACGCCTCGCCCTCGGGCGCCACCAGGCCGAGCGAGCACAGGTAGCGCAGCAGGCGGGCGAGACCGTCCCGCGTGACGCCGAGCCGCGCCGCCAGCGCCGCCACCGGAACCGGCGCGCCCGCCCCCGAGTCGGTCAGCGCGTCCGGCAAGCCCAACTCCACCGCCGTCGAGATCGCCTGGGTCGTCCATGCCCCGGTCATCAGCTCCAGGAGCCGTTCGCGCGGATCGCCCGCCTGGGCCAGGTGGTCGGCCAGCGCGGCGGCGTGGTGGCCGGGCACCCGGAGCTCCAGCCTGCGGTAGCCGCCCGGTCGTCGGCCGGTCGCGGGGTCGCGGAAGTACAGCACCGTGCAGTCCTCGGCGCGGTTATAGCCCCCGCCGTCCGCGACCAGCCCGCCGCGGTCGGCGAGCACCGCGCGCAGTCCCGCGACCCGCACGTCGTCCGGCTCGCCGATCTCCAGCGCGACATGCGACTCGTTGCGCTCGACCCGCTCCCGGGCCGCGACCTCCGCCAGCGCCGACCCCGGCGGCGTCGTCACCGCGAACAGCTCCACCGAGTGGCCGCCGCCCGCCGCCGGGTGGACATGGATTATCGCGACGTCCAGCGCTTCCGGGGGAATGCCGTAACGGCGGCTGAGCCGCTCCCGGACGACCACGCTCGGGACGACGTCGGCGACGCCGAGGCCCCGCGCCCGCAGGCTCGCCGCCAATTCGCTGACCGAGGCCGGAAAGACCAGCACGGCGGCATGGGCCAAGGCGCAGTGCGCGGAAACGGAAGCGCGTTGTCCGGCCGTCAGAAGCGGCGCGACACCGGTCAGAACACTGTCGGTGTCGGCATTGGAGACGAACGCGATGGCCTCGTCCAATAGCCTCTGGTCAATCGGGTCCAATCCGCCCAGGCGGCTGTTGTCTGCCATCTCGCGAGCTCCTGTGATCAGCGGTGTGCGCACCGGGAGTTGACAGGCGCGCGTAGCGCGTCATCGCGTTCGCGGGTTCGCGACGTTCCGAGACAAACGAGTGGACATTCTGGCGGCCACCATTCCCGCTTCCGCGGTCACGAACCTGATTATCGTGTTCGTCACCGATACTCGCATGGCCAATCGCCGAGCTGCCACTGGCAATAGAGTGGTATCCGCTCACTTATGGCCGACTGACTGTTGTCCGGAAAACCCACTGTCAGTGGGTCCGTCGCCTCCGCGAATGACAAGACGTTGCTCCGGGCGTGAATATTTCCACCATCGTCCCGTCGTGCGACTCCTTCGCCCGCTGCCCCACGGAGAAGGCATTCACTTGGTTCGATTGGCCGCGCTGATTCGCGGCTCGCGGACAAGCCGGTGGCACGGTGGCGGTCACCGGCGGTGGTCATGTTTGCCGAGCGCCCAGTCCGGCTCCCCCTTAACCTCGAACCCATGACGACCGGTGACGCCGGTTCCGCGTCGTTGCGGGTCGACTCGCTGACGCGGGTGTTCCTGGCGATGCAGGAGGCGACCGGGTCCTCGGGGAGCCTCTATTTCGGCGTCCTGCTGCGGCTTGCGGGCACACCTCCGCCCGTGGACACACTGCGTGCCCTGGTGGGGAGGCGGCTTGAGCACCTGCCCGCGCTCACCCACCGCCTCACGCGGGGGAGCGAACCGCGGTGGGAGCCCGCCGAGGTCGATCTGGACGTGCACATCGAGGCGCTGCCCGAGGCCGCGGCCCGGCCCGAGCCCGCGACCGCCTGGCTGGGGCCCGACCCCGAACGCCACCGGCCGCTGTGGCGGATGTGGCTGCTTCCCGGCGACGGCGAGACCTGGGGCGTCGGCTGCCTCGTCCACCACGCCGCCCAGGACGGCGTCGCCCTGCTGCGCACCCTCGAAGTGATCTTCGGCGACCGCTCCCCGGGGCGGAAGGCCCGGCCAAGAAAACCCCGCCCCTGGCACGCGCTGGGCGCGCTGCCCGAACTCGCCGCGACGCTGACCCCGGCGCCGAAGGTCGCCGCGCTGGCGCCCGCGCCGGACGCGGAGCGCCGCCTGAGCTGGCGGAGCGCGCCGCTGAGCGACCTGCGGACGATCAGCGCCGCGAGCGGGGCGACCGTCGGCCAAGCGCACCTGGCAGCCCTCGCCGGGGCACTGCGGCGCTGGTCCCCGACAGCCGACTTCACCGGCGCGGCGCTGCCGGTGTGCATGCCGGTGGACACCAAAAGGGACGGTGAGGACGGCACGGCGATCGGGCTGATGCGCGTCGCGTTGCCCTGCGGTGAACCCGATCCGCTGCGGCAGTTGGCGGCCGTGACCCGCGCCGCGTCCCGCCGCAAGGTGGCCGCCCGCAGGCAGGCGCTGCGCGCGCTCGCCGAGGATCTTCCGCCGTGGCTCGGCGCCGCGTGCCTGGCGCGGCTGGGCGACCGCCGCAATGTCGCGCTGACCGCGTCCAGCTTCCCGCCGGTCCGGCCGCTGGCCGTGGCGGGCACGCCGGTGGACGAGGTCATCGCCATCCCCTGGCTGCCGCCAAGGCACACCTGCTTCACCATCCTGACCAGCTACCACGGCCAAGCCACGCTGTCCGCGCTGACGGCCCTCGACGCGGGACAGACCGCCGATCTCGCCGACTGCTGGGTCGACGCGCTGACCACGCTGCGGATCGCGTGCGAAACCCGGACAAGCCCCTAGGTCCTGTTTCCGGCGTGGCCGTCCCACGGCCTTCGCTCCAGTAACCGCCGAAGTCCATCCCGAGGGAGCCGCAAAAGCACTTCCTTGCCTATCGAATGCCAGATTCAGTATGGATTATCTAGATAATAGAGGAAGGTCGACCGAGTGATGAGAGAAGCGGCATGCGTTGTGCTGGGTCAAAAACCGCCTGGACGGAGAGGGCGGCTTGGCCAGATGGAGGTCGGCTTGGCGGTCGTCTCGGGGCGAGCCGGGGGCGAACCAAAAGATGTCCAGGTCGGCGGGGACCGCCGACCTGGACATCGGAGTCAGGCTGGGTGGATCAGATAGGGGAGATCAGACCGGGATCAGATGTCGAACCGGTCGAGGTTCATGACCTTGTCCCAGGCGGCCACGAAGTCGCGGACGAACTTCTCCTTGGCGTCTTCGCTGGCGTAGACCTCGGCGACGGCGCGCAGCTCGGAGTTCGAGCCGAAGACGAGGTCGACGCGGCTGCCGGTCCACTTGACCGCGCCGGTGGCCCGGTCGCGGCCCTCGAAGGTCTCCGCGTCCTCGGACGCCGCGGTCCACTGCGTGCCCATGTCGAGCAGGTTCACGAAGAAGTCGTTGGTCAGCGACCCGGGGGTGGCGGTGAGCACGCCGAGCGGGGACTGCTGGTGGTTCGCGCCCAGGACCCGCAGGCCGCCCACCAGGACGGTCATCTCGGGCGCGGTCAGGGTCAGCAGGTTCGCGCGGTCGATCAGCAGGTACTCCGAGGGCAGGCGGTGGCCCTTGCCTCGGTAGTTGCGGAACCCGTCGGCGGTCGGTTCGAGCGGCGCGAACGACTCGGCGTCGGTCTGCTCTTCGGTGGCGTCCGTGCGGCCGGGGGTGAAGGGGACCTGGATGTCGAAGCCCGCGTTCTTGGCGGCCTGCTCGACCGCGGCGCAGCCGCCGAGGACGATGAGGTCGGCCAGGGAGACCTTCTTCCCGCCGGTCTGGGCGCTGTTGAACGCCGTCTGGACCTCTTCGATGGCGCGCAGCACCGTTGCCAGCGTGTCGGGCTCGTTGACCTCCCAGGTGCGCTGCGGCTCAAGGCGGATGCGCGCCCCGTTCGCGCCGCCGCGCTTGTCGCTGCCGCGGAACGTCGACGCCGACGCCCACGCGGTGGCGACGAGCTGTGCGGTCGTCAGGCCGGAGTCGAGCAGCCGGGCCTTGAGCGCGGCGATGTCCTCGGCGTCGATGAGCTCGTGGTCGACGGCGGGCACCGGGTCCTGCCAGATCAGCGTCTCGTTCGGCACCAGCGGGCCGAGGTAGCGCTGGATCGGGCCCATGTCGCGGTGGGTGAGCTTGAACCAGGCGCGGGCGAACGCGTCGGCGAACTGGTCGGGGTTCTCCAGGAACCGCCGCGAGATGGGCTCGTAGATCGGGTCGACGCGCAGCGCGAGGTCGGTGGTCAGCATCGTCGGCTGGTGTTTGCGCGCCGGGTCGTGCGCGTCGGGCACGGTGCCGGCGCCAGCGCCGTCCTTGGGCTTCCACTGGTTGGCGCCCGCCGGGCTCTTCTCCAGCTCCCACTCGTAGGCGAACAGGGTCTCGAAGAAGGTGTTGTCCCAGGTGGTCGGGGTGGGGGTCCAGATGCCCTCCAGCCCGCTGGTGATGGTGTCCGGGCCCTTGCCGGTGCCGAAGGTGTTGTTCCAGCCGAAGCCCTGCTCCTCGATCGAGGCGCCCTCGGGCTCGGGGCCGACATACTGGTTGGGGTCGGCCGCGCCGTGGGTCTTGCCGAACGAGTGGCCGCCCGCGATCAGCGCGACGGTCTCCTCGTCGTTCATCGCCATCCGCCCGAAGGTCTCGCGGATGTCCCTGGCCGCGGCGAGCGGGTCGGGGTTGCCGTTGGGGCCCTCGGGGTTGACGTAGATGAGGCCCATCTGGACGGCGGCCAGCGGCTCTTCGAGTTCGCGGTCGCCGGTGTAGCGCTCGTCGCCGAGCCAGGTGCGCTCCGGGCCCCAGAAGACGTCCTCGTCGGGCTCCCAGACGTCGGCGCGGCCGCCGCCGAAGCCGAAGGTGGTGAAGCCCATGGTCTCCAGCGCGCGGTTGCCCGCGAAGATCATCAGGTCGGCCCAGGAGATCTTGCGGCCGTACTTCTGCTTGACCGGCCAGAGCAGGCGGCGCGCCTTGTCGAGGTTGCCGTTGTCCGGCCAGCTGTTCAGCGGCGCGAACCGCTGCATGCCAGCGCCAGCGCCGCCGCGGCCGTCGCTGATGCGGTAGGTGCCCGCGCTGTGCCAGGCCATCCGGATCATGAACGGCCCGTAGTGGCCGAAGTCGGCTGGCCACCAGTCCTGTGAGGTCGTGAGCACCGCGTCGACGTCGCGGGCCAGGGCGTCGAGGTCGAGGGTGGCGAACTCGGCGGCGTAGTCGAAGTCCTCGCCCATGGGGTTGGCGGCCGCGGTGTGCTTGCGCAGGATCGACAGGTTGAGCTGGTTCGGCCACCAGCCACGGTTGCCGCCGCCTTCGGTGGGGTGGTTGAAGCGACCGGCGGAGACCGGGCAGCCGCCCGCTGTCTCCACGTTCATCTCTCCAACGACGGCGTCAGGACTGTCAGACACGGGAATCCTTCCAAGGATCAAACGGTGAGTTCAGGAACTGGTTGCGGTGGAGCAGACGGGGCACAGGCCCCAGTAGACGACCTCGGCCTCGTCGATCGTGAAACCGTGGTCGTCGGACGCGGTCAGGCAGGGCGTGCTCCCGACCGCGCAGTCGACGTCGGCGATGGCGCCGCACGACCGGCACACCACGTGGTGATGGTTGTCCCCGACCCGAGCCTCATACCGAGCCACCGACCCCGGCGGCTCGATGCGCCGCAGCAGCCCGGCGGTGGTCAACGCGCGCAGCACGTCGTAAACGGCCTGGTGGGACACGCCGCCAAGACCCGCGCGCACAGCCGTGATGATCGAGTCCGTGTCAGCGTGCGGATGATCGTGCACCGCGGACAGCACCGCGACCCGGGGACGTGTCACACGCAGCGCGGCTCCCCGCAGCATGCGCTCGTAGTCCATAGGCGTCGGCACGGCCCGGAGTCTGCCGCATTTTCTGGAATCAATCAAGAATCGGGTCGGTCTTGATCTCGCGCCGACCAGCGAGAACGCGGGACGCCGCTGGCGCGCGGTCGAACCTGCATCCGGTGTTCACGCCGTGTTCACGGCAGGAAATCCCGCCCCATGACGCACTCATCGCCCGCCGACCCTGGTTCACGGGTCGACGGGCGATGGGTGCTGCCCCGGGCTTCATGGCCGGTGGTGTCGGTGAGTTCGCGTCGGGCGGCTCACCAGCCCGGTGGCGGCTCGTCGGCGGTCAGTCGCACTTCGGCAGGTGCGAGTGCCTGATGTTGGTGGCGTCGCCTGCGACGTGGCCGCTGAAGTCGTAGCCGCCGTCGAAACCGTAGAAGGCCGTCCAGTACCACCACTTGCCGTCGGCGCCCCAGCGCTTGCAGGAGGAGAAGATGTCCTCTCCTTCGATCGTCGTGTCCACTCGCTTGCCGCTGAAGGGGTTGACCCGGTTCCAGATCGAATGGCCGCCGTGCACCTTCCCCCACACCGATTGCACGCCTGCTCCGGCCGCCGGGGCGGCACTCGCCGCAGGCGCGGAAGTGAGAGACAGGGCGGCGGCCACCGCCGCCGCGGACATTCCCACGGAGATCCTCTTCATGACTTGCTCCCCAGTAGTAGTGATCGATGACCCGGCACGATCGCCGGGTTGTCCCGCGATCGCGGCCCCCGGTTGGCGAGGCCATGTACGCGCGATCCGCACTTACAGCGCACACGGTATCGTTTTCCTGGTCAGCTAGCTAAAACTGCTCTAGTACAGTCGGCTATCTGTATCAGCACAGAGGAGCGGGTATGCCGGACGAACCGCGGTACCTGAGCATCGCCGCCGAGCTCCGCCGCCGGATCACGCGGGGGGAGTTGGCCCCGGGCGCCAAGGTGCCCTCCACGCGGCGGATCGCCACCGAGTGGGGTGTCGCGATGGCCACCGCGGCCAAGGCTCTCGCCACCTTGAGCCAGGAGGGGCTGGTCCGCGCCGAGCCCCGCTCCGGAACCGTGGTGGCCGGGCCGCGCCGAGGGCAGGCGGCCAAGCCCCGGTCGCCGCGCCGACCCGCGGGCGGCGACCAGCGACCGGACCTGACCCGCGAGCGGATAGTGGCGGTGGCCATCGCGATCGCCGACACCGAAGGGCTGGCCGTGCTGTCCATGCGCGGCGTCGCGGCCCGGCTCGGGGTCGCCCCGATGACGCCGTACCGGCACGTGGCGGGCAAGGACGAGCTGGTGCGGTTGATGGCGGACGCCGCGTTCGGCGAACTGGGCTACCCGGCGCGGCCGCCCGCGGGGTGGCGCGCGCGCCTGGAGCTCTGCGCGCGCACGCTGTGGGCGCTGCACCGCAGGCATCCCTGGCTGGCCCAGCTCGCTCCGATCACCCGGCCGCTGCCGCTGCCCAACCTGGCGGTGCACGCGGAGTGGGCGCTGGCCGCGTTGGACGGCCTCGGCCTCGACATCGCGTTCATGTGCGACGTGCACGTCCTGGTCCTCAGCTACGTGCAGGGCATCGCGGTCCACCTCGAACGCGAGCAGCACGCGCTCGGCGCGTCCGGGTTGT
Source organism: Actinokineospora sp. NPDC051303 (assembly GCF_055586285.1). Taxonomy (NCBI): domain Bacteria; kingdom Bacillati; phylum Actinomycetota; class Actinomycetes; order Pseudonocardiales; family Pseudonocardiaceae; genus Actinokineospora; species Actinokineospora sp. NPDC051303. Next base: position 37,583 of record NZ_JBVJIN010000043.1, read on the forward strand.
CCGCGGACGAGTGGATGGACGGCCAGGTGCCCGCGTTCACGGCGATCACCGGCTCCGGCCGCCACCCGACGTTCGCCAAGATGCTCGCCACGCTGTCCGCGCGAGGCTACGAGCTGAATCTGGACGACCTGTTCGAGTTGGGGCTGCGGTCACTGCTGGACGGCCTGGCCACCCGGCTCGATCAACACGTCGGTCAACACTGACTCCGCACAGGAACCGGCGTCGCCCAGAACGGGTGATCGCCCCCGGCGGTCGCGGTCGGTGTCCGGGTTGTCGCGTGGAGTTCACCCGCCTGTGACGGTGTTGTCCCTGGCCCGCTCCGGGCAGGCAGCAAGATCGGCGGAGATTGGTCGTCTGGCGAAGTCCCTGCCTTGGAGGTTTCCGTGCAGACCATGCAACGTCCCCGGCTTTCCTGGCCCAAGCGGCTCGCCGTCGCGATCAGCGCGGTCGCGTCCGTGCTCGGCCTCGCTGTCGTCGCCAGCCCCGCCGCCGAGGCCACTGTCTACAGCTCCTGCACCATCTCGCGGTGCACCGACGCGCGGTCGTCGAACTCGACCTGGTCGTCGAAGGGATACCCGCGCACCCGCGGCTGGTACAACTGGCCGAACGGCCAGTGCAACTTCGCGGGCGGCCAGTTCTACAACCGCGAGGGACAGTTGCCCAGCGGCCGCTTCTACCTGGAGTTCGACGTCTACCCGCGCGCCTGCGGCGCCTCCCGCGACGCCTACCGAATCGTCGTGGACACCGGCAACGGCGCGGTTTGGTTCTCCCCCAACCACTACACCGACTTCTACCGCCTCTGAGATGACACGGGTCCATGCCGCCCTCGACGCGCGGAGGGCGGCATGGACCGGACCACCGCTGACTGGGCCACGTGGACCGCGGCTTGGGCGCGATCGGCCGCAGAAGGGCAGGCGCTGGCTCAGCCGATCAGCGACGCCGCGGTCACCAGGTCTTCGCGGCCGGAGATGCCGAGCGTGCGGTATGTGTTCGAGAGGCGATCCGCTTCGACACGGCCTGCTGGGTGATGCCCAGCCGCGCGGCTCGCGGGTCAACCAGCCGTGGTAGGCGGTGGTAAACCTGGGTGGGACGCGCGGTTGTCGGCTGCCGGCTAGGTTGTGCGGATGCGCGGCGATCTTCCGGCCCGGTGGCTGCCCTCCGTCCCCCCGAGCGCGGTGGACGTGGTCACCGCGCTCGGCCTCACCGTGATCGGGTGCCTGGTCGAGTACCACTACGTTCCCGCCCACGTCGGCGGAGATCAGCTCGCCTACGGGCTGACCGTTCTGGTGTTCCTGCCGCTGGCGGTGCGCAGGCGGTGGCCGATGACGGTGCTCGTGGTCGTCTCCCTGGCGTTCCTGGTGTACCTGGCCGCCACGGGCCGCAACCAGCCGACGCCGAAGTACTGGGCGCCGTTGCTCGCGCTCTACACGGTCGCGGCGACCCGGTCGCCCACGACGGTGGTCACCGGCGCGGTCGTGATCGCGCCGCCGGTGTTCTGGGCGGGGCTGCGGGCGTCGCTGCCGCCGCTGGTCGCCGCGGGCATGGTGGCGATGGGCGTGGCGGTGGCCTGGGGGTTCGGCGACGTGGGCCGCAGGCTCGGCGAGAGCAACCGGAAGCTGGTGGAGCTGACCCGGCAGCTGCACGCCGAGCAGCGGGCCAGGACCGAGCGGGCGCTGACCGGGGAACGGGTCCGCATCGCCCGGGAACTGCACGACGTCGTCGCGCATCACATGGCGGTGATCGCCGTGCAGACCGGGTTGGCCGGGCATGTCTTCCACTCCGACCCGCCCGCTGCGCACGCCGCGCTGGACACCGTCGCCGCGGCCAGCCGGGAGGGGCTGCGGGAGATGCAGCGGATGCTGCGCCTGCTGCGCTTCGACTCCGACGACCCGGTGGGCGGGCACCGGTCGTCGACCCCGGACCTGGCCGACCTGCCCGCCCTGATCGACCGGGTGCGCGCCGCGGGCGTCCCGGTGACGCTGGAGATGACGGGGACGCCCACCGCGTTGCCCTCGGGCCTGCAACTGTGCGTCTACCGGGTGATTCAGGAAGCGCTGACCAACGTCATCAAGCACGCCGACGCGAGCCCGACGACCGTGGCCGTCCACCGCGGCGCCGACCGGGTGACGGTGCTGATCGGCAACGAGGCTCCCGCGGCGGAGGACGCGCCCGCCGAGTCCGACTCCCCGCGCCACGGGCTGATATCGATGCGCGAACGCGCGGCCTTGTATGGCGGAACCCTCAGCGCGCGACCGAGACCGGAGGGCGGCTTCGATGTCGAGCTCACCCTACCCATCACCGACCGAACAACGGTATAAGCGTCGCGTGACAGGGGGAGCGCCGGTCAGGCTGATGGTCGTCGACGACGAGGTCCTTATCCGCGCCGGACTCGCCGCGCTGCTGCGCGCCACGCCCGGCTTCGAGGTCGTCGCCGAGGCCGCGGACGGGGACCAGGCCGTCGCCCTGGCCGCGGCGACCAGCCCGGAGGTGATCCTGATGGACATCCGGATGCCCGGCGTCGACGGCATCCTCGCCACCGAGCGCATCCTGGCCGCTACCCCCGCACCGCCGCGCGTGGTCGTGTTGACCACTTTCGACTTGGACGAGTACGTCTACGCGGCGCTGCGCGCGGGCGCGGCGGGATTCCTGCTCAAGCAGACCGAGCCGCGCCAACTGATCTCGGCCATCGAGGTCGTCGCGGCGGGGGAGACGCTGTTCGCCCCGTCGGTCACCCGCAGGCTCATCGAGGCGTACCTCTCCCACCCGTGTCAGTCACCGCGGCCCCAGCCAGCCCCGCCCAGCCTGCGGCACCTCACCACCCGGGAGCGGGAGGTGCTGCGGCATGTGGCCACCGGAAAGTCCAACACCGAGATCGCCGCCGCCCTCACGGTGAGCGAGGCGACCGTGAAGACCCATCTCAACCGCACCATGACGAAACTCGCCCTGACCAGCAGGGCGCAGGCGGTCGTCCTCGCCTACGAGAGCGGTCTGATCACCCCGGGCGCAGGCCTCGACCCGAACGCCTGACCGGGCGTCGGGGGAGTGGCGCCTATTCGGGGCCGCGGCACTGTTTCGTCGTCCATTCGGGCATTTCCGCCGCAGGCTCGACTCTCGCCTGGTCGATCACGATCAGCAACGTTCCCGCGGCGTCGAACAATTCGGTGGTGCGGTCGGGGTACGGGCCGCCGTGATCGGTCACCCGCAGCCGCAGGTCGTCCTGCTGGACATCCCACGAGCGCACGCCGGATGGCTCGGCGCGCGCGTTCTCGGGGATCGCACGTGCGCCGAAGGCGTCGGCCAAGACCCCGGTGACGGTGCGCCCGCCGTCGGCCGTCTCCTCCAGGGTCTCCGCGCACTCCGGCGCGGTGCGGACCGTGTCGACGTCGGGCCGGTCGGCCCGCCAGTGGCGTTCCTCCACGACGACGCCCTCGACGCTGGACCGGGGAGCGCAGGGCCGTGATCGCGTCGTCGCGGTGGCTGACCCACAGATCGACGCGCCGCGCGACACCGGGCCGCTCGGGCGTCGAGTCGACCAGGTTGTGCTCGGTGAAGCTGATCAGCGTCACCTCGCCCGCCGGTGGGTGTGGCTTGTCGGCCCGCCACAGCCGGGCGCGGTCGCCACGGCGAGCAGGGCGACGAACGCGAGGACACCGCGAGCGGCCATCCGGTGGGAACTCATCTCCGCCTCCACGATCGGGTGGTGGGGGGGGGGGGGGGGGGGGGGGGGGGGGAGGATGGAACGCGTAGTTGTATGCTTCTGAGAGCTTTTTTCGTTCTTAGGTTTT
>NZ_JBVJIN010000043.1:41377-51832 GCF_055586285.1 Actinokineospora sp. NPDC051303
AAAAAGACAAAAAAAAACCACACCCCCCCCCCACCCCCCCCCCCTCCCCCCCCCCCCCCCCCCCCCCCCCCCCCCCCCCCCCCCCCCCCCCCCCCCCCCCCCCCCCCCCCCCCCGCCACCGTGTCACCTGTCGTCAGCTACTCAGCAGCGCTTCCGCAGCTTCGGGCTCTCCCCGATGCCGCCGCCGACGACCTTGCCCGTCAGGCGGTAGGTGAACAGGTCGCCGCTGGCGCACCCCTTGCGCAGCGTCCGCGGACCCTGGCCGGTGAAGTCGGCGCCCGCGATCTTCTGCCACCCCCACGACCGGTGGCGCTGGAGTTCGGCGATGATCCGGATTCTCGACGAGCAACCCGGAGCCCAGACCGTCGCTTTGACGACGCGGTTGCTCAGTTCCGGCTTGTAGAGCCGGACCTCGCACGCGGCGGCCCCCACCTCGGACACCGCGCCCGTAGGCGCGGCGACCTGCGCGGGCCCCGCCGTTCCCGCCGAAGCGGGAACAGCCAAGGACAACGCGCCTGCCACAGCCAACACAATCATCATCATGTACTTGCGAATCACGCGCTCGTCTTCCTTTCGTGATTCACGGCAATGGTTTGACTCTCCCCAGGCGCCCGGAATCGGGCGTGTTTCAAGAATCGCCGGACGAGCGGTGGAAGTCGTCAACCCGGGACTGAGGATTCAGCCGCAGCCCATGCGGTAGTCCAACGGCCGGTAAGACTTTCGCTGTAGACGCGGGAGCCGGGTGCGGACCGACATGGCGAACATGATTATCATGTTCGCCATGTCGTCCTCGTCGCCTGTCCCTGTCACGGTGTTGTCCGGTTTCCTGGGAGCGGGCAAGACCACGCTGCTCAACCACGTCCTGGCCAACCGCGAGGGGCGCCGGGTGGCGGTGGTGGTCAACGACATGAGCGAGGTCAACATCGACGCCTCCCTCATCGCCGGACGCGGCGGAGAGCGGCTGGTCGAGCTGACCAACGGCTGCATCTGCTGCACCCTGCGCGAAGACCTGCTCGACAGCGTCGGCGCGCTGGCGCGGGAAGGCCGGTTCGACACCATCCTGATCGAGTCGACAGGGATCTCCGAACCCATGCCCGTGGCCGCGACCTTCGAGTGGGTTTTCGAGGACGACACCAGCCTGTCCGACCTCGCCCGCCTCGACACCATGGTCACCGTCATCGACACCGCCAACTTCCTCGCCGAGCTCGAACGCGGCGACACCCTCCCCGACCGCGACCTCGCCGCCGGAGACGGCGACGAGCGCGGCATCTCCGACCTGCTGGTCGACCAAGTCGAGTTCGCCGACGTGCTGCTGCTCAACAAAACCGACCTCGCCACCCCCGACCAGGTGGCCACCGTCGAAGGACTCGTCCGCGCCCTCAACCCGACCGCCCGCCTGATCCACTCCGTCCGCGGCGCCGTCGACCTGGCCGAAGTCCTCGACACCGGCCGCTACGACCCCGTCACCGCCGCCACCACCCCCGGCTGGGCCGCCGAACTCACCGGCACCCACACCCCGGAAACCGAGGAATACGGCATCCGCTCGGTCACCTACCGCGCCACCCGCCCCTTCCACCCCGCCCGCCTCGCCGCCGCCCTCGAAAACTGGCACGGCGTGTTGCGCAGCAAGGGTTTCTGTCACATCGCCACCCGCCCCCACACCCTCGCCGTCTGGTCCCAGGCAGGCCCCACCCTCACCATCGACCCAGGCGAACTCCTCCACGATCGCCTCCCCGGCCAGGAACTCGTGTTCATCGGCATCGATCTGGACCCAGCCGAGCCCCGCCGCCGCTTGGACCCCGCCCTCCTCACCGACGACGAGATGCGGGCCGGACCCGAACGCTGGCGCCTGCTGGAAGACCCACTGCCCCCGTGGGAAGACCCCGAACCGCACCACCACGCCCACGGCGGCCTCGTGTCCCGCCACGACGCGACCTGACGGCCACGGCACCGGACTCCGGCAAGCGGTCCTTCACCACACATACCGGCCGGTAACGGTCAGGACACGCGCACCGCGAACGGCTCACCCCGTCGGATATCTTTCGCCGACTTTTCGGGTGACCTGGGAGCAAGCCGTGTCCAACGACATCTTCGACCACCCCGAGCTGCGCGATCCAGAATGGGACCGGGTGGCTCGGCGGGCCGTGCGCGGTGAGCGCTGGCGCCGGTTGCGGAATCCTCGTCGGCCGGGGCCGCCCGCGTTCTGGCGGAGGCACCGCGTCAAGATCGTTTCCGTGGGGGTCGTCCTGGCGATTCTCGGCTTGGGCGTGGTCGCCGTGGGCTCGGTCGAGCGTGGGGCGACCACGTCGGGGGCGTCGGGGGCGCCGACAACCACCGCGACGGTGCCGAGGGAGGTCCGACGGGTCGACCTGGCCCAGCCGTTCGCGGGCACCCCCGCGGCCGGATGGTCCGATGGCGAGAGCGGCGTGGTGGCCCCCACGCCCGTGCCGGTGAACGGCTTCACCGTCGCCCAAGTCGCCGCCGCGACCGAGCAGACCCGGCGCGCGCTGGTGCTGGGCAGGCTCGACCCGGAGGTGCTCCGCGGCGCCAACCTGGAGCCCTTCGTGACGCTGTTCGCCCCGAAGGTTCGCGACCAGATCGCCACCGACACCTCCTACCGCACGAGTCTGGCCCCTGAGCACCGCTTGCTCGACGTCGCCCCGAAAGTCAACGGCCGAATGACCGTCGAGCCGGGGGCCGAGGGCGAGTTGGTCGTGCGCACCAGTTACGTCTTCGCCTACGCTTTCGCCCCGCATGACCCGACCGTGATCCACTACCCGCTGGACATCGTCAGCGTGGTCAGGGTCGACGCGGAGTACATCTACCGCGACCGTGCGAAGTTCGCCAAAGACAGCGTCGGACTCTGGCCAGGCAAGCTGCACAGCTTCTATTACGCCATCTCCTGCTCCGCCCTGGACAAGGGCCAGCTCGCCCCCTCCTACACCGACCGGGGAGTGTACGAAAGCTTTGACGAGAAGCAGGCGTTCGACCTCGCCGCCCCGGTGCCCGTCGATGGCAACTGCCCCAATTCCTGAATGTCGCACGGCGCTGGGAGATCTGACTCCACCGTTGGTCAACGCCCCGGCTTCACCCCGCCGCTCAGGCGGTGTCGCGAATGACCAGGCGCAGGATGTCCGGCGGTGGCGCGGGCTCGCCGCGGGTTCCCTGGATGGCGTTGGCGATCAGGGCGGACAGGTGGGCGCTCATCGCGGCGATGTCTTGGTCGACGGTGGTGAGCGCGGGGCTGGCGAAGGGGGCGGTGGGGATGTTGTCGACGCCGATGACGGCCAGGTCGTGCGGGGCGGACAGGCCGTGGGCGCGCATCCCGGCCAGGACCGCGAAGGCGAGTTCGTCGTTGTAGGCGCAGACGGCGGTGACGCGGGACTCGGCCCGCCAGTCCGCCACCGCTGACGCGGCGCTGTCGAGGTCGAGATCGACCGGTTGGACGGATGGGGCGTCGAGGCCGTTCTCGTGACAGGCCGCGGCGACTCCGGACAGGCGCAGGTCGACCAGGTGCCGGACCCGCTCGTCGGTCGGGGCGGCGTAGCCGAGCTGGCGGTGGCCTGCGGCGATGAGGTGCGCGGCCTGCACGCGCCCGATGCGCTCGTTGGGCACCAGGACCACCACTGGGTGGTCGGCCGCGGGGTCCGGTCCCGGGAGCACGCACGCCAGGTGAACGCCCGCGGCGCGCATGGCCCGGTGCTCGGCGGAGTCCACCGGGGTGAAGGTGATCACCGCGGTGGGGGCGAGTTCGCGCCAGGTCGCGGCCAGGGTGCGGCGCGGCTGCTCCTGGTGGGTGATCAGGCCAAGGCCCGCCTCGCCCAGGTCGTCGGTCAGCGCCTCGATGAGGTGGGCGATGTGGGGGCCGATGGGCAGGCCGGTCAGCGCCAGCAGGACGGTGTCGCCGCGGCCGCGGATGAGTGCCCGCGCGGCTGCGGAGCGGGTGTAGCCGACCCGCTCGACCGCCTCGCGCACACGGCGGCGGGTGGCGTCGGGGATCTTCTGGTTCGGGTTGTCGTTGAGCACGTAGCTCACGGTCGCCTGCGAGACACCGGCCTCCCGTGCCACGTCGGCGACGGTGATCCGTTTGCGAGTGCCCATAACGCCGATTCCTCCTGAGGCCTTGACCACACCGCGAGCCACGCCTACCTTAGCTGAAACGTTTCACTGAAGCGTTTAAGTGATCTAAGGCACTGCGGAGGGAAGTCGATGGCGACCGTCACCTACGAGAAGGCCACGCGCGTCTACCCAGGGGCCGAGCGGCCAGCGGTGGACGCCCTGCACCTGGAGATCGCCTGCGGGGAGTTCCTCGTGCTGGTCGGGCCGTCCGGCTGCGGGAAGTCGACCAGCCTGCGCATGCTCGCTGGCCTGGAAGACGTCGATGACGGCGCCATCCACATCGGCGACCAGGACGTCACCCACCTGCCGCCCAAGGACCGGGACATCGCGATGGTGTTCCAGAACTACGCGCTCTACCCGCACATGACCGTCGCGGACAACATGGGCTTCGCGCTGAAGATCGCGGGCGTGTCCAAAGAGGAGCGCCGCAGGCGGGTCGCCGAGGCCGCCGCGCTGCTCGATCTGGAGCCCTACCTCGACCGCAAGCCCAAGGCGCTCTCCGGCGGCCAGCGGCAGCGGGTCGCGATGGGCCGCGCGATCGTGCGCGAGCCCCGGGTGTTCCTGATGGACGAGCCGCTGTCCAACCTCGACGCCAAGCTGCGCGTGCAGACCCGGACCCAGATCGCCGCGCTCCAGCGGCGGTTGGCCATCACCACGGTGTACGTGACCCACGACCAGGTCGAGGCCATGACGATGGGCGACCGGGTGGCGGTGATGAAGGACGGGAAGCTGCAGCAGTGCGCCGCGCCGCGGGAGCTGTACGACCGGCCAGCCAACGTCTTCGTCGCCGGGTTCATCGGCTCCCCGGCGATGAACCTCACCGAGGTCACCGTGGACGAGGACGGCGCGCGGGTCGCGGGCGCGCGGGTTCCGCTGAGCCGCGCCGAGGTGCGGGCGATCGCCGCCGAGGGCGGCTCGACCGCCACCCTGGGCTTCCGGCCCGAGTCGCTGGAGCCGGTCGGCTCCGCTGACGGCGGCTTCGCCGTGCTTGTCGACCTCGTGGAGGAACTCGGCGCCGACGCCTACTGCTACGGCAGGCTCGAAACCGGCGCCGACGTGATCGCCAAGGTCGACGCGCGCTTCCCGCCGCGCAAGGGCGAGCGCCTCCATTTCCGCATCCGGCCCGGCGAGACCCACCTGTTCTCCGCCACCACCGGAGAGCGGCACTAACCCGTGACGATGGCCGTCCCCGGCCCGTAGCTGTTTGTCCAGTTGAGAAGGAGTTAGGCGTGCACACCACGAGAGCCCGCATCGTCGCGGGCGCGCTGACCGCGGCGGTGGCGGTCGGATTGACATCCTGCGCGAGCGCGGACGGCGGCGGCTCCGCTGCCCAGGGCGGCGAGTTCGCGGGCCGCGGCCCGATCAACTATGTCGCGGGCAAGGACGTGAGCGGGACCTTCCGCGGCGTCATCGACCAGTGGAACCGCGAGCACCCCGACGAGAAGGTCACCTTTGTCGAGTTGCCTGAGCAGTCCGACCAGCAGCGCCAGCAGCACATCCAGAACGCGCAGACGCGCTCGGAGGCGAACGCGGTCATCGCGCTGGACGTGGTGTGGACCGCCGAGTTCGCCGCCAACCGCTGGATCGAGCCGCTGCCGGAGGAGCAGTTCCCGCTCGATCAGACGCTGCCGCCGGTGGTCGAGGGCGCGAAGTACCGCGGCGACCTGTACGCGGCCCCGGCCTGGGCCGACGGCGGCCTGCTGTTCTACCGCGCCGACCTGCTCGCCAAGGCGGGCGTCGACAAGCCGCCCACGACCTGGGCGCAACTGCGGTCGCAGTGCGGCCAGGTGCTCGCGCTGCCCGAGGCCGCGGGCATGTCCTGCTACGCGGGCCAGTTCGAGAAGTACGAGGGCCTCACCGTCAACTTCGCCGAGGCCGTGCAGTCCGCGGGCGGCGGCATCGTGGACGACAACGGAAAGCCCACTGTGGACACTCCCGAAGCCAAGCGGGGACTGGACTTCCTGGTCGACGGCTTCAAGACTGGGCTGATCCCGCGCCCGGCCATCACCTACCAGGAGGAGCAGGGCAGGCAGGCGTTCCAGAAGAGCCAGCTGGTCTTCCACCGGCAGTGGCCCTACCAGCACTCGCTGGCCAACCGGACCGACGGGTCGAGCACGGTCGCCGGGAAGTTCGACGTGGCGCCCCTGCCGGGGGCGGACGGGCCCGGCTCGTCCAGCCTGGGCGGCTGGAACCTGGCCGTGTCGTCGTTCGCGAAGAACAAGGCGACCGCGCTCGACTTCGTCAAGTACATGACCTCGGCGCAGCGCCAGCGCCAGAACCTGGAGGCCGCATCGCTGGCGCCCACCTACACCAGCCTGTACGACGACCCGGAACTGGTGCGGGCGTTCCCGTACCTGCCCACGCTCAAGGCCTCGATCATGACCGCGCAGCCCCGGCCGAGGGTGGTCCGCTATGGCGACGCCGCCGCCGCGATCCAGGACGAGGCCTACGCCGCGCTGACCGGGGCGAAGAGCAGCGACGCCGCGCTCGCCGACTTGCAGGGCCGCCTCGACAAGATCACCGGGGGGCGGTGACATGACCGCGGTGTTGTCCCGGCCGTCCTCGGGCCGCCGCGCGGGGTCGGCCCGGCTCGGCGCGCTGCTGGTGGCGCCCACCGTCCTGGTGCTCGCCGTTGTCGTTGCCTACCCCACGGTCCAGGCGGTGTGGCAGTCGCTGTACGGCGCGCGGGGAATCGACCCGGAGTCCGGTTTCGTCAACGACACCGAGCCGTTCGTCGGCCTGGGCAACTACGCCGTCCTGTTCACCAGCGCGGGCGACCGGTTCTGGAACGCGCTGGCCAACACCGTGTTCCTCACCGGGACCTCGGTGGCCCTTGAGGTCGTCTTGGGCGTCGGGATGGCGCTGATCATGCACCAGGCGCTGCGCGGCCGGGCGCTGGTCCGCGCGGGCATCCTCATCCCGTGGGCCATCCCCACCGCGATCGTGGCCCTGCTGTGGCGGTGGATCTTCAACGCCGACGGCCTCGCCAACGCGATCCTGCCCGGCCAGATCCTGTGGACCAGCGAGGGTTTGCACGCCAAGCTCGCGGTCGTCTTCGCCGACGTGTGGAAGACCGCGCCGTTCGTCGGGCTGCTGGTGCTCGCCGGACTCCAGGTCATCCCGAAGGAGGTCGACGAGGCCGCCAAAGTGGACGGGGCCGGGGCTTGGCGGCGGCTGTGGAGCATCACGCTGCCGCTGGTCAAGCCCGCGCTGCTGGTGGCGGTGCTGTTCCGGGTGCTGGACGCACTGCGCATGTTCGACATGCCCTACGTGCTCATCGGGGCGCGCAAGGAATCCGTCGAGACGCTGTCGATGCTGGCCCACGACGAGGCGTCCAACGTCCGATTCGGCCCGGGTGCCGCCTACGCGGTCATCCTGTTCCTGTTCGTGTTCCTGGTGGCGTTCGCGTTCGTCAAGCTGCTCGGCGCCGACGTGGTCGGCGAGGCGGGCAGGGGCGTCCGGCGAAGGAAGACCCGACGAGCGAAGGTGATCGCGTGAGCGTCCTGGAAAGTCCCGTCGCGACGCCACCGCGGACCGGGCCCGCCCCGGTCCGGCGCAAGCGCGCCCGGGGGCCGCTGGTGACGATCGGGATCGTCGTCGTCATCGTGTTCTGCCTGGCGCCGTTCTACTGGATGGTGGTGTCCAGCTTCCGGCGCACCTCCGACATCTTCGACAAGTCGGCGCTGCCGTCGCCGTGGTCGCTGGAGAACTACGCCGCCGTGTTCGACCCCGACCAGGGCTTTCTGCGGGCGATGGTCAACAGCCTGGTCGTGGCCGGGACGACGACGGTGCTCGCGCTGGTCATCGCGACGCTCACGGCGTACGCGATGGCCCGCCTGGATTTCCCGTTCAAACGCCTGGTGCTGACCGGGATCATCGCCACGTCGATGTTCCCGGTGGTCTCGATCGTGGTGCCGCTGCTGAAGCTGTTCACCGACTGGGACTGGATCAACACCTACCAGGCCATGGTCGCGCCGAGCCTGTCGTTCGCGCTGCCGATGGCCGTGTGGATTCTGACCGCGTTCTTCCGGCAGATCCCGATCGAGCTTGAGCAGGCCGCGATGATCGACGGCTGCACCCAGGGGCAGGCGTTCCGCCGGATCGTGCTGCCGCTGGCCGCCCCCGGCGTGTTCACCACCGCGATCATCACGTTCGTCGCGGCGTGGAACGAGTTCCTCATCGCGCTGTCGATGACCAACGAGGCGGCCATGCAGACCGCGCCGGTGGCGATCTCGAAGTTCGCGGGCGCCAGCCAGTTCGAGACCCCGTTCGGCAGCCAGATGGCCGCGGGCGTGCTGGTCACCATCCCGCTGGTGGTGCTGGTCGTGGTGTTCCAGCGCCGGATCGTGGACGGCCTGACCGCGGGCGCGGTCAAATGATTTCCCGACGACACAAAGGATTGATTGCCATGACCCGCACCAACTGGTGGCGCGACGCGGTCATCTACCAGATTTACCTCCGCAGCTTCGCCGACGGCGACGGCGACGGCATCGGCGACTTCACCGGGCTCCGGTCCCGGTTGGACTATCTGGCCGACCTCGGCGTCGACGGCGTCTGGCTCAACCCGTGCTTCCCGTCGCCGCAGGCCGACCACGGCTACGACGTCGCCGACTACACCGACATCGAGCCCGATTACGGAGACCTGGCCGCCTTCGACGCGTTCGTCGGCGAGGCCCATGAGCGCGGCCTGAAGGTGCTGCTGGACTTGGTGCCCAACCACTGCTCCAGCGCGCACCCGTGGTTCGCCGCGGCCGTGGCCGCCGGTCCCGGCTCGCCCGAGCGCGAGCGGTTCATCTTCCGCGACGGCCGAGGCGAGCACGGGGAGCTTCCGCCGAACAACTGGCGCTCGGAGTTCGGCGGGCCAGCGTGGACCAGGATCACCGAGCCCGACGGCACCCCCGGCCAGTGGTATCTGCACTTCTTCGACTCGGCGCAGGTGGACTTCAACTGGCGCCACCCCGACGTCACGGCCCTGTTCGACGACGTGCTGCGGTTCTGGTTCGACCGGGGCGTCGACGGCTTCCGCATCGATGTGGCGCACGGCCTGTTCAAGCACGAGGACCTGCCGGACTGGGACGGCGGCCGCTTCAACGAGCACGCCTGGAACCGCCCGGAGGTGCACGAGGTCTACCGCCGCTGGCGCGCCATCGCCGCGTCCTACGGACCAGACCGCGACCTGACCCTGGTCGGGGAAATCTGGGTCCCCACCGTCGAAGCCCTGGCCGCCTACCTGCGCGAAGACGAGCTGCCACAGGCGTTCTTCTTCGACCTGCTCATGCGCCCGTGGAGCGCCGCGGACTGGCGAACCTCCATCGAGCAGGCCTTCACCGACATCGGCTCGACCGGCGCCACCATCACCTGGACCCTGGCCAACCACGACGTGCATCGCGCGGTCACCCGCTACGGCATCGTCACCCCCGCCGAGTTCCCCGTGTCGCTGGACCCCCAACTCGCCCTGGTCCGCCCACGCGGCCAAGTCGATTTCGCACTGGGGGAGCGGCGCGCCCGCGCCGCGACCCTGGCCCTGCTGGCACTACCCGGCTCGCAGTACCTCTATCAGGGCGAGGAACTGGGCCTGCCCGAGGTCGTCGACCTCCCCGACCACGCCCGCCAGGACCCAAGCTGGAAACGCACCCAGGGCACCGACTTCGGCCGCGACGGCTGCCGAGTCCCCCTGCCCTGGACCCCTCACCCCGGCAGCTTCGGCTTCTCCCCACCGGAGGCCACCGCGGCCCCCTGGCTTCCCCAACCGGACTGGTTCGGCAAATACGCGGTATCCGAACAAGCCGCAGACGCGAGCTCCATGCTCTCCCTGCACCGAGCCGCCCTCCACCTCCGCCGCACCGAACCAGGCCTAACCGCCCCAGATTTCACCTGGCTCGCCTCCCCACCCAACGTCCTGTTCTTCACCCGGGGAGACGGCTTCGCCTGCGCGGTGAACTTCGGCGCCACCCCATTCGAACTCCCCGAGGGCACCGAGGTCCTGTTGTCGAGCACCCCCCTCACCAACGGCGCACTGCCAACCGACACCACCGCCTGGCTGCGCCTGCCCTGACCCCCGACGAGGCTCAACCGCCTGACCGTTGCGATGTCATCTGAGCACGGTGTCCGGACTGGCCACAGGCGGGAGTGCTTCTGAGGGAGCGGGCGGACTTGTCAGCCCGAGTCGCACGACAGGCCCGGCCGATTTCGAATCCGCGTCGGCCGGGCCTTCGTGCGGCGGATCAGGCGCGGCCAACGTACTGGCCAGAGCCAAAGGCAGCCCGGTGGCCGGTATCTCCCGCTTGGAACGCGGCCAGTTCTCCGTCTCGGGCGAGATGTTCGGGTTCCGCCAGC